>NZ_JBIGLU010000071.1:0-9601 GCF_043658375.1 Pseudomonas sp. PsB | reverse complement strand
CGATCTATCAACCATCTGAGGGTGGTATCAGATTGATGGGGTGAAGGTGCCCCATCAACCATTAAATCCGTATACCCATTTAAGAATGACATTGCGAGCAATCATTTCGTCAAGACAGGTGTGACAGCCCACTGTCATTGAAATCCACCGCCATGCGGCCATGTCGGACGGAATGTAACCACTTGGTTTCGGCCACTGCCACCAGCCGCTCAAGTGGGCAACGTCCAGCGGCAGACGCGCAATGGCAATTGGCAGCAGCCACCAAGAGATACAGAGAGTTCAAGCGTATGAGAGCAGCGTGCTTCATGCTGCTCCACCCGAAGCGATGTTCAAGAGCACGACCCCTGCGACAACCAAAGCAACACCGATTCCTTTGCTGATGCTCGCAGGCTCGCGCAGCGCCAATACGCCAAGAAGAGCGACGCCCGCGGTACCGGCGCCCGCCCAAACCGGATATGCGATGCTTACTGGGAGCGTTTTCATCGCAACACTCACGGTATAAAAGGCCATTCCAAAAGCTACGATGGCCAAAACGGTCGGAAAAACCTTGGTGAAGCCATCGCTAAAACGCAGGGCGATCGCAGCCGATATTTCACAGATGATCGCCACACCTAAAAGCAGCCACGCCGAATTCATGGATTACCTCCATTGACGGTTGCTTCCCAGACCTTGGGCAACGATTTTGACATTAGCAGCCGCTCCTTTTTTCAGATGCGATGTTGAGAATAACGACGCCAGCAACAACCAGTACGACGCCGAGACCCTTTAGCGCTCCGAGCGACTCGCCCAGTTCAAGCACGCCGATTAGTGTCACCCCAGCGGTCCCTACACCGGCCCAGACCGGATAGGCCACGCTAACCGGTAACGTGCGCATGACGCGGCTCACCAAGTAGAGCGCGAGTGCAAACGATGCGAGCGCCACGGCCGTGGGAAAGAGTTGGGTGAAGCCTTCGCTGAACCGAAGGCTGATCGCGCCAGAAATCTCGCCAAGGATCGCGACGCCCAAGAGCAACCACGTACCGCGCCCCGCCGGCGCGGCAATCCTGGCGTTTCCCGGCGACCCAGAAACACAATTGTCCACACGCCCGCAAGTGGGTGCGGCGATGGTCTCGACATCCGACGTCTTACTCATATTGGTCATACCCCGTCCTCATATTGGTCATACCCCGTCCTCGTGAGGCCCGATTTCCGTACAGCCAATCACGCCACGGGCCGTATCAGCCAGAAGTTCCTCGGAAAGGCGCAGAAGCATCTCGACACGCGGATCGCTCAGGCGATAGCGCACGAAACGTCCCTCCTGATCGCGGCGAACCAGACCGCAGTCGTATAGACCGCCCAAGTGGTTCGAGACATTGGACTGCGTCATGCCGGTCGCTTGGACGATTTCGCTGACGGTGAGCGTCCCCGAACGCAATGCCTCAAGGATTGACAGACGGGATGGGTCCGACAGTCCGCGGCAGAGCTTCGCCATGTGTTCAGCTTTGCGGCGAAGCGCGCTTGGGCTCACCGTTCGTGGGTGTAAAGCTCCCTCATTCAAAATATCAGTTCCAGCCTTCTTCATATCATCATATTATCCAATGATGATGTGTTTGTAAAGACACCGCCCTGCCGGCGTTCCTGCTGCAGTGGATCGGGCAGCAGGCTACATGCGAGTATCGAAGTCGGACGGCGCGCTGAGCGTTAACTTGCAACGGGACGCGCTTATTGCCGCTGGCGTCAACCTGGCGCATGCCTACGAGGACCACTCATCAGGGAAGAAGCTTGATGCTCGGCCTAGCCTGACGGCGATGCTCAAGGCGCTGCGCGAAGGCGACACCCTGGTAGGGTGGGAACTTGACAGGCTCGGCGGGAATTTACGCCATCTCATAAACACAGCGCATGACCTGACGCAACACGGCATCGGGTTCAAGGTGCTCACGGGTCATGGCGCTTCCATCGACACCACGACGCCTGCCGGCAGGCTGGCGTTTGGAATTCTTGCCGCCCTTGCGGAATTCGAACGGGAACTGATCTCGGAGCACGCCAAGGCTGGGCTGGTAGCGGCCCGGGCACGGGGTCGCAAAGGCGGTGCGCCATTCAAGATGAAGGCGGCGAAAGTCCGCTTGGCGATGGCGGCCATGGGCCAGTCCGGGACGAAAGTCAGTGAGCTATGCCAGGAACTCGGCATGATTCGTCAGCCCCTTTATCAGCACGTCGGGTCTGACGGCTCATGGACCACTTCACTATCGTTCTCGTGCGAAGAAGCGGCGACGTGGGCGCGGCAGTCGCACATGCCCTGTATAGCGCGGTGTCAAGGTGATTGTGCGTGACGGGTCGCCGTGGGCGTAGACGTGGGCGAAAAGCAGTCGAACATCGCCCCCAGAATGGTTCTCATCCCTATACAGACGTGACTCATCCGCACCTATGCGGCTCCCTACGATCATATGGACTGATTAAATCAGTAGGGAGCAAGCATGAACATACGCCATCTTCGCTGCTTCATCGCCGTGGCAGAGGAACTGCACTTCGGCCGAGCCGCTCGACGGCTGCACATCGAACAGTCTCCACTGTCGCGCACGATCCACCAGATGGAGGCGGATCTAGGGGTGTCGCTGCTCGACCGCTCGCCACGCGGTGTTCGTCTCACATTGGCGGGACAGGTCTTCCTAGAAGAAGCCCGGCGCGTACTGCTGGCCTTCGAGCAAGCTCGGACCAAGGCACGCGCCGCGGCAAAGGGGTTTGGGGAGCAACGGAACAGAAAGTGCACTTAAGCCCAGCGCCTGCCCGCAAACCCTTGTGGCGTCTGGTTAGTTCGGGAAAACCATCCTTTTGTCGAACCCTGGCAGGCACTGACGCCAGGCCGTCCAAACGCATGAAAAGCAGTGCAGAAAAGTCGTTCAGTAAAACAAAGTCTGGATAACCGCCCCTATTTTCGGCAGCGGTGAACTCTAGCTAAGCCTTACGTTGGTTTTTGGTTCCACTGCTCCCCAAACCCCTTTTGCACGCCTGCGCGACTTCGCGGTGGAACGCCGCCAGGCTGCGTTTCTGCTTGGTCAGGAAGCGCTTTTGCAGCAGCTCGCGGATGATGCGCTCGACCGGTTCCGGCAAGCGCCCCTTGCCTTTGCCGCCGCCGGATCGGCCGGGCGTCAGGTCTGTTACCAGGCCAGTACCCTGCCGGGCGCGACGGATCAGGACATATACCTGTCGCCGGGACAGGCCCAGCGCTTGGGCTGCCTCATCGGCGGCTTCATGCCCGACCACCTCAAGCGCTGCCAGTGGCCCGATGATTTCCGTCCGGTGCCGGGCTTGCGCCCATGCCTCGTCGGGCAGGGTGGCCACGCCTTGCGCGGCAATCGGTGGAGTGTCTGATGTCATGCCCAAACCTCGCTTTGGTGCACACGAGTATTGAGCATAGTCGAGATTGGTGCAGACGACTCCTGATATTGGGCTGTCAGGAGCCGTATGCACACCAGGCGTTACATCCAGTCGGATGGTGCGGTCGTCTTCTGAAAACGACAGCGGCCCTGCCTGACATCCAGTTAGGGTATGCCTCAATCTGACGGTAGCGAGTCGCAGGCGTTCGGATCGGCATCGGTTTCGTTCCCTGTCTTGGCACGCGCTTCGAAGCGTTGATAACACTCCAACCCGCAGAAGTGCTCGACGTATTCCGCGCCTTCCGGGGTGAAGGCGGCATCGAGCGGGATTTCCTTGCAGCACACGCAGCAACTGGTGGTGGTCGAGTCACTTGCATTCATGGTGGCACCCCTCCATTGACTGACGAAGACGGCGAATGCCGCCGCCGGCATTGGCTTCGCGAACAGGAAGCCTTGTCCTGTGTCGCAGTCCGCTTGTCGCAATAGATCAAGACTCGCCGATGTTTCCACGCCTTCAGCCACCACATCCATGCCCAGCCCGTGCGCAAGCTGAATCACGGTGTGCACGATGGTTTGGTCGCGGCGGTCGTTGGCGAGCCCGGCGACAAACGATTGGTCGATCTTGAGCGTGCTGATTGGGCAGCACTTCAGATGTTGCAGACAGGAATACCCCGTCCCGAAGTCATCGGCGGCGAAGCGCACACCGATCTGCCGCAAGGCGTCCAGGGCGGGGAAGATCGCCGGATCACCAAACGCGACCGATTCGGTCAGCTCGATTTCGAGATACTCGGCGGGCAACTCGGCATCAGCCAGCACGCCCTTTACCCACCCGTCGAAGTCCGGTCCCACTTGGCTCGCCGAAGCATTGACGGCCAGCCGGAACGGTCGCCATGCCAGCATTCGCCAGTCACGCATCTGGCGGCAGGCTTCGCCCAGCACCCAAGCGCCGATTTCAGGCATCAGGCCGGACGATTCGACCACGGGCAGGAACTGGCCCGGTGGCAATAGTCCAAGCGTCGGATGACGCCAGCGCAACAGGGCTTCCGCGCCGACAATCCCACCACTGCGCAGATCGACGACGGGCTGGTAGTGCAGTTCAAGCTGCCCGCGCTCGACCGCTTGGGCCAGTTCCGGCGTCGTCCATCCATCCGGCCGGAAAGCGCTCATTCTCTTTCCCTGAATGCCCGCAACGCCCGCGACAGGGACAGAAGGAACAGGCCGGTCAAACCGAGCGCCGCGATGACCCAATGCTCGCCGAGGAAAGCACCGGCGGTTGTGCCGGCCAGCACGACAGCGAGGATGGGCAGGTGGCAGGGGCAAGTCAGCACAGCCAGTCCGCCCCACAGGTAGCCGGTGATCGGTTTGTGCGTCTCGGACGGCAAGCGCTCGGGGTTGTTCATGGCAGACTCTCCGCGTGCTGTGCCGGCTCGGTCGGCAGGGTGGCCAACTGCACTTCCAGATCGGCCAACGCTTCGCGCCGACGCTCGACGAACTGACGCAGCAGGGCAAGCTGCGCGGCCGCTTCGTCGCCGTCCGCCGCATCCAGCGCCCGGCACAGCCGCGCCAGCGCGTCGAGGCCGATGCCCGCCTCGAAGGCCGCCCGCACGAAGCACAGCCGTTGCAAGGCGGCGTCATCGAACAAGCCGTAGCCGCCTGGTGTGCACGCCACCGGGCGCAGCAATCCGCGCAGCAGGTAGTCGCGCACGATATGCACGCTCACCCCGGCATCAAGAGCCAGCCGGGACACCGTGTAGGCGTTCATTGAACACCTCCTTTTTCTCACCCGGCGCAGCAGGAAAGCTGCTTCACATCCTTGTTGAAGGTCTGCGCCGCGAGCTTCAACCCCTCGACCATCGTCAGGTAGGGGAACAACTGGTCGGCCAGTTCCTGCACCGTCATGCGGTTGCGAATGGCCAGAGCCGCCGTCTGGATCAGTTCACCCGCTTCCGGCGCGACCGCCTGTACGCCGATCAGCCGATGGCTGCCTTCCTCGATAACCAACTTGATGAAGCCGCGTGTGTCGAAGTTGGCGAGCGCACGCGGCACGTTGTCCAAGGTCAAGGTGCGGCTGTCGGTCTCGATCCCGTCGTGGTGGGCTTCCGCCTCGCTGTAGCCCACGGTCGCCACTTGCGGATCGGTGAACACCACGGCCGGCATTGCGGTCAGGTCGAGCGCCGCATCGCCGCCGGTCATGTTGATCGCGGCACGGGTGCCGGCCGCTGCCGCCACATAGACGAACTGCGGCTGGTCGGTGCAGTCGCCGGCCGCGTAGATGTTCGGGTTGCTCGTGCGCATGCCTTGGTCGATGACGATGGCACCTTGCGCATTGACAGTGACCCCCGCTGCGTCCAGCGCGAGGCTGCGCGTGTTCGGTGTCCGACCGGTGGCAACCAGCAGTTTGTCGGCGCGCAATTCACCGTGCGTGGTGGTCAGCACGAATTCACCGTCCATATGGGCGACCTGGCTGGCTTGCGTGTGCTCCAGCACCTCGATGCCCTCGGCACGGAAAGCGGCTGTCACCGCCTCGCCGATGGCCGGGTCTTCACGGAAGAACAAGGTATTGCGCGCCAGGACCGTGACCTTGCTGCCCAGCCGGGCAAAGGCTTGCGCCAGCTCCAGCGCCACCACCGACGAGCCGATTACGGCAAGGCGTTCGGGAATGGTGTCGCTCGCCAGGGCCTCGGTGGAAGTCCAGTAGGGTGACTCTTTCAACCCCGGAATCGGCGGGACCGCCGGGCTGGCACCCGTGGCGACCAGGCAGCGGTCGAACATCACGACGCGCTCGCCACCCTCGTTCAAACGGACGGTAAGGCTCTGGTCGTCCTTGAAGCGCGCCTCACCGTGCACAACGGTGATGGCCGGATTACCGCCCAGGATGCCTTCGTACTTGGCGTGCCGCAGTTCGTCGACGCGGGCCTGCTGCTGGGCCAGCAGCTTACTGCGGTCAATCGTAGGCACAGTTGCCGCAATACCGCCATCGAACGGGCTTTCCCGGCGCAGATGGGCGATGTGGGCGGCGCGGATCATGATCTTGGACGGCACACAGCCGACATTGACGCAGGTGCCGCCGATGGTGCCGCGCTCGATCAGCGTGACCTGCGCGCCTTGCTCGACGGCCTTCAGCGCCGCCGCCATCGCGGCTCCACCGCTGCCAATGACCGCTACCTGCACCGGGGGCTCGTTGCCACTGTGCTTTTCGGCGGCGGCCATCCATCCCCGCACCTTGTCGAGCAGTCCGACGCGGTTGTCCGCCAGTGGCGCATCGGCTAGCGTTGCCTTGTAGCCCAGTCCGGCCACGGCGGCAGTCAGCGCGTCCGGCGATGTGCCCGGCACGATGGCGAGTTGCGCTGTGCCCTTCGGATAGGACACCAGCGCCGACTGCACGCCTGGCACTTTTTCCAGCGCTTCCTTGACGTGCGCCGCGCACGAGTCGCAAGTCATGCCGGTGATTTTTAGATGGGTCATGCAACAGATCCTTTATCGTTTGTGGCGCCAGACAATGACGTCCGTTGTGCTGCGGTGCCGTTTTCAGTGACTCACTGCTTGACGCTGGACGGATAGCCCGCGTCTGCGGTTGCCTTGGTCAGCTTCTGCACGCTGGTCTTGGCATCGTCGAAGGTGACGACCGCTTGGCGTGTCTCGAAAGTCACGTCAACTTTGCTGACGCCTTCGACCTTGGAAATCGCCTTCTTGACAGTGATCGGGCAGGCGGAGCAGGTCATGCCCGGTACGGACAGCGTGACGGTCTGGGTGGCGGCCCAGACGGGGGCAACAACGGCGGCGAGGGCGAGGGAGGCAAACAGTTTCTTCATGGTGAACTCCGATCAGTAGAAAAATGGCATGACGTAGGGAAATCCGAGCGCGACCAGAACCAGCGCGGCCACGATCCAGAAAATGAGCTTGTAAGTAGCTCGCACTTGGGGAATCGCGCAGACCTCACCCGGTTTGCAGGCCGCTGCCTGCCGGTAGATGCGCCGCCAGGCGAAGAACAACGCCACCAGCGCCACGCCGATAAAGATGGGGCGATAGGGTTCCAACACCGCCAAGTTGCCGATCCAAGCGCCGCTGAACCCCAAGGCGATCAGAACCAACGGCCCGAGGCAGCAAGCCGAGGCGAGGATGGCGGCAAGCCCTCCAGTGAAGAGCGCGCCGCGCCCGGTTTTTGGTTCAGACATGCGCTTGTCCTTTCGAATTGAAATTGGATAGCGTAACCTTACTTCCGTACTCATGTACGGAGTCAAGCGATATGGAAAACAATTTGGAGAACCTGACCATTGGCGTTTTCGCCAAGGCGGCCGGGGTCAATGTGGAGACCATCCGTTTCTATCAGCGCAAGGGCTTGTTGCTGGAGCCTGACAAGCCCTATGGCAGCATCCGCCGCTATGGCGAGGCGGATGTAACGCGGGTGCGCTTCGTGAAATCAGCCCAGCGGCTGGGCTTCAGCCTGGATGAGATCGCCGAGCTGCTGCGGCTGGAGGATGGCACCCATTGCGAGGAAGCCAGCAGTCTGGCCGAGCACAAGCTCAAGGACGTGCGCGAGAAAATGGCTGACCTGGCGCGCATGGAGGCCGTGCTGTCTGAGTTGGTGTGCGCCTGCCATGCGCGAAGGGGGAACGTTTCCTGCCCGCTGATCGCGTCACTACAGGGTGGAGCAAGCTTGGCAGGTTCGGCTATGCCTTAGCGTGCTTTATTTTCCGTTTTCTGAGACGACCCCTTAGAAAGCCTAGTCAAAGAGCTGTCACGAGAACACCGTTAGCTTAGCGTACGATTTTTTCCGAATTCTGCGGTTCCCCCTGCAAAAGCCCAACCTGGCCTACTACCCTCGCCCTTGGCAGGTCGCCCGAATCCGGAGACATCTATAACAACATAACCTGCGGTGTGCCTGAGGGCGGCGCCCCTCCTGATACCCCTTACCCTGTCCAACCCTTTTAAGGGCCCACCTGCCGGTGCCGGGTTGCCTGCGCCGCGCGTGGAAATAAATGGGGAAAAGGAAAGAAAAGAAAGGAAAGAAAAAAGGAAAGAGGTTGGACAGCTATGAGGGTCGGCTATGCGATGGGGAGGATCAGGTTGGTGGAAATGGTGCAGGAGGAACGCAGAAATGGTCTGAACATCCTAGGTTATGTTGTTATAGGAGGTGATCAGGTAGCGCCCTTCGTTTGAGGGAAGTGCGCCTAGTGCGCCTCAATGGGTGGGGTTTTGGAGAGGAGGTTCAGGATGGCGGTTGTAGCGTCGTCAGCTATGTTGTTATAGGGAGAGGTTCCGCGGAAGCCCGTTGGTTACGGTAACCGTGCTCCCTGGTGAGGCTTTATCGACGAAACAACTGCCGCGACCTACAATTTGATATGGCTCCCTGCAGGCGCCGGCTACCCGTCCTCGCGAAGCTGCACGAGCAGCACTGCCAGTTGTCTCCAACCTTGGCCCATATCTTTGGCCCTGGTGCGCAGCGGTGGACGGGTGACGCTGTAACAAGTAGGGCCGGAGATAAGTCATGGCAACCGAACAGACTCGCCCTACCACCCTTGCAGGTATTAAACGTCTGGCCAAGTTCATCAAAACTGCGCGAGGCATTCCGCATCATGCAGCCCTAGATGAAGCTGCACAGAAAGCTGGATTTCAGAACCTGCGCCATGCCCAGTCAGTTTTGGGCGAATCCGAGTACAAACTACAACAGACATTTGTGACGTTCTACTGGGCAGAACGTGAAGACGTCCCAAGTTCAGTTGATCGCGGCTCTATCCTGCGATCGGGGCGGACCACCGTCAAATTCCTGTTGCCTGTCCCCTTGAAGGAGATCCTACCCGGTAGGGCCCTATATCGGACTCCGTATATAGACTACTTTCGACTGGATTCACCTGATCATCTCGAACGTAGGGGTGACTATTACAACGAGCTCGACGGCGTGAGGATGGCAAAAAAGGTGGCTCTCGCTCTTAATTTTATGGCTGTGACAGGCCTGCGCGCCCCCCTTGCTAATGAGATGCCTCGGTCGAGATTGAAACTTTCTGAAAATGCAGACCACTGCTCTGACTGGTACGACAATGAGTCGCAATGCATTGTCATCCTAGATGAACCATATCGACCTCTGTTTCACGACGAGATCGCTTGGGCTAATGATCACGGGTTTCATACTGTAGGCGTCCCATGGAGAGGTATTTATGAGGCAGGCTATACACCAATGTCATCAACCTAAGCTGCAGCCCTGCCCAAGGCAAGCCCCCCGAAGCAGCCAGCCGCCATGGCCGTCGGGC
>NZ_JBIGLU010000070.1:0-9765 GCF_043658375.1 Pseudomonas sp. PsB | reverse complement strand
ATCTGGCTCATGGGCGGCTCGGATCAGGTGTTGCGGGGATTCTCGCATAACTGAAGGCTTGTTCGGAGATTCCCTAACAGGGTCCTGTTATTCATAAATGCTCCTGATGTTATTGGCAGTTGTCATTGTGTGGTCGCATATATGTGCCAAGCGCACCGGGCATAACCAGGCGCACCTTGGCCATATTCCCACATGCCAAATAACGTCAGGGTGTCTTGAAAATTACTTTTCAGTCAGCGCGATGTCATTTATTAGTTTTGGTTCCGGCAACCTGTTCCGGCTGCACGGTATTCAAGAATATTCAGATCGCCGTTGGAGTCCTCGTAGGTCATCTGGGCCGGCATCACATTGCAGCTAGAGTCCGTTGAGGTAGTGGCCACGACCTTAGCGATATCGAGCTTCATGCCGTAGCGGTAATGAATGACTTCAGGCGGATTCTTTCCGTTAGCGGCAGCATACTCTTGCATGGCCTGCTCATTGGCCTGAATCATCCGTCCATAAACACGATCAGCACCGCCTTCTGCCAGAGCGGTAGAGGAAACAACCATAACGGCAAGTGCTGCAATAACTTTGAGGCTTTTCATGTTTAATCACTCCTTCAAGGTGGTGATTAAAATATATCCGCTCGACCTGTCATAAAAATGAAGTCAAAGTTACATCGCCGTAATGCTTCCTGCCGCGTTACCCGGGCGAGTCAGCTTGGCGCGTGGCTTGCCCGGGGTTGTAAAGCTATAGCTCCTGCGGTGCGCGAACCTTCTGTGTACGCTGCCTTCGCATCAGCCAGTAGGCGGCCGGCAAAACCAGCATGGACATCAGTGGCGCGGTAATCATGCCGCCGACCATGGGCGCGGCGATGCGCTTCATCACCTCGGAACCGGCACCACCGCCCCAGAGGATCGGCAGCAGGCCGGCGATGATCACGGCCACCGTCATCACCTTAGGCCGCACGCGCAGCACTGCGCCTTCACGAATTGCCTCCAGTAGTGCCGGGTCACCACTGCGCCCGGCATCCATACGTGCATGCCAGGCATTCTTCAGGTACAGCAGCATGATCACCCCAAATTCCGCCGAGACGCCGGCCAAGGCGATAAAGCCGACCCCAGTGGCAACCGACAGGTTGAAGCCGAACCAGTAGAGCAGCCAGATGCCGCCCGATAGGGCGAAGGGCAGGGTGGCCATGATCAGTAGGGCCTCACCGAAGCGGCTGAAGGTCAGGTAAAGCAGCACGAAGATGATCAACAAGGTCGCCGGTACCACCCAGGCCAGCCGTGCATTGGCGCGCTCCAGGAACTCGAACTGACCGGAGTAGGAGACGGTCATGCCAGCATCGAGTTGTACCTGCTCAGCTACGCGTTGCTGCAACTCGCGCACGGTCGATGCCAGGTCGCGCCCACGGACATCGACATACACCCAACCGGACAGACGCCCGTTCTCGCTGCGCAGCATTGGTGGCCCTTCGGTCAGACTAACCTGGGCGACGGTGCCCAAGGTGATCTGCTGGCCGGCTTGCGTGAGGATCGGCATACGCCGTAGTGCCTGCGGACTGTCTCGCCACTCCTTGGGATAGCGCAGGTTGATCGGGAAGCGGGCCAGTCCTTCAACCGTCTCACCAATATTGCTGCCGCCGATGGCGCCCGATACCACCGCCTGCACATCGGCGATGCTCAGGCCATAGCGCGCCGCGGCCAGTCGATCGATCTGGATGTCCACGTAACGGCCGCCAGTAAGGCGTTCTGCCAAGGCCGAACTCACCCCAGGCACCTCTTTGGCCACGGCCTCGATATCGCGCGTTATGCGCTCGATGTCGACCAAGGAGGTTCCGGACACTTTCACCCCAATGGGGCTCTTGATCCCCGTCGCCAGCATGTCGATGCGGTTGCGGATGGGCGGCACCCAGATATTGGACAGCCCCGGAACTTTTACCGCGCGATCCAGTTCCTCGATCAGCTTTTCGGGTGTCATCCCCGCGCGCCATTGATCGCGTGGTTTGAACTGCACCGTGGTCTCGAACATTTCCAGCGGTGCTGGATCGGTGGCGGTCTCTGCTCGCCCGGCCTTGCCGAATACCCGTGCCACTTCGGGCACCGTGAGGATCATCCGGTTGGTTTGCTGCAGCAGCTGGGTGGCCTTGCTGGCCGGCAAGCCGGGCAGGGCTGATGGCATGTACAACAAGTCGCCCTCGTCCATCGGCGGCAGAAACTCTCCTCCGAGTCTGCTGAGGGGCCAGAGACTGGACAAAAACACTAGCAAGGCCAGCGCTAGGGTCACCTTAGGCCAAGCCAGCACCCACTCCAGCACCGGCCGGTATGCACCGATCAGCCAACGATTCAAGGGGTTCTGTTGTTCGCTGGGGATATGCCCACGAATCCAGTAGCCCATCAGCACCGGTACCAAGGTGATCGAGAGGCCAGCAGCGGCAGCCATGGCATAGGTCTTGGTGAATGCCAGCGGGCCAAACAGGCGACCCTCCTGGGCCTCCAGGGTGAAGACCGGGAGGAAAGACAGGGTGATGATCAAAAGGCTGAAGAACAGCGCCGGCCCGACCTCGGCCGCAGCTTCGCCGATCACCCGCCAGTGCGCCTCGCCCTGAAGCGGTTCACCGGGGTGTCGAGCCTTCCAGGCCTCGATGTGCTTGTGCGCGTTCTCGATCATCACCACGGCGGCATCGACCATGGCGCCGATGGCGATTGCGATCCCGCCCAGCGACATGATGTTGGCATTGACGCCCTGGTAGCGCATGACGATGAAGGCCATCAGGATGCCCAGGGGCAGGGTGATGATCGCGACCAGCGACGAGCGCAGGTGCCAGAGGAAGATCAGGCAAACCAGGGCAACCACCGCGAACTCTTCCAGCAGCTTGTAGCTGAGGTTATCGATGGCGCGGTCGATCAATTGCGAACGGTCATAGGTGGTGACCACCTCGACGCCGGCCGGCAAGCTGCCCTTCAGGCTGTCCAGCTTGGTCTTCACCGCGGCGATGGCATCGCGGGCATTCTTTCCGGAGCGCAAGATGACCACGCCGCCTACCACTTCACCCTGGCCATCCAGCTCGGCAATGCCACGACGCATCTCTGGCCCCAGCTGAATGGTGGCCACCTGACCCAGCAGCACCGGAACTCCGCTGGCCGAAGCCCGCAGCGGCACATTGCGGAAATCCGCCAGGCTCTCTAGATAGCCTGAAGCCCGCACCATGTACTCGCGCTCTGCCAGCTCCAGGATGGCGCCGCCGGTTTCCTGATTGGCGCTCTTCAGCGCCGCTTCGACCTCCTGCTGAGTTACCCCATAAGCCACCAGCTTCTGCGGATCGAGCAGCACTTGGTATTGCTTGACCATGCCGCCGAGGGTGGCCACTTCGGCTACGTTGGGCAGGCTCTTGAGTTCGTACTTGAGGAACCAGTCCTGCAGTGCCCGCAGCTGGGCAAGATCATGCTGGCCGCTGCGGTCGACCAAGGCGTACTGGTAGATCCAGCCCACGCCGGTGGCATCCGGCCCAAGGGTGGTGGTAACACCCTCGGGCAGGCGTTCCTGCGCCTGGTTGAGGTACTCCAGCACCCGCGAGCGCGCCCAGTAGAGGTCGGTGTCGTCCTCGAACAACACGTAGACGAAGGAGTCGCCGAAGAACGAGTAGCCGCGCACCGTCTTCGCCCCCGGTACCGAGAGCATGGTTGTGGCCAGTGGGTAGGTCACCTGGTTCTCGACGATCTGCGGTGCCTGTCCGGGAAAGCTGGTTCTGATGATGACCTGGGTGTCAGATAGGTCCGGCAGTGCATCCAACGGCGTGTTGCGCAGCGACCAGAGGCCCAGGGCGGTGATGAACAGGGTGGCCAGCAGTACCAGGAAGCGGTTGCCGATCGACCAATGGATCAGGCGCGCGATCATGGCTGGTCTCCTTCCTTGCGGAGCTGCTCGATCAGCAGGCCGGAGTTTGTCTGACGTGCGGCGATGCGTACGTGATCTCCTGGCTTAAGTCCCACAGCTACTTCGGAGCTGACCAGAGGAAAAGCCATGGTCATACCTGGCATATTCAGGCTCTCGAAGGGGCCATGCTCCAGGGTGACTTGTTTCCCGTCCAGTGCGCGAATAACGCCGTGAGACACATGCAGCCCCTCCGTGCTGTCCTGTTCTGCATTGCCGGCCAGGATGCCCTGCAGGCTGGCTTCCGAATCGATGAGGAACTGGCCGGAGGTAACGACCGCCTGACCTTCCTCAAGACCGGAAAACACCTCCAGACGCCCATCGGCCTCGCGGCCCAAGGTGATTTCCTGGGGGCGGTAGCGTCCGTCGCCTTCGGCCAGCATCACCAATGCACGCTTGCCGGTGCGAATCACGGCTTCACTCGGCACAAGAAGCGTGGATTGTTCGACGGCACTGTTCAGGCGTACGGCGGCGAACATGCCGGGGCGCAACTTACCGGCAGGGTTGGGTAGCTCGCTGCGTACCGTGAGCGTGCGCGTTTGCGGATCGGCACTCGGCAGCAAGGCTATGACGCGGCCCAGCAGCGGTCGATCAGGAAAGGCCGTCAGGTTGGCGCGGATCTCGTCCCCGACCTGGATACTTCCGGCCATGGCCTCGGGTATCGCCGCATCGAGCCAGACACTGGACAGCCCGTTGATCAACGCCAGATCCTGCCCGGCTTCAACGGTCATCCCGGCGCGTACCTGCAAGGCTTGGAGCTCGCCGCTGATAGGTGTGGTGAGGGTTTGCACTGCCCGCGGTTTGCCGCTGCGGCGAACCTGCTCTATCAACGCTTGTGGCATGCCGAGCAGGCGGAGGCGCTCTTGGGCCGCAGTGATCAAGCGGGCGTCACCGGTACGCAGTACCGCGAGGAACTCCAACTGCGCGGCGGACCACTCGGGAATCAGCAGGTCGACCAGGGGTGTTCCAGCTGGCAGTACATCGCCAGGGGCACGCCCGTAAACCCGCTCGACGAATCCGCCAGCGCGGGCCTGGAGGTTCGCTACCTCTCGCTGGTTATAGGCCAGGGAGCCGACCACCTCGATATCCGAGGGCAGTACACCGCGGATCACCGTCGAGGTTCGCATTCCGAGGTTCTGCACGGCTTGAGCGGGGACGCTCAGGACAGACGGATCTTGCTCGGATCCTGCGTATTTAGGGACAAGCTCCATATCCATGAAAGGTGACTTGCCCGGTTTATCGAAGCGCTGCTCAGGCTGCATCGGGTCGTACCAATAGAGCACCTTGCGCTCGTCCGTCGGTGCGGAGCTAGGCAGTAGCTCGTGTTTGGCTTGCCGCTGGGCCAGCCAGTAGCCACCGCCCGCCGCGCCAATGCCCACGGTCAGCACGGCGACCGCAAAACCAAATGTCGATATCTTCATTTCAGGCCCTCCACATAGGCGTAGTACAGGCTTGCGGAGAGCTGGCTCAACTTGCGCTGCTGTTCAATCTGCCGCAGTTGCGCATCAATCAGGTCGCGCTGGGCAGTAATAACGGATGTGAGCTGGCTGTTACCGGCTTGGTAGGCGGCCAGTTCGAGATCGGCACGTTTGCTTGCAAGCGGGATCAAGGTTTTTTCGGTGCGTGACAAGGTCCTGCGCAGTTGCTCAAGCTCGGCAATACCGCCTTCCAGCTCAGCCTGATGGGCGCGCAGTAATGCTTCCTGCTCGGCTTCCATCTGCGACACGCTTTGTTGTCTGGCGTTGATCTTGGGCCCCTGACGTGTGCCTACGAACAACGGCAGGTCGAAGGTAAATTGCACCATCACCATATCGCCGAACTGGTTGTCGCGATTGTTGTAGGCAAACTCAACACCCCAGTCGGGGGACTTCTCGGCGATGGCCTCGTTCAGCTCGGCGCTAGCCTCGCCGACTCGGGCGGAGGCAGCGCGCAACTCAGGGTGTGAGGCAATGCGTTGCTGCAGGTGCGGTGCCACCAGGTTCAGACTGGGAACACCTCCTTGCAAAGGCTGGTCAGCCTCGTTGCCTATCCAGCGGCGCAGCTTGGCACGAGCTACTGCCACATCGCGATTCAGTTCATCTCGCCGATCTTGTAACGCCAAAGCTTCCTGGTCGGCCTGCAACAGCTCGCCAGGCTGAGCACTACCGCCGGCAATCAGCGATTGCACGGTCGAGCGGAGCATCTCGATCTGACGGTCCAGTTGATCGAAGAGGCCAACACTGCGTTCGGCGTAGTACACATCCAGCCAGCTCACTGCCGTCTGGCGCTTGATCTCCAACTGCATGGCACGCTGCTCGGCCTCGGCTCGGCCTACTGAAGCCTCGGCCAACTGGCGCCGAGCCTGACGCTTGTCACTGTTGGGGACTTCCTGCATGAACCCAATGCGGCGCATGGTCATGGAGTCACGATTAAGCGTGTAACGGTCAGGGCCTTCGATCGGCAGGTTGTCGATGCCTAGAATCAGCTTGGGATCGGGCAGGGCGTCTGCGGGCTCGACAGCCTGCTGTGCCGATGCCACCTGCGCCTGGCGCGCGAGGTTCTCAGGGGCACTCTGCTCGGCCAGAGCTTGGGCTCGTTCGAAAGTTAGGGGCTGCGCCTGCGCGGCAAGCCAGGGAGCTGCCCAGAATGCGGCAGCCAACACACCGAGAAAGCCACGGCGTGGAAAAAGGAAAGCGGACATGCTTTCGCCTCCAATGCGATTGATCGAAGTCGCGACTACGAAACGTGACCGCGACGATGCGCCTGACTGTAAGGCGCGGGATGATCACTGCATTAGACGAAACGAGGAGGGCGCCAGAGTCCTGCGGGCTCTCGCTTAATCACCGACTGGGTCAGCAATATCTCGGGGCGTGAGGGGAGAGGGGATATGCTCTTGATCACGGTGGTCTGGAGAAGTCCTCCGGTCTTGCATTCCTGGCCGGGTTTGCAAGGGGACTTCTTGGCCACCCCATCAGACTTGTCCATTTGCTCGCAGCACGGAGCATCGGCCATTGCATGGCCCTGATGATCGGCGCTCTGCATCGGGCAAGGTTGTGCCGGCATGCTGAAAGCCAAACCGCCGAAGGTCGGCAGCACGAGGCTAGCAATCATTAGCAGGATCAATCCAATCCGACGCACAGCAATTCACCAGGCGGGGCGATAGGGCGACGATAGCAGATTGCCCCGAGGTATGAGCGTTCCTTTTGACGATAACGGCACTTCGTTGATTTGGATCAAATAGAGTGTCATTCGGAGTAGGGTGCGGAAAGCAGAGGAACTATCAGGTGATTGTATCACAGAGCGCCAGCTGGCACGGCAAAGCTTGGGTATCTCCAGGTTTCGGGGTGTTTTTAGGGCAGGTAGGCAATCATGATTGGCACCGCCACATGGCTCACCAGATCACCATTGGCATCAACCACGACTTGACGGTGACTACACCTGGTAGCCACGTCACGGCCCGAGCCATTTGCATTCAAGCGGGCGTCACTCATCGAATCGAAGCAGTCGAGGTTATTTCGATTTACCTTGATGCACTTTCTGAGGAGGCACGGGCATTCACTGCCTCTACGAGCATCTTGCCTATCGATGTGCAAAGCATTTTGTCTCTGCAGACACTATTGGCAACTCCCTGTATCACCGCACAGAAAATGCGGGGAGCGGTTCGCCAATTTCTTAATCTCATCAATCTACCAATCATCGATCCACGGCTGCAACTTGTCCTGGAAGCCTTGAACGAGCCCACCAATGGCAGACAAGAACTGGCAGATCTGATGCACCTGTCGACGACTCGCTTTTCTCATTGGTTTGTTGAACAGACTGGCTTGCCATTGCGCAGCTACCGTAAGTGGCTTCGCCTAGTCGCTGCGTTACAACTCATTACTGCTGGCCAAAGTCTAACAGGGGCCGCCCATGCAGCAGGATTCTCGGATTCCGCGCACTTTTCTCGCACCTTTCGCAGCCTCTTTGGCCTCGATCCTTCTTCAGCTCTGAGCCAGGTCAGTCTCAGCAGCTGAGATCAGCTTTTTTGTTCAAGCCAGAACCCTGGGGGCAGTTTAACGTAGGGTCATCAAGAAGAGGGGCCCGCATGATGAACAATTGCTTAAGGTTCATGATCCGCTGGTTCAGCTATCCCGTCATATTTGGCGGTACGGCTGGCTGGATGATCTGGCAGCTATCCGAGGGCTTGCCATATTGGCCCAGCACAGCCCTGATTGCCGTAGTCGGAATTATTCTGGTCGCCATGCTGGAGCGTCTACAACCGTTCCGTCAGAGCTGGCTTGCCGACCACCACGATACACTGACCGATCTGCTCCACCTGATCGTGAATCTGTCCGTCATCCAGTTCACCGCTGCGGTTCTGGCTCGGCTGGGCGATTGGGTGCCTGACGCTGCGCGTACCTTCCCAACGGATTTGCCGCTGTGGTGCCAGCTACTCATCGTAGCCATGGTTTTGGATCTCAGTCTCTACGGCATGCACCGACTCAGCCACTACGTGCCGTGGCTATGGCACCTGCATGAACCCCATCACAGTGCAGAGCGACTTTACTGGATGAATGGCGAGCGTCGACATCCACTACACGCGGCGATCATGGCGGGCCCTGGACTCTTGGTGCTCTTCGCGATGGGAACACCTTCATCTCTCGTCGCAACCTGGTTTGGCATCCTGACAGTACATCTTGCATTTCAGCATTCCAATCTGGACTACTCGCTAGGCTGGATGCGTAATGTGATTAGCGTTGCTGAGACACACCGCTGGCACCACAAGCGTGAGTTTGAAGATGCTCAGGTTAACTTCGGCGAGTTCTTGCTCCTGTGGGATCACCTGTTTAGGACCTTCTACGCTGGAACAGACAAGCTCGGCGATGCCCAGGTAGGGCTACAAGAGCGTGACTACCCAACGGCATATGGGGCTCAACTGGCAGCTCCGTTTAAGCGGATGTTCCAAGCTCGCCGGACTCGCAACACTCCTTCGGCGCGAAGCTAGCAAGAGTCCGGTAAACCAGAAGCGGGTGGGGCTGGTTGAATCCCAGACCCCATCCGTTGGTGTGGAAGCTTTGTTGGTGCATCTAGAACTCAGCCTATCAGCGCATCTCGATGCATTTCAGGCATTGCCTTCAAGAGCCCCAACGAAGTCTAAGTTGCCCTCCGGTATTGGCGCCCGTGCTGCGACCGCTGTGCATATTGAATATGCCGGAGATGCGCAGTCACCGCCTGCGTCGCGAATTCGTCACCATCTTGCTCGAGATCAAGCGCCAGGCTGGCCGCAGGATGATGGCAGTGTCCATGGTGACATTGAGGGGGTAGAGCCCTCGGGCAAGCGCGGCAGGGCTATGGGGCAGGCCATAGCCCTCTGCACTACACTGCCAATAGTGTTTAGTTCTCCACTAACGGAAGGAACTATGCTCGATTACTTTGCACTGGGTTTATTGATTTTTGTTGGGTTGGTACTGTTTTACGGGATAATTGTTATCCATGACATCCCTTGCGAAACTGCCAGGCAGCGTAACCACCCCCATCAGGATTCGATCCATGCCGCCGGCTGGGTCAATATGTTCACATTGCATGCACTCTGGCCGTTCCTGTGGATATGGGCGACCCTTTACCGGGAAGACCGCGGTTGGGGCTTTGGCGATGGCAGCCCGCAAAGCCGTGTCGTTCGCCTAGAGCACCAAGTAGCTGAACTACAACAGCGTATCGAACGGTTGTAGGAGTATGCAGGGGAGGCACTAGATTCGGGTGAGATAGATTTCTGCGAGAGAATCTGAGCGATGGACTTTTGCGCGTACTCACCGTCTTAGGGAATCTCCGAACAAGCCTTCAGTTATGCGAGAATCCCCGCAACACCTGATCCGAGCCGCCCATGAGCCAGAT
>NZ_JBIGLU010000090.1:0-1022 GCF_043658375.1 Pseudomonas sp. PsB | reverse complement strand
CCGACTTTGAGTACGCCGGCAAGCGCAAGCAAACCCGCCGAGAGCGCTTCCTCGCCGAAATGGATCAGGTGGTGCCCTGGGCAGGCCTGCTGGAGCTGATCGAACCGTTCTACCCCAAGGCCGGCGGCGGTAGAAAACCCTATCCTCTGGAAACCATGCTGCGCATCCATCTGTTGCAGAACTGGTTCTCCCTGAGCGACCCGGCCATGGAAGAAGCGCTCTACGAAATCACGCCCATGCGCCAGTTCGCACGCCTGACGCTGAGCGCGCCAATCCCCGAAGACACCACGATCATGAACTTCCGGCACTTGCTGGAGAAGCATCAGCTCGCACCGGCAATCCTTGCGGTCATCAATGGTTATCTGCAGGAAAAAGGCCTGTCGCTGCGCCAAGGCACCATCGTCGATGCCACCATTATTCATGCCCCCAGCTCGACCAAAAATAAAGAAGGCAAGCGTGATCCCGAGATGCACCAGACCAAGAAAGGCGGTCAGTATTTCTTCGGGATGAAGGCGCACATCGGTGCCGATGTCGAGTCCGGCCTGGTGCATCACGTCCATGGCACCGCTGCCAATGTGGCCGATGTCACGTAGGTGGCTGAACTGCTGCATGGCGAAGAAAACGCCGTGTATGCAGATGCCGGTTACACCGGTGTCGAAAGGCGCGAAGAGCATGAAAATCGGGGGGTGATCTGGCAGATTGCAGCGCGTCGCAGCACCTATTCCAAGCTGAACCAGCGCAGCGTACTGTACAAAGCCAAGCGCAAGATCGAGTTCTGCAAGGCTCAGACACGGGCCAAGGTCGAGCATCCGTTTCGCGTGATCAAGCGGCAGTTTGGTTACGTGAAAATACGTTTTCGTGGGCTGATGAAAAACACGGCTCAGTTGACCACGCTGTTCGCCCTGGCAAACCTGTGGAGGGTTCGAAAACAGCTCATGGGTATGGGTGAGGTTCGCGTTTAACACGGAGAACCGGTCGAAAAAGCTCTCCGTACATGATTTTTCGGTCACTTTTCGTCCAAT
>NZ_JBIGLU010000069.1:0-10971 GCF_043658375.1 Pseudomonas sp. PsB | reverse complement strand
GATCTATCAACCATCTGAGGGTGGTATCAGATTGATGGGGTGAAGGTGCCCCATCAACCATTAAATCCGTATACCCCTCGTTTCAGGGTTGCTTTACCCGGCAGCGCTGGGAGCCGCTCTTGTCTGGACGGTTAGTGCCTTGCATGCCAGGGTATTTCTCGAGAGCGCGTCCCCAAACGGCTGGTCTCTGTGTATGGCTGCCTGGTTCATTGGCTACCACTGCCTGCAATTCAGCAGGCTGATGGTCAGGCACTATGATCTTGGGAAGGGCTACACCAGGCGCGCCTTCGTCTCTGACCTGGTGGACTGCTTGACGCTGCTACTGGGTTTCGCTGGTCTTCGCTTCTTAAACGAGCCGGTCCCTTCGGAGCAGGTCTGGGTTGTCTATTTGGCACTGCTTGGAGTTCCCCTCTCTGCTGTTATTGCCCATCCACTTCGCATGATGAAGGGGCCCAGGGGGCTATTGGTCCTTGGCATGCTATTGGTATGCCTTCTTGGAATCGACTACTTCAAACTGGGTTTCCTCTTGCCATTGTTCAAGCCAGAGGTAACCCACTGGGTATTGCTGGTCGCGATGTTTTCCATGCTTTGGGCCTTCTACCACCGCGTATACCGCTTCGAACCTTGACAGCAGGGGTGCCGACCATGCGAGGGCTATCGATCGTACTGGGATTGAGTTTGCTGGTCGGCTGTACTCATGAGCCGCTTTCAGAAGGGTTACCGGTTCAGAATCACCATTGGGGCGATGAGCCGAAGATTCAGTTTCTTGGCGTAGGTGGCTGGCTCATACATTGGCGTGGGGAGGGGCTATTGCTGGCGCCTTCGTACACCAACCCGGCCAGCCTCGGCATTCCTGGGATACCCCCGGCCCGAGTGGTAGCCGACAACGAGAAGGTCGACAGACACATGCCGCCTGCAGCAGACGTGACGATGCTTCTGGTGGGTCATGCGCACTACGATCATCTTCTCGATGTGCCGCGGGTCGTAGATAAGCACTCTCCGAAAGCGGTTGTATACGGGTCTGAAACGGTTAAGCACATTCTTCATGCAGCAAAGAACAGCTCAGGACAGCGGATCTTTGGCGCTGGCGCGGTGGTGGTGCCAAGTCAGCAGCAGATAACCGACCATCGTGATCCCTCCCGACCTGGTACATGGTTTTACTCCGACGGGAAGGTCATCACTGATGGGGACGTAAACGGAGCAAATTCCGTGGGTTCGATCCGTGTGATGCCTATTAGAAGCATGCATGCCGGGCACCTCTTCGGCCATAACTTCATCCCAGGTGAGTACGACTGGGAACTCGACGATTTGCCGACTGGTCTGCTGGACTGGAAACTTGGTGAAGTAACTCTGGCCTGGATGATTGACCTCCTCGGGGAGGATGGTCGGCCGGTTTACCGCATTCATTATCAAGACAGCGCCGCTGAACCTCCATGGGGCTTTCCACCCATAATCTCTGACTCAAAGCGCGTCGACGTCGAGATCCTTTGCGGGGGAGGGTGGAATCAAGTCAGTTACTACCCCACAGGCCTCCTCAGGGTGACCAAACCGCGTCTTGTGCTGTTGGGGCACTGGGAAAACTTCTTTGGCAACGACCTTGGTGAACCTGCTCGAACCATTCCGTTGCTCGGCTACAAAGGGCTCCTCGAACAGCTGAAACCCTACAATGTGGTGGTGCCTGAGCCCTTCTCTGACATCCTGCTCCCCCCGCCGATGGAGTGATTCTGCCCCAGCGGAGGCCTTCAGTTTCATGCGGACTCCTGCAGAGCTGACAGCAAGGGTCAAAGCCCCATCGTAGGCCGTGTAAGCAAGGGCACTTTGCACGAAATGTGGGATTTCGCCCTGGTGCCGGCCCTATTTTCCGCCTTCCGCAAGGCGTTGCATCAATGCGCGTGCTTCGCTGTACCCATAAGCCCGCAGGAACCCGTCATAAGTATCAGGAAATGACATGACGCGCCCGGCGTAATACTCCAAGGGCACAGCAATGTCGGCTTCGTGCAGGTAGTCCTGATCAAGGAAGTGCTCGAGCACCAGCATGTGATCGAAGAAGGCCTCAAAGCAGTCACGAATGAACTCCTGCTGCTTGCTGAACCCCATCCCCTTCTCATGCACGACAAGGGCTGGTTTGAGGTCCCTCCAGTGAACGACGTAGGTCTGGCCTTCATGGGTGAAGGTCCGGCCTGACCAGTCCATCATTCGCATCGCAGAGCGGGCGAGTGGATCTGTGAAAATCTCCTTCATCATGTCCCGTGCAGCGGCAAGCTGCTTCTGACGGTGTTCCTTTCGCTTCTCTTGGATCGCATTTCGGGCTGACCTCAAGCCGCTCCAGATACCCCAAATCGCCAGGGCCATGGTGATCAGGGTGCTGATGACTGATACCCAGTCCTTGAGTGTGGTTGGTGAGAATGGGTCGCCCTGGGTAGGGTTCTCTGCCGCCATTGCAGCGGTAGTCATCAGCATCCAAGCCGTAGAGATCAACCAGGCAGCGCTGTGCCTCTTCCTTGTGGCTGTCATCTGGAGGTCCTCTGAGGGATGGTTAACCTCAAAGTAGCTTGATCCGTTTCTACCCGCACGTGACCACTCGGGGAATTCGCCTTTGAATTTGCCCGGCGGTCGTTAGACTGCCTGTTCCCCAAACAGCCGCGACACGAGAGGTAGCTTTTGACCGGCAAGCTTTCCAGTGATCAGTTGCAGCGGATCTACAAACTGCTGACGGAGAAGCGCCCCCGGCTTGATGATCGGATGGGATTAACTCCGGCTGAGCGTGCACTGTTGGAGTGTGGCGGTATTTCGAGATCCGACTTTGATGATTTGATTATCGCGACTGAGTACCGCGGGTTTGCCGCGGCCGGCCGATACGCAGAGGCACTGGCTGCCTACTTCAGAATCCCTAAAGTCAGCTTGTGCCGGAAGCCCAGGCGCCTCGACGACGATGTGTTGTGGTTGGATGGCTATGCCGTTGCCGATGCCGTTGCTCTGCTGATCTTCATGGAACGCCTGGGCTTCGCTGTCTCACCTGGTCAGCTGGTGCAGGCGATAAAGGGCAACCTGGCAGGCAAGCCCATGCTGACGGAATCGGAGTACCTCATTCTTACCTATGAGGTTTCCCGCGGCTGTACTACGACAGTCCTCCGATCAGATGTGGAGCGCCAGCCGGCATTTCCAACGACCAAGCGCCACCGGGATGAGTTAGGAAACCGCTTCACATTGGTGCTCCAAGGGGAGGATGTGTTGTCGCTGGAAGTAGCCGGGCCCCGATATCGTGACGTCAACTCGGCACTTAAAACCTGTGCCTACTGCGGTACGACCTACCTGCCCAGCAGTCGTAATGAGCGTGAAGCACATCGTCAGGTTCATAGAGAAACACAGCGGTTACTGGACCCGGGCCCGAACAAGCGGTTTGCGGCCAGACTAAAGTGTGTCGCTGGCGCCGATCGGGTAGACGCATCTGTGCCCATGTGGATGCATCAGGAGGTATTGAAGCGCGCCCAGCGTTTCCGCGCGGATTTTGGCTACGACTTTGTCCAGTGGACTGGAACGATGTCGACTAAAGCAACGGTTGACTGGCACGGCTACCTGATTCCAGCTGGTGCTGACGGCACGATTGCAGGCGCTTGTGCATTCCTTTACGAGACTGAAACGAACCCATCAGGCAGCCCCTGGACTTTATCCTGGATCTGGCTGGCGCCTAAATACAGGCGCGGCGGGCTGTTGCGAGAACGGTGGGGGAGATTCCTTGAGGCCTATGGAGACTTCAGGATCGAGAGTCCGCTGTCTCCTGAAATGGAGGCCTTTGTTCGAATTCACGGCACGGACTGGCAGAAGAGCTGCTTGTCGAATCATTGTGAGTGAGCAGAGTGCTCACCGCCTCTAGGAGTTTTTGTGATCAAGACCAATACATCTGCCCCCCAGCTGGAAAAGCCGATGATCTTCCCTGCGGAGGACTATGCTCGTGCGTGGGTCGGGTGCCTGGCCGGATTCCTTCCAGGCCTGAAAGATCGAAGTCGTGAAGTGTTCCTAAGACTGTCAGGGTGGCATCACTGGAATGCAATGGTCAAGGCCTGCAACCCGGAACAGAACTGCGTGTTCATGACTGAGGATTTGAGTCCTGAACTTCGGCTTTCGACTCTTGCAGAACATCGCTCAATCCTGATCCACGAGTTCGGTGTGAAGCCGGCCACCGCCAATTTTTTCCTATGGGCAAACCCCCTGGGCTCTTTTGAACTCGTGCCGCTTCGTGCGGCCGTCAAAGAGTCCCTTTATCAGGAGGGTGAGTCGCCTTCCTCGAGGTTGGACAAGATCCTCATCGCTCTGGATCAAGAAAATCGAGCGCTTGTTCCTGGTACTGAAGAAAACCACCGCCGCGGCTGCCACTTCACCAATGAGCGGGTGTACATGGCGATGTTCCAGCATCTCGGATGGAACCTGGAACTCAGCGACGGGCGTGACTACGACGTACCGTTTGGACTACCTGTCGCACGGTTGGGCTACCTCAGGGATTCCGAACTCGGCTCGGTCCCTGTATTCATGACTGGCTTGGCGCCTGACCCTGAGCTGAACCCTGATCAGACCAGCTATGCGATTTATGATTGGATCACTTCACCGCAGGGAGCGAAGGCACAAACCGCAGTGGTTTTTTTCAGGGAGCCACAGCTTCGAGTGCTCGATGACATCGAGACCTCGATCTTCGGCAGCTTCCTTGAAGGGCAGAGCGCATGGCATCTCACCTTATCGTCTAACTCAAAATCGTTGGGGAGTGTGGTGGTCGACATCGTCTCGGGCCGGACTCTTCCTGTGCCCGAGCAGCGCGATAATGGCTTCGATTTGGCCATGCGATTTGCCCGGGCAATGGAGCGCTACTGCGACTTTCCAGAATTGCACCTTCCCAACATTGACCGGCCTGTGGTCCTTGCCGGCGGCAGTGGTTGGGGGGTAGTGAAACTGCCTTAGGTTGAGATTGTGGGTGACGGCAGGCCCCCATGCTTGAGGTATGGAAGCCTGGTTTAAGATCAGTTGCGGTCTACTCGCCCAGCTTTCGCCTTAGCGAACATAGCGTGGAAGTTTGGAAGAATTAGAAGCCAAGAGACGGCTGCGCTGATGAAGGCGGTACCTATCACGGCCATGACCAGGTACCACAACTCAGGCGAGTGTCGGAAGAGCAGTTCTGCGAGGTGATGCACTTCGTCAACATGGGATTCACCAGCAAAGCTCTTGAGAGCTCTGAAAACTTCGAATTTGGCCACAGTGTCCCTCGCAACACTTGCGAGGTACACAACCAAAGTTCCAAGCACACTCCCTGGCAAGAGACAAATGGCGAGAAGGGTAATTTTCGTCGCAGTGGCCATTTGTTTCGCGTCTTGGTAGATCTGTTTGAAGTAGTTTTTCATAGCCCCCTCGTGAAAACGCTTTGTTAAAAGTTGATTTGAGCCCTATTTTCAACCTGGTTCAAACCAAAAGGGCGGGCTCTAGCCCGCCTGGCCTCTCTGTCGAAAGGAGAAGGCGCTGCTCCACCTGCAGCCACTCACCTTTCGGTTGAAACACCTCGAAGATGGTGCAGAGGGTGTCCATTGGCGGTTGAATGAACCCCGGCCATTCTCGGTGCGGATCGAAGACTGCGATTTCAAACTCGGGGTGTCGAAACGCCACCGCCCAGTGCCAACGTTCCCTTTCTCCGGGACGTATGTCGCGCAATTTGACTATCGCCAGGCCGTGAAGATCGGCCCATCCCCGCCACCGGCGAGTCTCTGTCAGAAGTCCTGCCGTGGCCACCGCCATCCTCATCTCGCCCGAACTCGTAGAGAAGGGCGGTCGGCCATGTCTCCTCTTGCCAAGCCCCTGGCTTACGAAATGCTCCCGAGCTCGTTGATATGTCCAGCCGGTAACCATCGCTAAACACGCTACCCCGCAACCATAACGGTCGGTTTGCACGATCTTCTGTACACCGCATCGGGCTTGCCAGTCGTCTTCAGTCGCTGCCGGCGGATGATGTATGTCTAGGTGATCCATGGATTCAGTCCTCATCCAGTTCAGGACTGATCGTACTGTGAAAGGGCGCTGGCCCAGGCTGGTTTCGCGGTCCGCTTTCCAGCCTCTCCTTCACCAAGGTGGGGAGGATTATCAATAGGTTACGTCGCAAACCCTACCTGGGGCGCAGGGGGCCGCAGCCATGAAGCTCTACCTTGCCTCTAGCTCGCTGTAGAAGCTCTCTGACCTGATCTTCCAATGGTGAATGGACGTTGGGGCGAATGCCTGATCGTGCCAGGCGCTCCCTACGGATCTTCGAAACGGAACTTCAGGTTCCAACGAAGTGCGCTGGGAGCCCTCAAGAGCCATTTTGCTCGTAAGTGAGGGTGTCTAATACGCAAACCCGACATCCACCCTCATTTGATTGTCGGGTTTGATCTGCAGGCCGAAGGCGGCGGCGACTACAACGGCGCGAAGGCTTGGGTCGCGGTTGACCCTGACCCACAGTAGGAAACCCGCTCAGTTGCACCTCATGCCCTGGCCAGTTGCCGGGGCAGGCCGAGGACGTAGAGGACTCCGCGTTGGAGTTCACATCATCGAAAATAGGGATAGGTAACATGATTCCAGTAAGCGTAATCAGCGGTCTGCGATTTACCCAGGAACATCCATTCGTGACTGGCGTTGTCATCGCTGTACTTCTTGCCCTGGCCACTCTCGCTGTCAGCCGTAGCCGGCGTAGCCCTCAGCGCAAGAAAGCCCTGTGTGCGGTGTCGGTTGCTTTGGTGATCGGCGCCGTAGGGTTCTACTCGTGGGCCTGCAACACTCGTACCCCAGGCTTGGCCGATCAAGTGGCGAAACTTGCCAAGCATGTAGCTGCTGAGCAGGCAGCAAAATCGGATACGGTTGAAGACAAGTAGCGCAGGGAAAACGATATGAAGAACACCATCACGGCCCTGCTTGCGGTGTCCATCCTTGCTGGTTGCGATGCCGCTGCTGAGAAGGCTCCAGCTCAACAGGCTGCGAAGGCAGACGAGGCTCACAACTGCACAACCACCGGGCCTAACGCGCCAATCGTCACCGGGGAAAACAGCGTGGTAGTCATCAATGGCAAGACCTACGCACCAGGGCAAAGCTCTGGCTGCGCTCCGGCGTATACCAATGTCTCAACCCATGGTGTCGGAAGCCCGATTGTCACTGGTGAGGGGGCGAAAGTCGTTATCCATACGGATCATGAATAGGATACAAGGTGGTCACCTGGTGCTGTAGTTGCACCACATCACGATGGCTGTATTGGCCGGGCAAAAGGACTCACTCATAGATTTCTGTTTGCCTCGGTCGCGAATCCACATCCATGCCATTGCCGTTGTCTCTGTAATAGATCACTCCGAGAGGACGTCCGTATTGGACGAATACAGGAGCCACGCTGACCACAGTCGCCACATCCTTGCCCAGGACCTCGTCAATAAAGTCTTGGGACGATACGGCAGGTAGGGTTCCGTCCTTATACTGACAATCCCCTTTGACTATCGTGTTCTTCGAACGTAACCAGGATGCTGCTTTAACGAACCCGACTGAAGCCGGGCAGTACACCATTTTGCCCCCGGAATAGCCCACCCCGTCCACGAACAAGTATCCGGTTGCTCCGTATGAATTACCGGCATTTGGGAGGCCTGAGTCGGAAGCGGCGGCCGCCGCAGCTGCGGTCACTGTAACAGCAACAGCGCCGCCAGCCTGGGCCAGTAGCGGCAGGGTCAGAATCGCGGCAGCGAAAGCGGCGCGGAACGGTTGAAAGTGGGGCATGCAGCTTGATCCTCCTGACTGTGTATGCCTGGCCACGGGATTCTAACGGAAGGGCTTGCCGATACCAGCAGATTGCTCTCTGCGGAATACGCTCCTTATGAATGGAGAAGGCGTCGAGAGTTAATCCGACCAGGACTGGAGCCGGTTCAGCTCCTGATCGAGATTGAGTCTGACCTGAGCTATCGATTGCAGAAGATCCACGGTGGCCAGCACATCTCCAATTGCGGAGTGTGCTTGACCACGCCAGGTTACGCCGGCCAACGACATTGCTGCCGCAAGAGAGATGGTCCCATAGCGGTTGGTTGCCCCATACATGGCCACCGCCAGGCCCATAGCGCAATGCACCTGACACGTTGCAAGCCAGCTATGGTCATCGTGGAATGCGTTCGCGGTTTGAATCAGCAGTCGCCGATCGAACGCTGAATTGAAGGTCACAATGGGACGACCGGTAAGGAGCGCCTTGACTCTGCCGGCAACCTCGAGCCAGGTCGGACAATGTTGGAGCTCTTCAGCTCGGATTCGGTGTACATCGGCAGCAGCTGGTTCGATTGGAACATTGGGCCGAATCCTGGAGTTGAAAAGCAGATTCCCGTCGACGTCGGCGATCGCCAGTTCGATGATCTGGGCCTCTGTACCAAGCCCTGTGGTTTCGGCATCCAGCACGAGAGGTGCATTGGCAAGCCATTGCACCGCGACATGAGAGGCCTTGACCACCTTGCTTTGCATCCGGCCCTTTAGTGCAAGTATGGCCGCCGCCCGAACTTGCTTCGGGGAGGGGGCAGCAGCCTTGCGGTCCCGCAATGGGAGGCAGTCCGCGATCCGGTACACGCCGAAGGTCCCACCATAACCGTTCTTGTAATGCGCCACCGGCGTCGCATCAGGTTTCGGCTTCATCCGGAACTCGTCCCGAAGCCGACCTTTCGAAAAGGACCTGCCGGCCGCTATTGCTTCTGCTCTAAGTGCCTCGAGCTGGACTTGATCCATGGCCTCACCTCGTCGGATCTGGGGTACCGACCAAGCACCTACGGCTCGAGTAAATCTCTCAGGCCAGTACGCTCAAGCGTCGGATCACTCACCAGTCCTCATGATAACCGGCGAGGATTGCGGTTTCTCGTAGCCATAAAGCGCCGATGCTTTAGAAAGACGCACGACGTGGCTAGAATGAGGGAGTCCCTATCCATTTCCTCTCAGGAGAAAGGTATGCCGAGTAAAAAGCGCCTCACCGAAAAGGAGATTCGGAACCTTGAAGGCGAGATTCCTGCAGTCGCTGCAGGTGCGACTCGTACTGCCTATCTGCGAGCGCTCGCAGCCGGGCATACCGTCATGAAGGTGCAGGGCAGCTACCTCGTTGAGTCCAAGGCCGATGGGTCCGCGACCGTCGTAGGGGAGGCCAGGCCTCGCCGCAAGGTGAGCGTCGGCCAGACTATCCAGGTCCAACGAGTAAGCTCCAGTGCCAACGCCTAGGCTCCGCGTCTTTGCGGGGCCAAATGGCTCGGGCAAGAGCACCATCAAAGAGCAGGTCCCGGCCAATCTGATCAACACCTACGTGAACGCAGACGAGATCGAGAAGTCAGCGAAAGCTGACGGCTTTGTCGATCTCACTCAGTTTAATGTCCAGGCTACCGGCGACGAACTTCGTACCTTCTTTGCCAGTCATGCCTTGATCCAGAAAGAGCACCTTCAAGATCAAGCATCCCTGTTCGACATGAACGGCCTTCGCATCGACGTTCGGCGTCTCGACTTCAATTCTTACCATGCCTCGGTAATTGCTGACCTCATTAGGCAGAAGCTCCTGGAAAACCGCGTGAGCTTCACGTTTGAGACCGTGATGTCGTCGGGAGATAAGGTCGCGTTTATGCGCCGTGCCCAGGAACTGGGTTACCGCACCTACCTCTACTTTGTGGCCACTGACAATCCAAACATCAACATCAACCGGGTTGCCAACCGTGTGGACGATGGCGGCCACAACGTGCCGGCCGACAAGATCGTTCAGCGCTACCATCGGTCACTTAAGCTACTGCCGGAAGCAGTCGCAGCATCCAACCGGGCCTACATCTTTGATAACTCGGGGGAAGGCTCTGTCTGGCTTGCTGAGATCACAGACGGTACAAGTCTTGAGTACAAGTCCGAGGAGCAGCCTGATTGGTTTATGGAGGCCTATGTAGACAAGGTCATGAATGTCGCCAGCTAGCCGTAGCAGCATGGCGCCATGTCGCCATCGAGCGGCCTCCGCGACAGATTGGCTTTATCGTAGGCTGTAAAGATAAACAGGTCGCTTGAAAGCACTCTTGCGGCCCTGATAGGGAAGGTTACAGCTATCTGCAGGTGCGTACGACCGCCTGCACGACACCAACTACTAATCGTTAGAAACTGCCGCGGCGAACTCGGTCAATCTGTGGCCTCCTATTCGCCGCGACGACATAAAACTACTGTTTCAACCACACGTTACTGTGCTACTCCATCCCCACGACGTGACTCTGCGAGTCTGTGCGCTGAAATATCCGCTTCCATCGCTTCAAGATGGGCTAAGTTCCGTCGAATCCACCTGTCCGCGCGATCAATGCGCTCCAGTAGCTCCCTCTTGGGCTTGCATTCCTGATAGCCCTCTACAATTGTCTGCTTAACTTCGGCAAGTGCAGCCAGTTGTTTATCTATTCCCCGGATGATAGTGGGTTTTGGCAAGTCGTAGATTTGCCGCGAATGCTCGTTGGGAAGCTCTTCATCTTTGTACTCAGAACGGAACCAAGCGGACAGGGTGCCGCCGACGCGACCTAAGCCAGCTCCTGACCAGGCCATGATTACTGAAGCCATCAGGCTACTCATGATCGGACCGATGTGTAAATGTCTATCCAAGTCCAATCGGCGAGCGGGTCGCCAACTTGATGGATACCCAGGCAGATCGGGGCCACACGGGACTGCGCCCGCGCGCTCAACCCCTTGAGGTGTAGGCATGACTCTTGGTTTCTTTCTCTTGCCGCTGAGATGCCTGGCCGGGCTGATGAATTGGGTTTCATACCCCTGGGAGTCGTACGTCCATTTCTCACCGTTCAACCTGTTTTCCAAGGCTTTGAGTTTCACGATCAAACGCGATAGTGCCGCCTCAGATGTGGCATGAAGGCGTGGTGTATAGCCCAATGTCATCAACTTTGGAAATTATCCATAAATATCATATAATTAGCGCTCAAATCAGTGCATGGGAGAAGCCCT
>NZ_JBIGLU010000006.1:0-255238 GCF_043658375.1 Pseudomonas sp. PsB | reverse complement strand
GCCCTCGCTGCCGTTGGCTTCTTAGAACGCCACCGTGGCACTGTGATGCCTCGGCGGGGGCGAGTCCATCGATTACAGGTACAGCGACAACCTCGAGATCAACGCTGCACCCGTGGGAGCTGGCTTGCCGGCGATGGGCTGCAACGCAGCCCCCTTATTCCTGAGCAAACCGCATCTCCCGGGTCTCACCCATCAACAGCGGCGCATTCGCCTCCGTCACCCCGCGAATGTAATCCCACAGCAGGGTAATCCGCTTCAACTTGCGCAAATCCTCCCGGCAATACATCCAGAACTGTCGTGTCACCTCGATCTCTTCCGGCAACACCGTCACCAGCCGCGGATCCTGCGCAGCCAGGAAGCATGGCAAGATCGCCAGCCCACGCCCCTGCAACGCTGCCGTGTACTGCGCAATCACGCTGGTACTGCGCAAATGCGCGCTGGCGCTGGGGATCAGGTTGGCCAGGTACAGCAGCTCCGAACTGAACGCCAGGTCGTCCACGTAGCTGATGAACGGGTGCCTGGCCAGGTCCGCGATCTGGTTGATCGGTGCATGGCTGTCCAGGTAGCCCTGGGTCGCGTACAGCCGCAAGCGGTAGTCGCACAGCTTGCAGCACACATAAGGCCCATGCTCCGGCCGCTCCAGGGCAATGACGATGTCTGCCTCGCGCTTGGACAGGCTGATGAAGTGCGGCAGCGGCAGGATATCCACCGAAATCGCCGGGTAGGCATCGACGAAGTGGCTTAGCTGCGGGGTGACGAAGAAGCTGCCGAAGCCTTCGGTGCAGCCCATGCGCACATGCCCCGACAACGCCACGCCCGACCCGGACACCTGCTCGCAGGCCATGTGCAGCGTGCTCTCGATCGACTCGGCATAGCCCAGCAGGCGCTGGCCCTCGGCGGTGAGGACAAAGCCGTTGGTCCGGGATTTCTCGAACAGCAAGGTGCCCAGCGCCCCCTCCAGCGAACTGATGCGCCGCGACACCGTGGTGTAGTCCACGCTCAGGCGCTTGGCGGCGCTGCTGGCCTTGCGCGTACGCGCCACTTCAAGGAAGAACTTCAGGTCGTCCCAGTTGAGCGCGCTCAGGGATGTGAGGTCTTTTTGCATGATGATCCGGTTTTTTTGTGCGTTCTTGTTGGATGTTTGCACATCTATACTCGAAACAAGCCTCAGGACGCCACCTCGCGTTTGCCCGGCAATGGCGATCTCGTCCCGACAATAATTCCAAGGAGAACGCAGATGAACGCACCGCAATCCCCTAACCAGACCAAAATCGAGCAGGTCAAGCTGCTGATCGACGGCCAATGGGTCGAGTCCACGACCACCGAATGGCGCGACATCGTCAACCCGGCCACCCAAGAGGTGCTGGCGCGCGTACCGTTCGCCACCGTCGAAGAAGTCGACGTGGCCGTCGCCGCTGCCCACCGCGCTTTCCAGACCTGGCGTAACACGCCGATCGGCGCGCGCATGCGCATCATGCTCAAGCTGCAGGCGCTGATCCGCGAAAACACCAAACGCATCGCCCAGGTCCTCAGTGCCGAGCAGGGCAAGACCCTGGCCGACGCCGAAGGCGATATCTTCCGCGGTCTGGAAGTGGTCGAGCACGCCGCCTCCATCGGCACCCTGCAGATGGGCGAATTCGCCGAGAACGTTGCCGGCGGCGTCGATACCTATACCCTGCGCCAGCCGATCGGCGTATGCGCCGGCATCACACCGTTCAACTTCCCGGCGATGATCCCGCTGTGGATGTTCCCCATGGCCATCGTCTGCGGCAACACCTTCGTGCTCAAACCGTCCGAGCAAGACCCGCTGTCGACCATGCTGCTGGTCGAACTGGCGCTGGAAGCCGGCATACCGGCTGGCGTGCTCAACGTGGTGCATGGCGGCAAGCAAGTGGTGGATGCCATTTGCACCCACCAGGACATCAAGGCGATTTCCTTCGTCGGCTCCACCGAAGTGGGCACCCACGTGTACAACCTGGGCAGCCAGCACGGCAAGCGCGTGCAGTCGATGATGGGCGCGAAGAACCACGCGGTGGTGCTGCCCGATGCCAACCGCACGCAAACCGTCAACGCCTTGGTCGGCGCCGCCTTCGGTGCAGCAGGCCAACGCTGCATGGCCACCTCGGTGGCGGTGTTGGTGGGCAAGGCCCGCGAATGGCTGCCGGATATCAAGGACGCGGCCAGCAAGCTCAAGGTCAATGCCGGTTGCGAGCCAGGCACCGATGTGGGCCCGGTGGTTTCCAAGCGCGCCAAGGAGCGTGTGCTGGGCCTGATCGAAAGTGGCATCAAGGAAGGCGCCAAGCTGGAACTCGACGGCCGTGACGTCACGGTGCCGGGCTACGAGCAAGGCAACTTCATCGGCCCGACCCTGTTTTCGGGCGTGAAGACCGACATGCAGGTTTACACCCAGGAAATCTTCGGCCCGGTGCTGGTGACCCTGGAAGTCGATACCCTCGACGAGGCCATCGCCCTGGTCAACGCCAACCCGTTCGGCAACGGCACCGGCCTGTTCACCCAGAGCGGCGCGGCAGCGCGCAAGTTCCAGAGCGAAATCGACATCGGCCAGGTCGGCATCAACATCCCGATCCCGGTCCCGGTACCGTTCTTCAGCTTCACCGGTTCGCGTGGCTCCAAGCTCGGCGACCTCGGCCCGTACGGCAAGCAAGTGGTGCAGTTCTACACTCAGACCAAGACCGTCACCGCCCGCTGGTTCGATGACGACAGCGTCAACGACGGTGTGAACACCACCATCAGCCTGCGCTAAGGAGAGAGTCATGCGTATCGCATTCATCGGGCTCGGCAACATGGGCGCACCCATGGCCCGCAACCTGATCAAGGCCGGGCACCAACTGAACCTGTTCGACCTGAACAAGGCCGTGCTGGCCGAGCTGGCAGAACTGGGCGGGCAGATCAGCCCTTCGCCAAAGGACGCGGCGGCCAACAGCGAGCTGGTGATCACCATGCTGCCGGCTGCTGCCCATGTGCGCAGCGTGTACCTGAACGAAGACGGCGTGCTGGCCGGCATTCGCCCCGGCACGCCGACCGTGGATTGCAGCACCATCGACCCGCAGACTGCGCGTGATGTGTCCAAGGCCGCAGCGGCCAAGGGCGTGGACATGGGCGATGCGCCGGTGTCCGGCGGCACCGGCGGCGCGGCGGCAGGCACCCTGACCTTCATGGTCGGTGCCAGCACCGAGCTGTTCGCCACCCTCAAGCCGGTACTGGAGCAGATGGGCCGCAACATCGTGCACTGCGGTGAAGTGGGCACAGGGCAGATCGCCAAGATCTGCAACAACCTGCTGCTGGGCATCTCGATGATCGGCGTGTCCGAGGCCATGGCCCTGGGCAATGCGCTGGGCATCGACACCAAGGTGCTGGCCGGCATCATCAACAGTTCGACCGGGCGTTGCTGGAGCTCGGACACCTACAACCCATGGCCGGGCATCATCGAAACCGCGCCGGCATCGCGTGGCTATACCGGAGGCTTTGGCGCCGAGCTGATGCTCAAGGACCTGGGGCTGGCCACCGAGGCTGCACGCCAGGCGCATCAACCGGTGATCCTGGGGGCTGTGGCCCAGCAGCTATACCAGGCCATGAGCCTGCGCGGCGAGGGTGGCAAGGACTTCTCGGCGATCGTCGAGGGTTACCGCAAGAAAGATTGACGAGCGAGGACTTCATCGCGGGCCAGGCGGCCTTCCCTCTGTAACTGCGCACCAGAGGGAAGGGCGTCTGATCCGCGATTTTTTTTGCCGGCGGGCGGCCAGATTTATTCCACGTATTGTGATGGGTTTACTGACATTTGCACAGGCAACAAGCATCTTCAACCTAAGATGTCAATTTGCTATAGTTTCCAGATAGGGAAACCCGAGCCATCTTCATGTTCAAGATAATAGAGTCAATCAAAACCGCTCGTTACAAGCGAATAGTCAGGTCTCACGGGGGTAAGATTGCTGCCGGGCCATCAACATTCAGTAAATATGCCAGTGCTGATCTAGAGGAATATGTTCAGCTGGGCCATATAAAAATCCGATCTTCCCAAGTTGGGATTGGTGCTTACACCTATATTAGAAGTGGTACCCATCTTTCATTTGTATCTTCCATAGGTCGATTCTGCTCCATTGGCTCCGATTGTGTCATTGGTCAAGAGAAACACACACACCCATCCTCCTGGGTAAGTACCCATCCATTTCAGTATGAAGATGGAGGAAATCTGGAGTACCAAGCTGATGAAGCGCTTGCCCAGATAGGTCACGACGTATGGATTGGCGCCGGAGCCACTATCCTTGCAGGCGTGAAAGTCGGGACCGGAGCCATCATCGCGACCCAGGCTTTGGTGTCGCGTGATGTGCCGCCGTATGCGATCGTGGGTGGGAATCCGGCAAAAGTCATCAAGTATCGACATGCTGAAGACATCATTGCCAGGCTCATGGACAGCGAGTGGTGGGATTTGGATACCGCTACCTTGAAAGAGTTGAATCTGGCAGACCCGGAAAGTTTCCTGAGGGCTATCGAAGATCGTACCTCGCGAAACAAAGTCAACTACAGAGTCGTTTGTCTTTCTCGGAAGGGTGTGAAACCTTTGAAGAGTGACCACTCCTAGTCGAGGGCGATGCGCCAAAAGCCACTGTTATACTTGCAGCAGGATATTTTATTCGACCCGCGGCCCCTTTGATCATCATGCTTGAACCTGAGCGGCGTCATGTGGGACTTTTTGCGCATCCCACATGACCAGGCAAAGTCCGCTTATGAATCAAGCAAAGACAAAGTACTTGCGCACGGTCTCGACCACTTCCCAGGTACCTTTCATCCCCGGTTCGATCACGAACACATCACCCGCTTTCAGGTGCTTCGGCTCTTCGCCTTCCGGGGTGATGATGCAGTAGCCATCGAGGAAGTGGCAGAACTCCCACTTCTCGTAGTTGACCTCGAACTTGCCCGGGGTGCAGATCCAGGTGCCCATGATCTTGCTGCCGTCGGCCGACAGATAGGCGTTGAGGTTGACGGTGTGCGGATCGCCGCCGATGCGCTTCCACTTGGTGGCGTCCACGACCGGCGTCGGGCAGGTTTCGCGCAGGACGGTGATGAAATCGGACATGGCACAACTCCTGGTGACTGGCTGAATGACTCGTCACCATAGGGCCATCGGCCGAGCCGCAGTTGCCTGGGCTCGACGTCCAGCTGTCTGGTCGCGCTATGTCAGGCGGTTGACCTCGACGGTGATGTGCGCCAGTTCCTCGTGTACGCCCAAGGCCTGGCGCACGCTGTCGGCGCTGAGTTCGGCCCGGGCGGCCAGGCCGAGAATGCAGGCGTACTGGTCCTTGCCCACGCGCCACACGTGCAGGTCGGTGATACTGGCCGGCACCGGCAGCTGCGCGACCACCGCGCGGATTTCTTCCACTACCGGCGCGTCCATCTCCGCATCCAGCAGCACCCGCCCGGTATCGCGCAGCAGCCCGCGGGCCCACAGCGCCACCAGCAGCGCACCGACCAGGCCCGTGACCGGGTCGAGCCAGCCGGCGCCCCAGTACTTGCCGGCCAGCAGGGCGACGATAGCCAGCACCGAAGTCGCGGCGTCGGCCATCACATGCAGGTAGGCTGAGCGCAGGTTCAGGTCGTGGTGATGGTGGCCGTGGTCATGGTGATGGTCGTGGCCATGGTGGTGATGATCGTGATGGTGATGGTCGTCGCGCAGCAGCCAGGCGCAGATCAGGTTGACGGCCAGGCCCACGGCGGCGATGAAGATCGCCTCGTCATAATGGATCGGCCCCGGTGCCAGCAGGCGCTCCACCGACTGGAATGCCATCAGCCCGGCCACGCCCAGCAGCAGCAGGGCGCTGGAGTAGCCACCGAGAATCTCGATCTTCCAGGTGCCGAAGGCAAAGCGCCGGTCGCCGGCATAACGCCGCGCGGCGGCATAGGCCAGCAGCGACAGGCCCAGGGCCAGGGCGTGGGAGCTCATGTGCCAGCCGTCGGCCAGCAACGCCATGGAATTGAAGAACCAGCCCCCGGTAATTTCCGCCACCATCATCACCGCGGTCAGCCACACGGCCAGGCGCGTCTTGCGCTCGGCGCCCAGGTTGCTGGTATGGAACTGGTGGCTGTGCTGCCAGCGGTCTGAGGTTTGTGTCGCCATGGTTTATCATGCTCCCGGAACGTCGAGAAATATACTATACCCCAGTATACCTAGCATGGTGTGAAACCCAATGGCACATACCCTGAAGAGCAAGAAGCAGCTGCTGACCCGGGTGCGCAAGATCAAAGGCCAGGCCGCCGCCCTGGAGACAGCGCTGGAGCAGGACAAGGACTGCCTGGCGATACTGCAGCAGATCGCCGCCGTGCGCGGTGCGGTGAACGGGCTGATGGCCGAAGTGATGGAAGGGCATATCCGCGAACACCTGGTGGCGGACGGGCTGAGTGCCGAGGAGCGGCAGGACGAGGCGGACAAGGTGGCAACGTTGTTGCGGTCGTACCTCAAGTGAATTAGGTGGGTAGGCACGTCCCAGCAATTTGTGCACCACTGCTGGAGTCCGGGGGCCGCTCTGCGGCCCTTTCGCGACACAAGGCCGCTCCTACAGGGGCCCCTATACCCCCAGGGGGTATGATTACGCCCACCAGTACCGCACAAAGTGGAAGAACACCGGCGCGGCAAAGCACACCGAATCCATGCGGTCGAGCATGCCGCCGTGGCCTTCGATCATGTGCCCCCAGTCCTTCACCCCACGGTCGCGCTTGATCGCCGACATCACCAACCCGCCGAAGAAACCCATGGCGTTCACTGCCAACGCCATCAGCGCGGCCTGCCAGAAGCTGAACGGGGTGATCCAGCACAGCAGGGCGCCGATCAGGGTGGCCAGTGCCACGCCGCCGGCCAGGCCTTCGACGGTCTTGGATGGTGACAGGTTGGGCGCTACCTTGTGCTTGCCGAACAGCTTGCCGCACACGTACTGCAGCACGTCGCTGATCTGCACCACCAGGATCAGCCAGGCAATCAGCAGCAGGTTGCGGCCCTCGTAACCCGGGATGTCCAGGGTCATCAATGCCGGTACCGACGACACGCAGTACACCGCGATCATCAGCCCCCACTGCACCTTCGAGGCGCGCTCGAGAAAGCGCGTGGTGTCGCCGCCGAAGCTGGCCAGGATCGGCAGCAACAGGAACAGGTACACCGGGATGAAGATGCTGAACAACCCGTACCAGTCCATGGCGATCAGCACGTACTGCACCGGCAGCGCCACGTAGAACGCCGCCACCAGTGCCGGGTAGTCGCTGCGCCGGGTCGGGGTGAGCGTCATGAACTCGCGCAAGGCATAGAACGATACGCCGTAGAACAGCACGATCACGCCGTACTTGCCGAACAGGAAGGCGATGCCGATCACCAGTACCATCACCCACCAGGCGTTGATGCGGGCGTTGAGGTTGTCGATCACCGCGTGCGGTGCCGGGCCGGCGCGCCATTTGAGCAGGCGGCCGATCACGCTGGCGAGCAGCAGCAGGGCGCCGATGCCGGCGAACAGGGAAAGGGTGTTGTCGTCCATCTCAGGCATCCTTGGGGGCCAGGTTCAGCAGGGCCTGGCTGGCCCGCTCGAGAAAGGCTTGCTTGCTTTCATCCGCCTGCAGGTGCAGCGGCTCGCCAAAGCTCAATGTGCACAACAACGGCAGCGGCAGGGCGCGACCCTTGGGCATCACCCGGTTGAGGTTGGCGATCCATACCGGCACCAGTTCGACTTCGGGGTTGGCTGCTGCCAGGTGGTACAGCCCGCTCCTGAACGGCATCAGCGGCTCGTCGCCGAGATTGCGAGTGCCCTCCGGGAAGAAGATCAGCGAGTCGCCCTGGGCCACGGCTTCGAGGATCGGCTGCAACGGGCTGCCCTGGCCGGCGCTGTGTTGCCGGTTGATCAGCACACCATTGAAGACCTTGCGGATGAGAAAGTCGCGAATGCCCGGCTTGGCCCAGTAGTCGGCGCCGGCTACCGGACGGGTACGCTTGCGCAGCGGTTGCGGCAGCGAGGCCCACAGCAGTACGAAGTCGCCATGGCTGCTGTGGTTGGCGAAATACAGGCGTTGCACCGGCAGCGGCGTGCAGCCCAGCCACAGGGCGCGGGCGCCGGTGATCAGGCGGGCGGCGGACGTGATGAGGTAGGCGGTCAGGTTGGCGAGCATGGATCGGTAGTCATCCCTTCAAAGGCAGTGTCAGCAGGGTAGCCAAGGCCAGCGACAGCTGCAGGCCCAGGCACACTGCCTGGCGGCGTAACAGGGCCAGCGCGGCCTGGCTGCGTGCAGGCCAGGCGCGGGAATCGGTGGCCTGCGGTTTGAGCTTCAGCTCGAACAGGGCGTGGTCCAGGGCCTGGGTGTCCGCCGCCAGGTCGCGGCTGGCGGCGAGGCGGGCGAACAGTTCGGCATCCAGGGCCACGCGAATGGCCCAGTACTTGTGCAGCACGCCTAGTACCAGCAGCGCAATGCACAGCAGGCTGGCCAGTGGTTGCAACTTTGCACCCAGCAAGGGCGCCAGGCCGTAGGCCAGGGCCAGCAGGGTGAGGCCGTCCGACAGGCGTTCCAGTTGTTTGCCACGGCCCAGCAGGCTGGCCACCACGTACAGCGTCATGGTTGTGTCCCTAGCTGTTGCAAGGCCTGGCGGTGTGCGCTGTGCAGGACCACGCCGGGGCGGGCCTTGCGGATCAGCGCCTCGGCTTGGCGAGCATCAGTGCAGCGGCCCGTGAGCACCAGCCAGGCGGCCACGGCGCTGGCACTGCGCGAATAGCCCAGGGCGCAACAGACCAGCACCGGGCCTTGGGAGCGCAGGCGTTCGATGGCGATGGCGGCCTGGTGCAGCAATGGGCTTTCCGGGGCGATCAGGTCCAGGGTAGGAAAACATGCGTAGCCAACGGCGGACGCGACCTGTGTAGGAGCGGCCTTGTGTCGCGAAAGGGCTGCGAAGCGGCCCCAGATTTTCAGCTTCGCAGCAGATATTGCTGGGGCCGCTTCGCAGCCCTTTCGCGACACAAGGCCGCTCCTACAATTGTCCGCGCTGTCCTGAACATGACACGGTAGCTCTGCGCACAAATCGACTACCGCAGCGAACTGCGCGCCACACCCAGGAATCCGTCCAAGGTAGACACCATCACACACTTCATCCGCCTGCGGGTGTCGCCAGGTCCACAACCTCGAGTTGACCCACGCCCCCACCAAGTACGGCGCCAGCAGCCAGCTGGCCGCATTCGACAAGCGCCCATCGGCGCCTTTCTGAAACCCGCCTGCACCGAGCACGCCATAGTTCAGCGCCACCAAGGCCAGCGACACGGCCGGCCAGGTCAACCACAGCCAGGCGCCGCCCAACGCAACGGCAGGCACTGCGCACAGCAGCCCACCCACTGTATAGAACAACGCCAACCGCCAACGCTTTGCATCCCGCGCAAGGCGCACCTGCTGCCAGGGCAGCTGCCCCCGATATGGCCACAACCATACGCAGACGAACCCCGCCAATGCCCCGGTCGGCACGTCGATGAAATGGTGCTGCCAGGTGGTCAGCACCGACACCCCGATCAGTGCCATCCAGCCATGCATCAGCCAACGCCAGGGCTGGCGTTGCACGTGCCGGGCAAACATCGTCCAGATGATCACCAGCAGGGCAATATGCAGTGAAGGCGCCTGGTTGAACGGCTTGTCGAAGCCCATCAGCACATCGAACATCCAGCCGAACACCCCGCCCAGTTCCGGCCGCTCGAAGGTGAAGCGCAGCGGCCAGAGCAGGAAGCAGCTGACGCTGATCAGCTGCGCGGTGAGCAGCGCCAGCGCGTGCCGGTCCATTTCCTGGCGCGTGCGCGGCAGCAGGAAGGACAAACCGTAGAGCAGGTCGATCGACCAGTACGGGATGATCGTCCACGGCCACAACGGCATGCGGCTTTCCCAGCCGAACACCAGGCTGCCGACATCACTGCGCCCGGCCGTGTGGTTGTTCGCCAGCCCGTAGCTGAGGAAAAACAGCGGCCCCAGCAGCAGAAGCCAGAAAACGCCCCGGCGGATCAGCCCGGGCTCGCGTGATGGGCTCATTCAGCGCACCCGTTGTGCCAGGCTGACGCTGAAAATGCCCCATTCATCGATGCGCTGGGCCAGCTTGCGGAACCCCGCCGCCTCTACCAGCTGGTCCATTTCGGCCTGGCTGCGGCGGCGCATCACCCAGGCCTCGCCGCCGCGATGGCTGGTGAGGGCGCGGGCGATCATTTCCAGTTGCGGGTGCCACGGCTGGCCGGTGTAGACCAGGTAACCGCCATCTTCCAGCGCATCGGCCAGGCCGGCCAGCGAGTTGCCTACCAACTGGTTGCTGGCGAACAGTTCGTACAGGCCGGAGACCACGGCCAGGGTCGGTGGTTGTTCCAGGGTGGCCAGGCTCTGGCGGTCGAAGGCATCGCCCTGGACGAAGCGGGCGATGTCGGCCAGGCCCTTTTTGGCAATCAGTGCGCTGCCTTGCTGCACGTTCAGTTCGCTGTAGTCGCGCAGCAGGATCGAGTCCGGCAGTTGTTCGAGTCCCTGCAGGGCCTCGAGGATGTAGCGGCCATGGCCGGCGGCGATATCGACGATGTGCACCGGCCGCTGCTGTTCGCGCAGGCGGGCGATGGCCAGGCGCAGCAGTTCCTCTACGTGCAGCTTGCGTTGGCGGATGCCACGCCAGCCGATGGCGCCGAGGTAGTTCTGGTCGATCAGGCGACCGAGCTTGCCTTTGCCGGTCGGCTGGTTGCGGTACACGTAGTCCAGGGTACTGCCCGAATCGAAACCGGTATCGAAACCCAGCTTCACACCTTCGGACAGCCCCTTGCCCAGCCGCAGCCCGGCACGGGTAGCACGCCAGTAAAGGTCGCGGGGCGAGTTGCGCGGCAGCGGTGCGGCCAGGCTTTCGGCCTCGGCGCAGCTGGCGCCGGTCTTGTCGGCATCGAGCAGCGACGGCAGGGCGGCGGGGCTGGCGAAGCAATGTTCGACGAACCGCTCGATACGCCGCAAGGCATGGGCCCGATCACGCTCGCCAAGGGTGTCGTGGAAGAACCCTGGCAGGATGTGCATTTCCTTGCGCGCACTGCCCAGGCGTTCGAAGAAGCGTTCCTGCGGCTGGCGTTCGACCACGAAGTCGGCACCGGACACCAGCAGCTGGGTCGGTAGCTGGATGGCCTGGGCATCCGCCACCACCCGGTCGGCGGCTTCGTACAGGCCCAGCAACATGGTTACCGAAATCGGCCGGCTGATCAGCGGGTCGGCCACATACGACATGACCCGTTCGGGGTCGTGGGTGAGCAGGCGAGGCTTGACGTAGCTGTTGACGAAGAAGTTGCCGCGCAGGGCCTTCAGCAGTTTCAGGCCGGGGCGGGCGAACGGCACGTACAGCTTGACCTTGAACGCTGGCGAGGCCAGCACCAGACAGCGCACCTTCGGCGCGTAGTCGTGGGCCCAGGTGGCGACCAGCACGGCCCCGACGCTCTGCGCCAGCACCACCAGGTCCTGTTCGGCAATGCCATGGCGGGCCTGGATGTGCTCGATGAAGGTCTGCACATCGCGCACGCTGGTGGCGAACCCCGGGCTGTCGCCGCGCGCGCCCGGCGACTGGCCGTGGCCACGGGCATCCCAGGCGAAGAAATCGTAGCCCGGCATGTCCAGCTCATCGGCCAGGTGGGCCATGCGCCCGCCGTGTTCGTGGCCGCGGTGGAACATCACCACGGCCCGGCGTGGTTGGTGTTGGTTACGGGTGGCAGGCCAGTGACGGTAGTGCAGCTCGACGCCGTCATGGGTGGAGAAGTGCAGCGCTTGCGCTTGGCGCATGGTCGACATCCTTTTACGACGGCAGTGGGCTCAGCGGGTTTCAGCCAGCCCCTGGCGAACCCGGTTGTAGAGGGTATAGAGCGAGAGTGCGAGGATGACCAGCAACAAGCCGTTGATCCAGGCGCCGTTCAGCACGCCGAAGGCGACGCCGGTACCCAGCACGCCGAAGGCGAACGCCCGGTCGCTCTTGCCCATGGGGCCGTCGTAGCGCCGTGAGGCGCCGGCCAGCGGGCCCATGACACCGGCGTATTCGCTGAAGGTGGCGCTAAGCACCACGAGTACGACCAAGGTTGGCGATACACCCGCCAGCAGGGCGAAGGGCAGGTACAGCGCGGCATCGGCGATCACGTCGCACAGTTCGTTGAGGTAGGCGCCGAGAGTGGATTGCTGGCCGAACTCCCGGGCGAGCATGCCGTCGACGGCGTTCAGTGCCATGCGCAGCAGCATCCAGACTGGAATCAGGATGAACAGCCAGGTGAGATGGGGCAGGGCGGCCAGCAGCAGGCCCAGCAGGATTGACAGCAGGGCGGCGGCGACGGTGACCTGGTTGGCGGTGACACCGCGGTCGTAGAGGCGCTGGACAGCAGGGCGGAGCATGGCCTGGAAGCGCGGTTTGAGCTGGTAGATCGATGCCACTGGGAAGTCCTTTTCGGTGGTGCGATGGGAGGATTGTGTGCGAGCGGCCGAAAAAATGCACTTACTGTGTGGGAGCGGCCTTGTGTCGCGAAAGGGCTGCGCAGCAGCCCCGGCAATTTCTGCTGCAACGCTGAAAATCTGGGGCCGCTTCGCGACCCTTTCGCGACGCAAGGCCGCTCCCACATCGACCGCATGGGCTTCAGATCATGCGCAGTGCAGGCAATATACTGATCGCGTCAGCGGGTGAGGGTGGTTACCAACCCTGCGGCATACCCCGGCAATGCCGCAAAATCGCGTGCACACACCAGCAACCGGCGATTGGCCCATGGTTCCGTCAGCGCCACCCAGTGCAACGGCAATACCCCTTGCCAACGTTTCACCGCAGCCAGCGGCACCACCCCCACCCCGGCCCCGCCCGCAACCATGCGGATCACGCCATCGAACCCTTCGGCACGCACTCGAACCCGCATGCGCCGCCCCTCGCGCAGTGCCTGCTCTTCCAGGTACAACGCCAGTGCACTGCCAGCCCCCAGGCCGACATAGCCATGGGCCAGGCTATCGATGAAGCTCGGCGCGACCTCGTTGGCCAGCGGGTGGCGCTGCGGCGTCACCAGGACCAACGGGTCTTCGCGAAACGGCCGGGTCTGCAGGTGCGCGCTGGGTGCGGCGGTCGAAACGATGCCCAGGTCTGCCATGCCCTGGGTAATCGACTGCACGATGCGCAGGCTCGGCAACTCCTGCACGTCCACGCTGACTCCAGGGTTTTCAGCCAGGTAGCCGGCCAGCAGCTCTGGCAGGTACTCCGTGAGTGCCGCCGTGTTGCACAGCAGGCGCACCTGGCCCTGCTGCCCTTGCGCGTACTGGCCCAGGTCGAACTGTAGGCGCTCGACCTGCTGCGATATCAGCCGGGCATGCTGCAGCAGTGCCTGGCCGGCCGGAGTTGCTTGTACGCCACGGCGGTTGCGTTCCAGCAAAGGGATGCCCAGCGATGCCTCCATGGCGCGGATGCGCGCACTGGCTGCTGCCAGCGACAGATGGCTGCGGCTGGCACCGGCGGTGATGTTGCCGCACTCCAGGGTGTGCTGGAACAGCCTGAGGTCGATCAGGTCGAAATGCATGTGGCTCTGTCCTGGCAAGAGTCTGGCTGAGTATATGGCAGATTTTCACCCCGGCCGGCGCACGCCATCATCGGCCCATGAATACCTTGCTCGCTTTCTACCAGAACATTGGCCCAGCGCTGTCGCTGCTGGTGGTACTGACCTTCCTGCTGGCCGGCGCGGTGAAGGGCGTGATCGGCCTCGGCCTGCCGACAATCGCCATGGGCCTGCTGGGCCTGGCTATGTCACCAGCGCAGGCTGCGGCATTGCTGATCGTGCCGTCGACCCTCACCAACCTGTGGCAGCTGGCCAGCGGTGGGCACCTGCGGGGTTTGCTGGCACGCCTGTGGCCGATGCTGGCGATGATCTTCGTCGGTACCTTGCTGGGCAGTGCCTGGCTGGGGATCAACAGCGGCCCTTGGGCCGCACATGCACTGGGCGCGGCCTTGATGGTGTATGCGCTTTACGGGCTGGTCGGCCCGGGCCTGCGCCTGGCACCGAGGCGGGAGCCTTGGCTGGCGCCGCTTTGCGGGCTGGTCACGGGCGTGGTCACGGCGGCGACCGGGGTATTCGTGATACCGGCTGTGCCCTACCTGCAGAGCCTGGGTTTGAGTCGGGATCAGATGATCCAGGCCCTGGGCCTGTCGTTCACGGTTTCGACCCTGGCCTTGGCCGTTGGCCTTGCCGGGCAGGATGCCCTGGGTGGCCAGGCACTGGGTGCTTCGCTGCTGATGCTGGCGCCGGCCTTGCTCGGCATGCTGGCCGGCCAGTGGCTGCGTCAGCGCATCAGCGCGCTGCTGTTCAAACGCTGCTTCTTCATCGGCCTGGCCGCACTCGGCGGCCATTTGCTGATCAGCGGTTAGCGCTTGATGCGCTGAGCATGTCGATCATCTGGATGTCGAAGTCGCGTTCCAGGTAGTCCATGCGTTTTTCGAAGAACGCTGTCATGTGCGGCAGGGCCGAATGCACATCCAGCGCGGCCTTGTCGGCCCAGACCTCGAAGAACACGAACAGGCTCGGGTCCTGCTTGTCGCGCAGCATGTGGTACTCGATGCAGCCCGGCTCCTGGCGGCTTGGCTCGACGTAGGCGCGGAACAGGGTTTCGAACGCTTCAGCCATTTCCGGGCGGGTCTTGGCTTTGAGGATGAAGGCGTACTGCTCACTCATGGGTCGCTACTCGTTGATGGGAGGTGATGCGATTCTAAGGCAATAATGTATTGTTCATTCGTGACTTCAGGTCAATTGTATTTTGCCTATGCATTACTGTATCCCGCGCCCGCGAGCCCCTAACCTGCCGGCCTGAATTTTCCGCGAGGCCCGCATGAAGAAGATCCTTTTGCTCAACGGTGGTAAACAGTTCGCTCACTCCGACGGTCGCCTCAACGCGACCTTGCACGAAGCGGCCATCGCTCACCTGGACCGGGCCGGTTTCGATGTGCGCCAGACCTTCATCGACGGTGGCTACGACGCCCAGGAAGAGGTGGAGAAGTTCCTCTGGGCCGATGTGGTGATCTACCAGATGCCCGGCTGGTGGATGGGCGCGCCATGGACCGTGAAGAAGTACATCGACGAGGTGTTCACCGCAGGCCACGGCAGCCTGTATGCCAACGACGGCCGTACCCGTGCGGACTACTCGCAGAAGTACGGCAGCGGAGGCCTGGTGCACGGCAAGCAGTACATGCTTTCGCTGACCTGGAATGCACCGCAGCAGGCATTCGACGACCCGAGCGATTTCTTCGAGGGCAAGGGGGTGGACGCGGTGTACTTCCCGTTCCACAAGGCCAACCAGTTCCTCGGCATGACCGGGCTGCCGACTTTCCTGGCAGTGGATGTGATGAAGCGGCCGGATGTGCCGGCTGCTTTGGCGGCCTATGAGGCGCATCTGGACAAGGTATTTGGCAAGGCACAGTAAGGTTTTTCCTGTGCTGGCCTCTTCGCGGGTAAACCCGCGAAGAGGCCCGTACAGGCACCGCTGGACTTGGCCTCGACAAGCGGCTATCTAATCCCTGCAGAGACCAACCACAGGCGCAGATGTGAAAACCCGATCCGAAGAACTCCAGGTATTCGTCGCCGTCATCGACTGCGGCTCGATTTCCGCTGCTGCCGAGCAGATGGGCCAGACCCCGTCCGCCGTCAGCCGTACCCTGTCGCGCCTTGAGGGCAAGCTGGGTACCACGCTGGTCAACCGCACCACTCGGCGCATGGACCTGACCGAGGAGGGCCGCTTCTTCCTCGAACGCGCGCGGCTGATCCTGGAGCAGATGGACGAGATGGAAGAGCGCCTGTCGATGAACCGCCAGACCCCCACCGGGCGCCTGCGCATCAACGCCGCCGCGCCGTTCATGCTGCACGCCATCCTGCCGTGGATCGGCGAGTTCCGCCGCCAATACCCTGGCATCGAACTGGAACTCAATACCGACGACCTGATCATCGACCTGCTGGAGCAGAGCACCGATGTGGCGATCCGCATCGGTGAACTGGCCGACTCCAGCCTGCACGCACGCAGCCTGGGTTGCAGCCCGGTACAGGTGCTGGCCAGCCCGGCCTACCTCGAGCAGCACGGCACGCCGCAGCGGGTCGAGGACCTGGCCAACCACTGCCTGCTTGGCTTCAGCCAGCCCGAATCGCTCAACCACTGGCCACTGCGCCATGCCCAGGGTGACCGCTGGAGCATCCGCCCGGCGCTGATCGCCTCCAGCGGCGAGACCTTGCGCCAACTGGCGCTGGCCGGCGAGGGCATCGTCAGCCTGTCGCACTTCATGACCCACGAGGACATCCGCACCGGGCGCCTGCAAGTGCTGCTGAGCGAAGCCAATAACGGCTACCGCCAGCCGATCCATGCGGTGTACTACCGCAACACCCAGCTGGCGCTGCGTATCCAGTGCTTCCTCGATTTCATCCAGCGCAAGTTGGCGATGTACGCCAGCTGAGTTGTCTGAACGCGACAGATCCTGCCCACAGGCGGCGAAACTTCCTGCGGTTGATTGCACAGTCGAAGCGCTTCGGCCTTACTGACTGCTCAACAAAAACAACACCAAGGAAGTGTCATGCGTATTGCTCCGTTCCAGTACCTGGCTCTCGCAGCCGCGATCCTGAGCTGTTCCTCGGTTCATGCCGCCAACCTTGAGGGCGGCGCGGTGGCCGCGCCCGATCAATATGGTGCACAGGTGGCCGCCGACATCCTCAAGAAAGGCGGCAACGCGGTGGATGCGGCAGTGGCCACGGCTTTCACCCTGGCGGTGACTTATCCCGAGGCCGGCAACATCGGCGGTGGCGGGTTCATGACCCTGTTCGTCGACGGCAAACCCTACTTCCTCGACTACCGCGAAGTCGCGCCCCAGGCCGCCACGCGCAACATGTACCTGGACGAAAAGGGTGAGGTCATCGAGAACCTCAGCCTGGTCGGGGCACGCGCTGCTGGCGTACCGGGCACGGTGATGGGGTTGTGGGAGGCGCACCAGAAGTTCGGCAAGCTGCCCTGGAGCGAGCTGCTGACCCCAGCCATCGGCTATGCGAAAAACGGCTTCAAGGTGGCCGCAAAGCAGTACCAGTACCGCAACGATGCCCAGGGCATGTTCAAGACCGCGACCAATTTCAACGACTACTTCGGCAACATGAAGGTCGGCGAGCTGTTCAAGCAACCGGAAATGGCCCAGACCCTGGAACGCATCGCCGACAAGGGCGTGAGCGAGTTCTACCAGGGCAAGACCGCCGACCTGCTGGTGGCGCAGATGCAGGCCGACAAGGGCCTGATCACCAAACAGGACCTCAAGGACTACAAGGCCGTTTGGCGTGAGCCGATGGCTGTGAGCTGGCGTGGCAACGTGGTGTATACCGCGCCACCGCCAAGCTCCGGTGGCGTCGCCCTGGCCCAGCTGCTGGGCATCAAGGAAAACCGCGCGGCGGACTTCAAGGGTGTGGCGCACAACTCGGCGCAGTACATACACCTGTTGGCCGAGATCGAGAAGCGTGTGTTCGCCGACCGCGCCGATTACCTTGGCGACCCGGCCTTCACCAAAGTGCCAGTGGATCAGCTGGTGGCCAAGGATTACCTGGCCAAGCGCGCCGCGCAGGTCAACCCGAAGGCCATTTCCGACACCGACAAGGTCAAGCCGGGCCTGGAGCCGCACCAGACCACGCACTTCTCGATCGTCGACAAGCAGGGCAATGCGGTCAGCAACACCTACACCCTCAACCTCGACTACGGCAGTGGTGTGGTGGTGAAAGGCGCCGGCTTCCTGCTCAACGACGAGATGGACGATTTCAGCGCCAAGCCGGGTGCGGCGAACGCCTTTGGTGTGGTTGGCGGCGATGCCAATGCCATCGCCCCGGGCAAGCGCATGCTGTCGTCCATGAGCCCCAGCCTGATGACCCGTGATGGCAAGGTCGAGCTGGTCATCGGTACCCCGGGTGGCTCGCGGATCTTCACCTCGATCTTCCAGGTGATGAACAACCTGTACGACTACGACATGCCGCTGGACAAGGCGGTGGCGGCGCAGCGCGTGCACCATCAGTTGCTGCCCAAGGACACCATCTACTTCGACAGCTATGCGCCGCTGACCGGGCAGGTGGCTGATGAACTGAAGAAGATGGGTTATGTGCTGGAGGACCAGGGCTGGGAAATGGGGGATATCCAGGCGATCCGGGCTGATGGGACGAAGCTGGAGACCGCTTCGGATCCGCGTGGGCGTGGGGTAGGGATGATCGTCAAGTAATACCTGTTCCATCGCTGGGAGGGCTTTACCCTCCTTTCGCGACACAAGGCCGCTCCTACAGGAGATCGCGGTCCCTTGTAGGAGCGGCCTTGTGTCGCGATGGGCCGCAAAGCGGCCCCAGATTCCAGGATCAGACGCGGAACTGGCTGACCAACGTCTGCAACTGCCCACCCAACCGCGCCAGCTCCACGCTGGACGCCGCCGTCTCGTCACTGGCCGCCGCCGTCTGCTCCGACACATCGCGCACATTCAGGATGCTGCGGCTGATCTCCTCCGCCACCGCACTCTGCTGTTCCGCCGCTGCGGCAATCTGCTGGTTCATCGACTGGATGCTCGACACCGTGCTGGTGATGCTCTCCAGCGAAGCCCCGGCCTTGCGCGCCAGCTCGACGCTGCTGTCGGTCAGGGTACGGCTGCCGTGCATGGCCGTAGCTACTTGCTGGGTCCCATGCTGCAGGCTGGCGATCAGCTCTTCGATCTCTTCGGTAGATTTCTGCGTGCGCTGGGCCAGGCCGCGCACTTCATCGGCCACCACGGCAAAACCACGCCCGGCCTCGCCGGCACGCGCCGCCTCGATCGCTGCGTTCAGCGCCAGCAGGTTGGTCTGTTCGGCCACCGACTTGATCACGTCCATCACGCTGCCGATCTTCTGGCTTTCCTGCTGCAGCAGGTTCATGGCTTCGGTGGAGCGGTGCATGTCCTCGGCCAGGCGTTCGATCTGGCCAATTGCTTCGCCCACCACGCGGTCGCCGGCACGGGCTTCGTCATCGGCACCGGTCGCGGCATGCGAGGCCTGTTCGGCATTGCGCGCCACTTCCTGAACGGTAGCGGCCATTTCGTGCATGGCGGTGGCTACCTGGTCGGTCTCGACCTTCTGGCTGTTGGCGCCGGCGCTGGTCTGCTCGGTCACCGCCGACAGTTCCTCGGCAGCGCTGGCGATCTGGGTGACGCCGTCGCGGATGCCGCTGATCAGTTCGCGCAAGGTGGTGCCCATGCGGGCGATGCCTTGTTGCAGCACGCCCAGTTCGTCACGGCGGGTGACGCGCAGATGCTGGGTGAGGTCGCCGCTGGCGATCTTTTCCACTGCCACCATGGTGTCGCGCAGCGGGCGGGTGATTTGCCGGGTGATCAGCACTGCCGCCAGCACGCCGACCAGCAGCGCCAGCAGCGTGGCGATGGCCTGCAGGCTGCGGGCCTGGGTGCTCTCGATGTCGCGGCGCTGCAGCTGGATCTGGTACAGCGCGTCGCTGCGCTTGACGATGTCCGCACCCTGCACGGTCATTTCGGCGCGCGCAGTGGTGATGTTGGCGACCGCATCGCGGAACTGGCGCACGGCGTCACGGTAGGCCAGCACCGAGCCTTCGAACTGTTGCAGGCGCGTGTCTTCGGCCGGCAGCTGGCGCTTGAGGTTGTCGATTTCGGCCAGGGCGGCGTCCAGCTGGCGCAGGGCGGCCTGCTCGTTGGCAGCGCTGTTTTCGGCAATGTAGCCGCGTACGTCGATGCGCACCTGCAGCAGTTGCTGGCGGGCCTTGCTGATCAGCTGGTACTGGGCCAGGCGCACGCTGTCGGCTTCGGGGCGCGCCATGACTTCCTGGCTGAGGGCGTCCATGGCCTGGTCGGCGCGGCTGGCTGAACCGTCCATGGCCGTGCGCGCGGTGCGGGTGGCGTCGTAGCCCTGGCGCATCTTGTTCAGCGACACCTTGTAGGCGCTGATGGTCTCGCCCAGTTCACCCAGCAGCTTGATGTTTTCCGGGCTCTTGAAGGTGCTGGCCAGGTAGGCCTGCTGCTTGCTGAAGACGTCCAGCTTGGTCTGGGTGTTGGCGGCGGCGGCATCGTCGCCGTTGGCGATCATGTACTGCAGGCGGGCAATGCGCAGGTCGGTCAGGTCCTTGTTGAGCTGGCCGATATCACCCATCCAGTTGCTGCGGTCGATCAGGCTGCCCAGGCTGGTCCAGCCGGTCAGGGCCAGCAGGCCGGTGAGGATCAGGACCAGGCCGAAGCCCAGGCCGAGTTTGAGGTTGACGCTGATGTTGGCGAACCAGCTGTTCATGCACGCTCTCCAGAAGTTGTTTTCGCTCGCTTGATCTTCGATCGCCAGGCGTTGTTGTTCTGGATGCCCGCTGATTCGTGCAGGGGTTATCGGCAGTGATGGAGGAAGCTGAAACGCTTTTTCAGCAGATTTGTAACTGGCTTGATTGGGGCTGCTCTGCAGCCCTTCGCGGGCATGCCCGCTCCCACAGGGATAGCGCCAACTTCAAGGGCAGCGATTTACCTGTGGGAGCGGGCGTGCCCGCGAAGCAGGCGACGCGGTGGATGGCACCGGCTTTGCCGGTGTTCGCGGCTAAAGCCGCTCCTACAGGGATCGCGTCGGTTTTGGAAGCTATTCAAAGGTTGCGCGCGCTGAAGGTATCGCAGCGGTTCACTTCGCCCTCGGCAAACCCGGCCTTGAACCAGCGCACCCGCTGCGCCGAGGTGCCGTGGGTGAACGAGTCTGGTACCACGCGCCCGCGGCCTTGCTGCTGCAGGCGGTCATCGCCAATGGCATTGGCCGCGTTCAGCGCCTCTTCGACGTCGCCCGGTTCCAGCCAGTTCAGGCGCTTCTGCGCCTGGTAGGCCCATACCCCGGCCAGGCAGTCGGCCTGCAGCTCCTGGCGCACCAGCAGGCCATTGTCGCCTTCCATGCGCTGGCCACTACGACGCGCGGCATCGACCTTGGCCGACACGCCCAGCAGGGTCTGTACGTGATGGCCGATTTCGTGGGCGATCACGTAGGCCTGGGCAAAGTCGCCGGCGGCGGCGAAGCGGGTTTCCATTTCGCGGAAGAACGACATGTCCAGGTAGACCCGCTGGTCTGCCGGGCAGTAGAACGGCCCCACCGCCGCCGAGGCAAAGCCACAGGCCGAATTGACCTGGCCGCTGAACAGCACCAGCTTGGGGTCGCGGTACTGCTTGCCGCCCTCGGCGAACAGGGCTTTCCAGGTGTCTTCGGTGTCGCCCAGGATCGAGGCGACGAACTCGGCCTGCTGGTCGTTGGCCGGCGGGGCCTTGCCGCCCGCGCTGCTGGGGGCCTGCTGTTGTTGCTGCTCCATCTGGCCGGCGAGCTGGCCAAGAATCTGCAACGGGTCCTGGCCGGTGAGCCAGCCAATGCCGACAATCAGCAGCACCGCACCAAGCCCCAGCCCCTTGCCGCCGCCGAAACGCATGCCGCCGCCACCACCTTCGCCTCGGGCATCGACCACATTGTCGCTGCGTCGGCCTTTTCGCCAATCCATGAATGCTCTCCGAAGCGTGAAACAAGAAGACAAAGATTAGTCCACGACGGCGACGAGTGTCAGGCCAAGGTGCTTATGCATAACCAAATGGTTATGTTTGATGTGGCTGATTTCAATATTCATTGCACGCTACCTGCCTGAAACTGCATGTGGGAGCGGGCTTGCCCGCGACAGGGTTTCAAAGAACCCCCCGCGCATTTCCATAATTCCAAGAGAGGAAACCGGCATGCCCGCCCAGGACAACAGCCGCTTCGTGATCCGTGATCGCAACTGGCACCCGAAAGCCCTTACGCCTGACTACAAGACGTCCATTGCCCGCTCGCCGCGCCAGGCGCTGGTCAGCATCCCGCAGTCGATCAGCGAAACCACCGGCCCGGACTTTTCCCACCTGGGCTTCGGCGCCCATGACCATGACCTGCTGCTGAACTTCAACAACGGCGGCTTGCCGATCGGCGAGCGCATCATCGTCGCCGGCCGTGTCGTCGACCAGTACGGCAAGCCTGTGCCGAATACCCTGGTGGAAATGTGGCAGGCCAACGCCGGTGGCCGTTACCGTCACAAGAACGACCGCTACCTGGCGCCGCTGGACCCGAACTTCGGTGGCGTCGGCCGTTGCCTGACCGACCGTGATGGCTACTACAGCTTCCGCACCATCAAGCCGGGCCCGTACCCATGGCGCAACGGCCCGAACGACTGGCGCCCGGCGCACATCCACTTCGCTATCAGCGGCCCGTCGATCGCCACCAAGCTGATCACCCAGCTGTACTTCGAGGGTGACCCGCTGATCCCGATGTGCCCGATCGTCAAGTCGATCGCCAACCCGCAAGCCGTGCAGCAGTTGATCGCCAAGCTCGACATGAGCAACGCCAACCCGATGGACTGCCTGGCCTACCGCTTCGACATCGTGCTGCGCGGCCAGCGCAAGACCCACTTCGAAAACTGCTGAGGACCCCGCCATGCCAATCGAACTGCTGCCGGAAACCCCTTCGCAGACCGCCGGCCCCTACGTGCACATCGGCCTGGCCCTGGAAGCGGCCGGCAACCCGACCCGCGACCAGGAAATCTGGAACCGCCTGGCCAAGCCGGACGCGCCGGGCGAGCACATCCTGCTGATCGGCCAGGTGTATGACGGTAACGGCCACCTGGTGCGCGATTCGTTCCTGGAAGTGTGGCAAGCCGATGCCAACGGCGAGTACCAGGATGCCTACAACCTGGAAAACGCCTTCAACAGCTTCGGCCGCACCGCCACCACCTTCGATGCCGGTGAGTGGACCCTGCACACGGTCAAGCCGGGTGTGGTGAACAACGCTGCGGGCGTGCCGATGGCGCCGCACATCAACATCAGCCTGTTTGCCCGGGGGATCAACATCCACCTGCACACGCGGCTGTATTTCGATGACGAGGCCGAGGCCAATGCCAAGTGCCCGGTGCTCAACCTGATCGAGCAGCCGCAGCGGCGCGAGACCCTGGTGGCCAAGCGTTGCGAGGTGGACGGGAAGACGGCGTATCGCTTCGATATCCGTATTCAGGGGGAAGGGGAGACGGTGTTCTTCGACTTCTGAGTCGGGCCTCGGGGCCGCTTTGCGGCCCATCGCGACACAAGGCCGCTCCTACAGGGAATCGCGTTCTTCCTGTAGGAGCGGCCTTGTGTCGCGATGGGCTGCAAAGCAGCCCCGGCGATCTGAAGGTCAGCGCCGAACCAGCAAAACCCCACTCTCCATATGGTGGGTATAGGGGAACTGGTCAAACAACGCACACCGTTCGATGCGGTGGGTGTCCTGCAACTGGGCAATGTTCGCCGCCAGCGTTTCCGGGTTGCACGAGATGTACAGGATCCGCTCGAAACGCCGGGTCAGCTCGCAGGTGTCCGGGTCCATCCCCGCCCGTGGCGGGTCGACGAACACCGTACCGAACGCGTAGCTCTTCAGGTCGATGCCTTCCAGCCGGCGGAACGGCCGCACCTCATTCAGCGCCTGGGTCAGCTCTTCTGCCGACAGGCGCACCAGCCGCACGTTATCCACAGCGTTCTCGTCGAGGTTGCTCAGCGCGGCGTTGACCGAGGTCTTGCTGATTTCCGTGGCCAGCACCTGGCGCACGCGGGTGGCCAGCGGCAGGGTGAAGTTGCCGTTGCCGCAGTACAGCTCCAGCAGGTCGTCGTCGCGCTCGCCGATGGCCTCGAAGGCCCAGCTCAGCATCTTCTGGTTCACCGCGCCGTTGGGCTGGGTGAACGCGCCTTCCGGTTGGCGGTAGCTGAACACACGGCCAGCGACGTCGAGTTTTTCCACCGCGTAGTCACGGCCGATGACCAGGCGTTTGCCCTTGGAGCGGCCGATGATGCTCACGCCCAGGTCCTCGGCCAGCTGCCGTGCGGCCGTTTCCCAGGCCTCGTCCAGTGGGCGGTGGTAGCACAGGGTGACCATGGCATCGCCAGCCAGGGTGGTGAGAAACTCCACCTGGAACAGGCGGTTGCCCAGTTCCTCGCTGGCCTGCCAGGCCGCCTTCAGGCGCGGCATCAGTGCATTGATGCGCTGGCTGGCGATGGGGAAGTCGTCGATCAGGATCGCCTTGTGCTTCTCGCCCGGGGCGAACATGGCGTAGTGGCGCTGGCCATCCTCGCGCCACAGGCGGAATTCGGCGCGCAGGCGGTAATGCTCGCGCGGCGAGTCGAAAACGGCCGGCTCCGGCGCGCCGAACGGCGCCAGCAGCTCGCGCAGCCGGGCCACCTTGGCGTCCAGCTGGGTGGTGTAGGAGGAGGGGTCGAAAGCAGCACTCATGCGTTGAACCAGCCCAGCTTGATGACGAACAGGATGGAAAGGATCACCAGAGCCGGGTTCAGGTCGCGGTGGCGGCCGGAGATCAGCTTGACGGCGGTCCAGGAAATGAAGCCGAAGGCGATGCCGTTGGCGATCGAGTAGGTCAGCGGCATGGCCAGGGCGGTCACTACCACCGGTGCGGCTTCGGTGACGTCGTCCCAGTTTATTTCTGCCAGGCCCGAGGCCATCAGCACCGCGACGAACAGCAGCGCCGGGGCGGTGGCGAAGGCCGGCACGCTACCGGCCAGCGGGGCGAAGAACAGCGCCAGCAGGAACAGCACGGCGACCACGATGGCGGTCAGGCCGGTGCGGCCACCGGCGCTCACGCCCGCGGCGGATTCGATGTAGCTGGTGGTGGTCGAGGTGCCCAGCAGGGAGCCGGCCATGGCGGCGGTACTGTCGGCGATCAGGGCACGGCCCATCTTCGGCATGTGGCCGTCCTTGCCCATCAGCCCTGCGCGCTTGGCCACGCCGATCAGGGTGCCGGAGTTGTCGAACAGGTCGACGAACAGGAAGGCGAAGATCACGCTGACCAGGCCCACGTCCAGCGCGCCGGCGATGTCCAGCTGCAGGAAGGTCGGGGCCAGCGATGGCGGCATCGAGACCACGCCGCCGAAGGGCGTCACGCCCATCAGGATCGAGGCGATGGTTACGGCGAGAATGCCGATCAGCACGGCGCCGCGCACTTTCAGCGACTCGAGGCCGACGATCAGGAAGAAGCCCAGGGTGGCGAGGATCGGTGCCGGCTGCTTGAGGTCGCCCAGGCCCACCAGGGTGGCTGGGTTATCGACGACGATGCCTGCGTTATGCAGGGCGATCAATGCCAGGAACAGGCCGATACCCGCGGCAATGGCCGAACGCAGCGGCAGCGGGATGCTGTTCACGATCCATTCGCGGATGCGGAAGATCGACAGCAGGAAGAACATCACCGCCGACAGGAACACCGCACCCAGTGCCACCTGCCAGGTGTGGCCCATGTGCAGGACCACGGTGTAGGTGAAGAACGCGTTCAGGCCCATGCCCGGCGCCAGGGCGATCGGGTAGTTGGCGATCAGGCCCATGGTCACCGAGCCGATGGCCGCGGCCAGGCAGGTGGCGACGAAGATCGCACCCTTGTCCATGCCGGTCTCGCCGAGGATGCTCGGGTTGACGAACAGGATGTAGGCCATGGCCAGGAAGGTGGTGACGCCCGCGAGAATCTCGGTGCGCACATTGGTGTTGTGTGCTTTTAGTTGAAACAGCCTTTCCAGCATGCCCGCTCCCCGAGGCGCCCCCGGCGCCATGAATGTATCGACCCCATCAGCAAAGCACAGACCGTACCGGTTGCCGTGGTTTTGTGTGGGGCGGAAAAAAGCCGCGCATCATACCAGCATGCTTGGCGGGGGCCTATGGCCGTTGGGGAATGGTAATTTTTTCCCTGTGCCGGCCTCTTCGCGGGTGAACCCGCTCCCACAGATATTCCACCAGGGCTGAAGGCGGCGCGGTCCTTGTGGGAGCGGGTTTACCCGCGAAAGGGCCGGTACAGGCTACAGATCAACCGTTATGCAACCGGTCCCGCTTGGCCAGTGTCGGGAACAGTTTTATCCACACCCCGGTCACCACCAACGTACCCACCCCACCCAGCACCACCGCCGGCACTGTGCCAAACCAGTGCGCGGTCACCCCCGATTCGAACTCGCCGAGCTGGTTCGAAGCGCCAATGAACAAGCCGTTCACCGCGCTCACCCGCCCGCGCATTTCATCCGGCGTCTCCAGCTGCACGAAGGCGCCGCGGATAACCATGCTGATCATGTCCGCCGCACCCAGCACCACCAGCACTGCCAGCGAGAACCAGAACGAGGTCGACAGGCCGAAGGCGATGGTCGCCACGCCGAACACGCCCACTGCCGTGAACATGGTCCGCCCCACGTTGCGCTCGAACGGGAAGCGCGCCAGCCACAGCGACATCAGCAATGCCCCCACCGCTGGCGCCGAGCGCAGCAGGCCGAGGCCCAGCGGGCCGGTCAGCAGGATGTCCTTGGCGAACACCGGCAGCAGCGCGGTGGCCCCGCCCAGCAGTACGGCGAACAGGTCCAGCGAGATGGCGCCGAGGATGTCGGGCCGGCTGCGAATGAAGCGGATGCCGGCCAGCAGCGATTCGATGCTGGCGCGCCCGCGCTGGGCCACCTGGCCGCGTGCCTGCAGGCTCAGGGTCAGCACGCAGGCGATGGCGTACAGGGCCACGGTGGGGCCGTATACCCAGATGCTGCCGAAGGCATACAGGAAGCCGCCCACCGCCGGCGCCACAATGGTTGCCGACTGGGTGGCCGAGGCCGAAGCCGCCACCGCGCGTGGGAACAGCCCGGCCGGTACCACATTGGGCAGCAGCGCCTGGGTCGCCGGCATTTCGAACGAACGCGTGGCACCGAGCAGGAAGGCGAGGGCGAAGATCAGCTCGCGGGTGACGTTGTCGGTGGCACTGCCCAGCGCCAGTGCCAGGGCTATCAGCCCCTGCAGGCTCTGGCACAGCGCAGCGACCTTGCGCCGGTCATAGCGGTCGGCGACATGCCCGGTGTGGAGCATGAACAGCACCCGTGGGGCGAACTCGACCAGGCCGACCAGGCCCAGGTCCAGCACATTGCCGGTCAATTGGTAGAGGTGCCAGCCAATGGCCACGGTGAGCATCTGGAAGCCGCTGGCGGTGAACACGCGGGCCAGCCAGAAGGCCAGGAAAGGGCGGTGGTGACGCAACAACTGCGGTGCGGAATCGGACATCGGAAACCAGGGGCCTCGGCGCAGTAGAGGGGTGCGCAGCGTATCATCTGTTTGTAACAAACGGTTACTGTTTGCCGGGGTCGGCACTTTTTCACGCGTCATGAAAGGGGGTGGGGCAACCGGTCACGCGGCAATCAACCACACGGCCCGGCGGGCCATTCAGGACTATGCTTCCTAGCAATCGTTGATCTGGGTCAATCGTTCCAGATGTAACGATCGGGCCCTTGGGCCGAAATCCCTGCGATCGAACAGAACAATTCCAACGCGCCGCACTCGACTACCGTGGGGGCAGTGGGCGACGGGGCCAGCGGCCCGGACGCCGGATTATCTGAAGAGGAAGCACCATGTTCGGAATAGAGGCCTTAGAGCTCGCCCGAATGCAGTTCGCCTTTACCGTGTCGTTCCATATCCTGTTCCCGGCCATCACCATTGGCCTGGCGAGCTACCTGGCGGTCCTCGAAGGCCTCTGGCTGCGGACCAACAACCAGGTCTACCGTGACCTTTATCACTTCTGGTCGAAAATCTTCGCCGTCAACTTCGGCATGGGGGTGGTTTCCGGCCTAGTCATGGCCTACCAGTTCGGCACCAACTGGAGCCGCTTCTCCGACTTCGCCGGCGCCATTACCGGCCCGCTGCTCACCTACGAGGTGCTGACCGCGTTCTTCCTCGAGGCTGGCTTCCTGGGGGTCATGCTGTTTGGCTGGAACCGCGTCGGCCGTGGCCTGCACTTCTTTTCCACGGTGATGGTGGCGCTCGGCACCCTGGTCTCGACCTTCTGGATCCTTGCCTCCAACAGTTGGATGCAGACCCCGCAAGGCCACGAGATCATCGATGGCCGGGTGGTGCCGGTGGACTGGCTGGCGGTGGTATTCAACCCCTCGTTCCCCTACCGCCTGATGCACATGGCCACGGCCGCGTTCGTTGCCACCGCGTTCTTCGTCGGTGCCTCGGCGGCCTGGCACCTGCTGCGCGGGCGTGACAACCCGGCGGTGCGCAAGATGCTGTCGATGGCCATGTGGATGGCGCTGATCGTCGCCCCGATCCAGGCGGTGATCGGTGACTTCCATGGCCTCAACACGCTCAAGCACCAGCCGGTGAAAATCGCCGCGATCGAAGGCCACTGGGAGAACGTGCCCGGTGAGCCGACCCCGCTGATCTTGTTCGGCATTCCCGACATGCAGGCCGAAACCACCCGCTTCAAGCTCGAGATCCCGGCGCTCGGCAGCCTGATCCTGACCCACAGCCTGGACAAGCAGGTGCCGGCGATGAAGGAGTTCCCGCCCGAAGACCGGCCCAACTCGACCATCGTCTTCTGGTCGTTCCGGATCATGGTCGGGCTGGGCTTCCTGATGATCTTCGTCGGCCTGTGGAGCCTCTGGCTGCGCAAGCGCGGCACGCTCTACACCTCGCGGCCGTTCCTGTACCTGGCCCTGTGGATGGGCCCTTCCGGGCTGATCGCGCTGCTGGCCGGCTGGTTCACCACCGAAATCGGCCGCCAGCCCTGGGTGGTGTATGGCCTGATGCGCACGGCAGACGGTGTGTCCAACCACAGTTACGCCCAGCTCGGCTTCACCCTGGTGGCCTTCGTGGTGGTGTACTTCGCCCTGTTCGGCACTGGCCTTGGCTACATGATGCGCCTGGTGCGCAAAGGGCCGCAGACCGGTGAGGGTGACGAGCACAAACCTGGTGGCCCTGGCACCAAACGCACGCCGGCGCGGCCGCTGTCCGCCGCCGATGATGGCCGAGAGGCCAACTCCGCCAGCCTGAGCAAGGGGAACTGAGCCATGGGTATCGACCTTTCGCTGATCTGGGCCGTGATCATCATCTTCGGCGTCATGATGTACGTGGTGATGGATGGTTTCGACCTGGGGATCGGCATGCTCTTCCCGTTCGTCAAGGGCGAGCAGGACCGAGATGTGATGATGAACACCGTCGCCCCCGTGTGGGACGGTAACGAGACCTGGCTGGTGCTGGGCGGTGCCGGGCTGTTCGGGGCGTTCCCGATGGCTTACTCGGTAGTGCTGGAGGCCCTTTACCTGCCATTGATCCTGATGCTGATCGGCCTGATCTTCCGCGGCGTGGCCTTCGAGTTCCGCTTCAAGGCCAAGGCCGACAAGCGCCACATCTGGGACAAGGCGTTCATCTGGGGTTCGTTGATCGCCACTTTCTTCCAGGGCGTGGCGCTGGGTGCCTTCCTCGAAGGCTTCAAGGTGGTCGACCGGCATTTCGCCGGTGGCACCCTTGACTGGCTGACCCCGTTCAGCCTGTTCTGTGGCCTGGGGCTGATCGTTGCCTACACCCTGCTGGGCTGCACCTGGCTGATCATGAAGACCGAAGGGTCGCTGCAGCAGAAGATGCACGACATCGCCCGGCCGCTGGCGCTGGTGCTGCTGGTAGTGATCGGCATCGTCAGCCTGTGGACACCGATCGCCTACCCGCAGATCGCCGACCGCTGGTTCAGCATGCCTAACCTGGTCTGGTTCATGCCGGTGCCGATCCTGGTGCTGGTGACCTTCTACGGGTTGCTCAAGGCGGTGGCGCGCAATGCGCACTACACGCCGTTCCTGCTGACGTTGGTGCTGATCTTCCTCGGTTACAGCGGCCTGGGCATCAGCCTGTGGCCGAACATCATCCCGCCGTCGATCTCGATCTGGGATGCCGCGGCACCACCGCAGAGCCAGGGCTTCATGCTGGTGGGCACACTGTTCATCCTGCCGTTCATCCTCATGTATACCTTCTGGAGCTACTACGTGTTCCGCGGCAAGGTGACCCATGAAGACGGCTATCACTAGGAGGGCTGCATGATGACCGGCAAGCATGGCTTGGACGAGAAGAAACCCCTGTGGCAGCGCCTGGGCTGGCTGCTGCTGATCTGGGCGATGAGCGTGGCGGCCCTGGGCGTGGCGGCCTACGTGATGCGCCTGTTCATGGGGGCTGCGGGGCTGACCACCCATTGAACCAATGGGGGCGCTTTGCGCCCCTTTCGCGACACAAGGCCGCTCCTACAGGGACCGCGATCATTCAGATTGTCGCGTCTCCCTGTAGGAGCGGCCTTGTGTCGCGATGGGCTGCAAAGCAGCCCCCAAGCCTATTTACGGGCTTTAAGGATGACGAACTTGGGCGTTGCCGCCACCTGCTCCACCCCTCGGAACAACCGCGCCAGCTTGCTGTGATAGCCCAGGTGCCGGTTACCCACGATATACAGCGCCCCACCCACCACCAACGCCTCACGCGCCTGCTGGAACATGCGCCAGGCGAGGAAATCGCCCACCACCTGCTGCTGGTGGAACGGCGGATTGCACAGCACCACGTCCAGCGATTGCTTCTCTACCCCCGCCAACCCATCGGCTGCCTCGAACACCGCCGGGCGCTCGCCCAGCGCGGCCTGCCAATTCTCCCGCGCCGATTGCACCGCCATGTACGACTCGTCGACCAGGGTGTATTGGGCATCCGGGTTGGCCAGGGCGCTGGCGATCGCCAGCACGCCGTTGCCACAGCCCAGGTCCGCCACCCGCGCGCGGCCCAGTTCGCGGGGCAGGTGCGGCAGGAACGCCCGCGTGCCGATATCCAGCCCCTCACGGCAGAACACGTTGGCGTGGTTCAGCAGCTCCAGCGCCGGCGCGTCGAGGCGGTAGCGGCTAGGGTAGGGCGAGCGGGCGACCGGCCGATCGGCCACCGTCGCGGTCAGCAAGCGGGCCTTTTTCTGTGCCAGCGAGGCTTGCACCGGGCCGATGTACTTCTCCATCAGGTCACCGGCCGCCCGTGGCAGGTGCTTGATCATCGCCCCGGCAATCACCTGCGCACCGGGCGCCAGGTGGCCTTGCAGGCGGATCAGTTGTTCTTCGAGCAGGGCCAGGGTCTTGGGCACGCGCACCAGTACTCGGTCGAACGGGCCTTGCCAGTGTTCGCTGGCCGGCACGAACGGCACACTGTCAAATGGCAGGCCGTTGCGTGCCAAGTTCTTTTCCAGGGCCAGGTGCGCCAGGTGTGAATCGCCACTGCTGACTACCTGCAGCTTGCCCGCCAGGCTGGCGGCCAGGGCGCCGAAGCTGTCATTGAGCACCAGTACCCGGCAGTCGGCCCCTGGAGCCTGTTCGTGCAGCTGCGCAAGCAGGTACTCGTCGGCGGCATCGAAAGCCTGCAGCGGGTCGTTGGCCTGTTCCGGCTGGCGGATCAGGTCGAGTTCGGCGTATGGGGTGGTCAACAGGGGCATGGCGTCTGGCTCGGGTACGAAACTGCCCGTTGCGGTTCGCCCCGGGCTTTGCCGGGCGATTCTACAGGGCTTTGCCCAAGGTCGCAGGTTTGAAGGTCAGATCCAGCCACGCAGGGCGGCGATGGCGATGGCGGCGGCCTTGTTGGCGGCGTTGGTCTTGGTGATGACACTGCGGATATGGAAGTTTATCGTGCTTTGCGACAGTGACAGGATGCAGGCAACGTCGGCGGCGGTCTTGCCGGCGGCCGACCATTTCAGCACTTCCAGTTCCCGATCGCTCAACTTCGGCTGCGGCGGGCATAGTGCAGTGAGGTGATGTGCGCTGATCACCTCATGCAGTTTGTGACTCAGCCACTGCACACTGCCGGCCTTTCTGTAGAGTTCGACAATACTGATGGGCTTGGTGGACCTGGCCACGCTTATCTGGCTTTCGTTGTGCTGCTGGTCGTGCAATGACTGCGTCCAGCCATGGCGCAAACCGCTCTGGCAGGCAGCTTCACGAAATTGCGGAGCCTCGCGATACAGGTCATCGGTCCATAGCACAGGCATGGTGGATTTGTGGCTCAAATCGGCAGCCGGGTCCTGCTTGTACAGGTCTTCGCGCTGGTAGCGCTCGATCCATTCACTGGGGTAGTTGCTGTACAGGAACAGGTGGGGTGTTTGCGTAGCGATCTGGATGCGAATGTTCAGCCCCACGTACTCCATGCCCAGATCCTGCGCCATATGCACGGCCATGCCGAACAACTTCTGTGGGCAGCGTTCGGCGTCGAACGCACAAAGATACTCGGTTTTCCAGTGGCGCATCTGAAATACTCCTTGTGCCTCAGGTCCAGTCCGTTTGGGTGCCCGCATGATTGTAGGAAAAGACCTACCAATGTGCTGAGATTTTTTTGTTATAGCGGTCAGGATACGATGCGACTTCGGCAGGATCGCCGCAGATGAGGCCCTACAAAGCAGTGGTTTTTATCCGCGCCACTTTGCGCGACACTGTGCGCACGCCAAACCTGGAGCCCGATATGACCGCTAGCGCCGAAAAGTTCACCCGCCAGACCCTGCTCGATGTTCAGCCACTCACGCCGAACCTCTTCAGCCTGCGGGTTACGCGCGATGCGGGGTTCCGCTTCCGTTCCGGCCAGTTTGCCCGCCTTGGCGTGACCAAGGCCGATGGCAGCGTGGTGTGGCGCGCCTATTCCATGGTCAGCGCGCCGCATGACGAGCACCTCGACTTCTTCTCCATCGTGGTGCCAGGCGGGGAATTCACCAGCGAGCTGAGCCGGTTGGGGGCAGGCGATACCCTGTTGATCGACCGCCAGGCCTTCGGCTTCCTCACCCTCGACCGCTTCGTCGGTGGCCGCGACCTGTGGTTGCTGGCGACCGGTACTGGCATTGCGCCGTTCATGTCGATCCTGCAGGACTTCGAGGCTTGGGAGCGTTTCGACAACATCAAGCTGGTCTACTCGGTGCGCGAAGCGAAAGAGCTGGCTTATGTGGATGAAATCGCCGGGCTGGAGCAGCGCGATTACCTGGCCGAATTCGCCGGCAAGTTGCAGTTCATTCCGGTGGTGACCCGTGAACCGCACCCGGGGGCGTTGAACCAGCGGATTACCACGCTGATCGAGAATGGCGAGTTGGAGAAGGCGGCGGGGTTGGAACTGTCGCCGGAACATTCGCGAGTGATGCTGTGTGGCAACCCAGAGATGATTGATGAAACGCGCAAGGTACTGAAGGCGCGCGACCTGCAATTGAGCCTGAGCAAGCGGCCGGGGCAGGTGGCTGTGGAGAACTACTGGTAAGGCCGTGGGGGCCGCTTTGCGGCCCATCGCGACACAAGGCCGCTCCTACAGGAACCGCTATTTCCTGGGAGATGCAAAAACCTTGTAGGAGCGGCCTTGTGTCGCGATAGGGCTGCAAGGCAGCCCCCGGCAATCTCAAGGCAAGCGGTTCTGATTCTGCGCCTTGAGCAAGTCGCGGATCTCGGTCAGCAAGGTCTCTTCTGCAGTCGGCACAGGCGGTGCAGTCGGCGCCACGGCCTCTTCACGCTTGAGCTGGTTGATCGCCTTCACCCCCATAAAGATGGCAAAGGCCACGATCAGGAAGTCGATCACGGTCTGGATGAACTTGCCATACGCCAGCACCACGGCCGGAATGTCACCTTCGGCAGCCTTCAGAGTAATTGCCAGGTCGCTGAAGTCCACGCCACCGATCAACAGGCCCAGTGGCGGCATGACCACGTCACCGACGAAAGACGAGACGATCTTGCCGAAGGCCGCGCCGATGATGATACCAACCGCCATGTCGACGACATTGCCTTTGACCGCGAAGGCCTTGAATTCACTGATCATGCCCATGTTTGGTTCCTTGTAACAAAAGGTAAGGTTTACGCAGTGTAAGCCACTCAAACGCTTCATGCGTTGTGCTCAGGGCCACAGACTGCTGTTAGAACGAATAGTTTTGTCGCATCCCGAGGCGTTCGAGGCACGTCCGGCTCGGCTATCATGGCGGTTTTTTTCCAGGAGACCCCAGCCATGGCCAAGGCCAAGCGCTTGTATGGCTGCACCGAGTGCGGTGCGACCTTCCCCAAATGGGCCGGCCAGTGTGGCGAATGCGGCGCCTGGAACACCTTGGTCGAGACCATGATCGAAAGCGGCGGCGCCGCTGCGCCCAGTAGCGGCCGTGCCGGCTGGACCGGGCAGCAGGCGCAGATCAAGACCCTGGCTGAAGTCAGCGTCGAGGAAATCCCGCGCTTCACCACCAGCAGTACCGAACTGGACCGCGTGCTGGGCGGTGGCCTGGTGGATGGCTCGGTGGTGTTGATCGGTGGTGACCCCGGCATCGGCAAGTCGACCATCCTGCTGCAGACCTTGTGCAACATTGCCGTGGGCATGCCGGCGCTGTATGTCACCGGCGAGGAGTCGCAGCAGCAGGTGGCCATGCGCTCCCGGCGCCTGGGCCTGCCCCAGGACCAGCTCAAGGTCATGACCGAAACCTGCATCGAGACCATCATCGCCACGGCCCGTGTCGAGAAACCGCGGGTCATGGTGATCGACTCGATCCAGACCATTTTCACCGAGCAGCTGCAATCGGCACCCGGCGGCGTGGCCCAGGTGCGCGAAAGCACGGCGTTGCTGGTGCGCTACGCCAAGCAGAGCGGCACGGCGATCTTCCTGGTCGGCCACGTGACCAAGGAAGGCTCGCTGGCCGGCCCGCGGGTACTCGAGCACATGGTCGACACTGTGTTGTATTTCGAGGGCGAGTCCGATGGCCGCCTGCGCCTGCTGCGGGCGGTGAAGAACCGTTTTGGCGCGGTCAACGAGCTGGGTGTGTTCGGCATGACCGACCGCGGCCTGAAGGAGGTGTCCAACCCCTCGGCGATCTTCCTCAACCGCACCCAGGAGGAAGTACCGGGCAGCGTGGTGATGGCGACCTGGGAGGGTACCCGGCCGATGCTGGTGGAGGTGCAGGCGCTGGTCGACGACAGCCACCTGGCCAACCCGCGCCGGGTGACCCTGGGCCTGGACCAGAACCGCCTGGCCATGTTGCTGGCAGTGCTGCACCGCCACGGCGGTATTCCCACCCATGACCAGGATGTGTTCCTCAACGTGGTGGGCGGGGTGAAGGTGCTGGAAACCGCCTCGGACCTGGCGTTGCTGGCGGCGGTGATGTCCAGCCTGCGCAACCGGCCCCTGGCCCATGGCCTGCTGGTGTTTGGCGAGATCGGCCTGTCGGGCGAGGTGCGGCCGGTGCCCAGTGGCCAGGAGCGTTTGAAGGAAGCCGCCAAGCATGGTTTCAAGCGGGCCATCGTGCCCAAGGGCAATGCGCCGAAAGAGGCTCCGGCAGGGTTGCAGGTGATTGCCGTTACCCGGCTGGAGCAGGCCCTGGATGCGCTGTTTGAATAATTCGTGGCCTGTACCGGCCTCTTCGCGGGTAAACCCGCTCCCACAGGTACCGCATCAGCTTCAGGATTGCGCAAACCCTGTGGGAGCGGGTTTACCCGCGAAAGGGCCGGCACAGGCAAAATGAAAAAGGGGCCGACGATGCGCGTCGGCCCCCACCTCACCGCTCAGTCAGCAGTCAATGCTCGGCAACCGCACTGCGCCTGACCGTTTCATTGCCATGCTCGTCCAGTTCCAGCATCGGCACTTCATTACCCTCGGCATCGAACAGCTTGCCATCCTTGAAGTAGTCGCCATCACGCAGCGCTGAAATGTCCGAGTACTGGATGGTGCGCTCGTACGCGGCGGCAAACACCGACTGCTGGTCCGAGTTGCCGGCGGTGAAGTGGTTGAAGATCAGGTTCAGCAGGATGGCCATGATCGCCGCCGAGCTGATGCCCGAGTGGAAGATGGTCTCGAACCAGTTCGGGAAGTGGTGGTAGAAGGTCGGTGCGGCAATCGGGATCATGCCGAAGCCCAGCGAGGCAGCGACGATGATCAGGTTGACGTTGTTCTTGTAGCTGACCTTGGACAGGGTGCGGATACCGCTGGCCGCCACGGTGCCGAACAGCACGATGCCCGCGCCACCCAGTACCGGAGTAGGGACTGCGGCAATCACCCGGCCCATGATCGGCAGCAGGCCGAGCACCACCAGGATCACGCCACCTGTGGCCACCACGTAGCGGCTCTTGACCCCGGTCACGGCTACCAGGCCGACGTTCTGGGCGAACGCGCTCTGGGTGAACGAGCCGAAGATCGGCGCCAGGATGCTCGAGGCCATGTCGGCGCGCAGGCCGTTGCCCAGGCGCTTGGAGTCGACCTTGGTGTCGATGATCTCACCCACGGCGAGGATGTCGGCCGAGGTTTCCACCAGGGTCACCATGATCACGATGCACATCGACAGGATCGCGGCGATGTGGAATTCCGGCATGCCGAAATGGAACGGCGTGGGGAAGGCGAGCATCGGGCCTTCGGTGACCTTGCTGAAGTCGGCCATGCCCAGCGCCCAGGCGATCAGGGTACCGACCACCATGGCCAGCAGGATCGACAGGCGCGAGATCGCCGCGCTGCCCAGCTTGCTCAGCAGCAGCACGATGGCGAAGGTCAGGGCTGCCAGGCCGATGTTGGCCACGCTGCCGAATTCCGGTGAGGCGCTGTTGCCACCCATCACCCAGCGAGCGGCCACGGGCATCAGGGTCAGGCCGATGGTGGTGATGACGATGCCGGTTACCAGCGGCGGGAAGAACTTGGTGATGCGCGAGAACACCGGGGTGATCAGAAAACCGATCAGCGAGGCTGCCATGACCGCGCCGAGCACGCCTGGCAGGCCACCGCCGCCCTCGCTACTGAGGATTGCACCCATGGTTGCCACACCGGCGAACGACACGCCCTGCACCAGCGGCAACTGGCAGCCGAAGAACGGCAGGCCGAGGGTTTGCAGCAGGGTGGCCAGGCCACCGGCAAACAACGAAGCGGCAATCAGCATGCCGATTTCGGCACCGTTCAGGCCCGCGGCCTGCCCCAGGATCAGGGGTACCGCGACGATCCCCCCGTACATGGTCAGCACATGCTGCAGACCATAGGCCAGGTTGGCACCAAGGCCGAGGTTTTCATCCTCGGGGCGCTTGGCGGGAGACGTGCTAGGGGACGTAGTCATGGAGCAGGCTCTCTGTTTATTGTTGTGGTGCTACTGTAGACACTTCCTACAAATGATTGCCACAAGAATTGTATACAATATTTTGATCGGAGCGCGCACAAGAGCGCCCGCAAGGTGTGCGGGAACCCAATGCAGAAGGCGTACCAACTCGTCAGAGGCTGTGCTAGAGGGGTGTGTACAAAACGCTGCTACCCAGGCTTAAAGCTGTCTGGGTAGACAGGAAACACAAGGTGGGGAAGCCATTAGCTAGCTAAGAGATTTCATTATTCGATGAGTTCGCGCAGCTCACGCATCATTTCGGTGCTGTCGGCCACGTTCAATTCCACAAGACGGTGCAGATGAGTCATCGACTCGACGTCGATGTACAGGCAGATGAAGCCCAGGCGGTCTGGTTCCTCATGGCGCAGTTCAACCTGCATCTGTACCCGTGCATCGGGGGCCAGGTGAATGATGGCATCGAAATCCTGGGTCAGGTCGGCATCCCAATTTGCCGGGCGTTCGATCAGCAAACCTTTGAGTGAAAGGTCCAGCAGCTTGGCAGGCCAGCGTTTCACGCCCTGGCGCAGTTCGGTTGGGGCGTCAAAGTCGATGCGCTGGAAACGGCGGCGTTCGTCGTGATCGCTCATGGGGTAGATCCTCGCATAGGTCCTCAGGTGACATCCTGACTATAGTTAGAGTGGTATGTACATCAGGTACCGCAATCTGGCCGCAGAGGCTCTAGACCAAAGCAAGTGTGGCAATGCGCGATGACACGCCCTAGACTCGATGGGCGGTCTTTTCCAATCCACCAGCTGGAAGCAAACCATGAACAACAATAATAGCCTGCTACGCCACATTCCGTGGCTGGCGCTGGCAGTCATAGGAGCCTGTGCGCTGGGTGTGGTTGCCCTGCGTCGCGGCGAGGCGATCAATGCCTTGTGGATCGTGGTCGCGGCAGTGGCCATCTACCTGGTCGCCTATCGCTACTACAGCCTGTTCATCGCCACCAAGGTGATGCAACTCGACCCACGCCGTGCCACCCCGGCGGTGCTCAACAACGACGGCCTGGACTACGTCCCGACCAACAAACACATCCTCTTCGGTCACCACTTCGCCGCCATCGCTGGCGCAGGGCCCTTGGTCGGCCCGGTACTCGCCGCGCAGATGGGCTACCTGCCCGGCACGCTGTGGCTGATAGCCGGCGTGGTGCTGGCCGGTGCGGTGCAGGACTTCATGGTCCTGTTCCTGTCCACCCGCCGCAACGGCCGTTCGCTGGGCGACATGGTGCGCGAGGAGATGGGCCGCATCCCGGGCACCATCGCCCTGTTCGGCTGCTTCCTGATCATGATCATCATCCTCGCGGTGCTGGCGCTGATCGTGGTCAAGGCCCTGGCCGAAAGCCCGTGGGGCATGTTCACGGTGATGGCGACCATCCCGATCGCGATGTTCATGGGCATCTACATGCGCTACATCCGCCCGGGCCATATCGGAGAGATCTCGGTCATCGGCGTGGTGCTGCTGCTGGCTTCGATCTGGCTGGGGGGCCAGATTGCCGCAGACCCGACCTGGGGCCCGGCGTTCACCTTCACCGGCGTGCAGATCACCTGGATGCTGGTGGGCTATGGCTTCGTCGCCGCGGTACTGCCGGTATGGCTGGTACTGGCGCCACGTGACTACCTGTCGACCTTCCTCAAGATCGGCACCATCGTCGGCCTGGCCATCGGTATCCTGATCATCGCGCCCGAGCTGAAGATGCCGGCGCTGACCCAGTTCACCGACGGCACCGGCCCGGTGTGGAAGGGCACCCTGTTCCCGTTCCTGTTCATCACCATTGCCTGTGGCGCGGTGTCCGGCTTCCACGCGTTGATCTCCTCGGGGACCACGCCGAAGCTGCTGGACAACGAAACCAACGCCCGCTACATCGGCTACGGCGGCATGCTGATGGAATCGTTCGTTGCCATCATGGCCATGGTCGCCGCCTCGGTGATCGAGCCAGGCGTGTACTTCGCCATGAACAGCCCGGCCGCAGTGGTCGGTGCAGACGTGGCGTCGGTTGCGCAAACGGTGAGCAGCTGGGGCTTCCTGATCACCCCTGAGCAGCTCGAGGCCACCGCCCGCGACATTGGCGAGCACACCGTGCTGGCCCGTGCCGGTGGTGCGCCGACGCTGGCCGTAGGTATCGCGCAGATCCTGCACCAGGTGCTGCCGGGTGAAAACACCATGGCCTTCTGGTACCACTTCGCGATCCTGTTCGAGGCGCTGTTCATCCTCACCGCGGTAGACGCCGGCACCCGTGCCGGGCGCTTCATGCTGCAGGACCTGCTGGGCAGCTTCGTGCCAGCGCTCAAGCGCACCGAATCGTGGACTGCCAACCTGATCGGTACTGCCGGCTGCGTGGCCCTGTGGGGCTACCTGCTGTACCAGGGCGTGATCGACCCGCTGGGTGGCATCAACACCCTGTGGCCGCTGTTCGGTATCTCCAACCAGATGCTGGCCGGTATCGCCCTGATGCTCGGCACCGTGGTGCTGATCAAGATGAAGCGTCAGCGCTACGTCTGGGTCACCCTGCTGCCGGCCGTGTGGCTGCTGATCTGCACCACCACCGCAGGCCTGATCAAGCTGTTCGACCCGAACCCGGCAGTCGGCTTCCTGGCCCTGGCCAAGAAGTACAGCACCGCGCTGGATGCCGGCCAGGTACTGGCCCCGGCCAAGGACATCGGGCAGATGCAGCACGTGATCTTCAACGCCTACACCAACGCCGGCCTGACCGTGCTGTTCCTGGTGGTGGTGTTCAGCGTGCTGTTCTTCGCTGTCAAGGTCGGTTTCGCCGCCCTCGGCCGCAAGGAGCGCACCGACAAGGAAACCCCGTTCCAGGCCCTGCCTGACGCTTGAGAGGACTGCTGCGATGTTCAACGACCTGGGTCGACTGGGTAAGTACCTGGGGCAGGCAGCCCGCCTGATGGTCGGCATGCCCGACTACGACAACTACGTCGAGCACATGCAGACCAAGCACCCGGACAAGCCGGTCATGACGTACGAGGAGTTCTTCCGCGAACGCCAGGAAGCGCGTTATGGCGGCAAGTCCGGGCCCAAGTGCTGCTAAGTCCAGGCTAGCGCGGTACTGTGTAGGAGCGGCCTTGTGTCGCGATCGGGCCGCAACGCGGCCCCGGCAATTTTGGCTGCGAAGCTGAAAATCCGGGGCCGCGTTGCGGCCCGATCGCGACACAAGGCCGCTCCTACAGGGATCGCGCTCCCCCCGTCCATTTCACTGCACAGGAGATATTCTGCGTGCAGACGCCTATTCCCGTAACCGTACTCACTGGCTTCCTCGGTGCCGGCAAGACCACCTTGCTCAAGCACATGCTCAAGGCCGAGCACGGCCTGAAGATCGCCGTGATCGAAAACGAATTCAGCGAGGCCGGCATCGACAGCCAGCTGCTGGGCGACGAGCCGGTGCAGGTGATGACCCTGGCCAATGGCTGCGTGTGCTGCAGCATCCACGGCGACCTGACCCGCGCCTTGTACCTGCTGCTCGAACGCCTGGATGCCGGCGAGATCGCCTTCGACCGCCTGGTAATCGAATGCACCGGCCTGGCCGACCCGGCGCCAGTGGCACAGACCTTCTTCATCGACGAAGAGCTGCGTGAGCGCTACATCCTCGACGGCATCATCACCCTGGTCGATGCCGCCCACGCCGAGCTGCACCTGACCCAGACCATCGCCCAGGCCCAGGTCGGCTTTGCCGATCGCCTGCTGCTGAGCAAGACCGACCTGGTCGAGCCCGCTGCGGTCGAGGCCCTGCGCGAGCGCCTGGCCCGCATCAATGGCCGCGCTGCGATCCGCGTGGTCGAGCATGGTCGCATCGACCTGGCCGAGCTGCTGGATGTGCGTGGTTTCAACCTCAACCCCGATCTGGGCGCGAACCTGAAGCCAGCGCTACGCCCGCTGCTCAAGCCCGCTACCCCGGACCGGATCTCCACCTTGGTGCTGCGCACGGAAAGCGCGCTGGACATCGACCGCCTCAGCGACTTCATGAACGAACTGCTGGAAACCCACGGCAAGCAGTTGCTGCGCTACAAGGGCGTGCTGAACATTGCCGGTGAAGCGCGCAAGCTGGTGTTCCAGGGTGTGCTCAAGCTCTATGGTTTCGACTGGGACGCCGAATGGGCCGAGGGGGAAACCCGCGAGAGCGTGATGGTGTTCATTGCAGACGAACTGCCCGAAGCTACGATTCGGGCTGGGTTCGAGGCGCTGGCTGCGGGCTGAGCTGACGCGGCGTCTGGGCCTGGAACCACTGCGGCCATGAGCTGCGGTGGCGTGTCTCGAGCTCGATGCACGGGATCAGGCGCTCGGTCAGTAGCGCCGTCTGTCGCACCGCCTTGGCGGTGCGGTACTTGACACTGTGGATGCATTCGCGGTCGCCGAACTCGCAGCGGTTCAGCGCGGTGCCGCCGCAGGGGCCGTTGGCCAGGCCCTTGGGGCAGGTTTCCGGGCAGATGTACAGGGTGTCCTCCAGGCGGCAGCGGCCGCAGGTGTCGCAGCCTACCAGCGGGTGCTTCACCGCGTGTTCCACCTTGTGCAGCACCTGCGCGCCAAGGCGGGTAGCCCACATCGGCTGGCGCACAGCCCAGCCAAATGCCTTGCTCAGGCCATTGCGGCGGCTGAACAGCAGCGAATGCATGCCGTGCATCAGGTGATAGCGCGCTTTCTCCTTGAACGAGGCATCGACCCGTGACTCGCCCTGGCGCCAGCTTGCCTGCGGCGGATGGAAGCTGACTGCCGGCAGGCCGGGCATCTGCCAGCTGGCCTGCCAGGCCGGCGCCCATTGTTCCAGTGTGTGGATTTGCGCCTGCCAGTGTTCGATGCGTGCCTCCAGGGCCAGCAGTTGCTTGAGTTCGTGAACCCCCGACAGATGCACGCCGGCGTAGCCCATCAGCTTCACGCCGATGATCTGCAAGGCCAGGCGGTCGACGCTGCGTGCCTGGGCAAAGGCCTTGGACTGCGCCGCTTCCGCTTCCAGCATGTCGCGCATGGACGGCGTGACGGTCACGCCGGCCACGTGCTCGAGCATCGTCGCGCGCCCGTGAGTGAGGCTCATCAGGCAGGCCAGCATCGGCCTGGGCGCGGCCTGGCGGTTCATCCAGTGCATGGCTTCCTGGTGTTTGCTGGCATCGAAACCCAGTTGCAGGGTGAGGAAGTCGGCGCCCGCCGCCAGTTTTTTCTCGGCCTTGAAGTATTGGGCGCCGCCTTCTTCCTCGCAGTACTTGAACGGGTTGAGCGCCGCGCCAAGCAGCCAGTGTGGGCAGGCCTGGCGGGCGATCTGCAGGGCTGCGACCGATTCCAGGTAGCGCACCGGGCGCTGGCCGGGCTGGTGGCCCGGCAGGCGGTCGCCGGTGAGCAGCAACAGTTGGTCGAGGCCGGCGGCATCCATGCGTTGCAGTTGGGCGAGCAGGTGGTGGCGTTCGCGGTCCTTGCCGGAGAAGTGCGGCAGGGCGGGTACCCGGTTGCTGAACGAGGCGAGGGCGTCCAGTGGCGACATGTCCAGCGGGCTGCCGACGCGATCGCCGATGGCCACGGTCATCGGCCAGCCGCACAGGTGCGCACGGGCCAGGATCGCGTCCATGGCGGCGAAGCGTTCTGCGGAGGGCTTGGGAACGAACTCCATGACGCAGACGAAGGTGTTTTCGCGCAGCGCGGTTTTCAGCAGGCTCATGGGGCCGGGTACCTGGTTTGGTCAGGGTGGCATTGTGCGGCAGAAGGCGGGTGGGGTCATGTCCGGATGCGCAGGGTGCTGCTCTGAATGAGACATCGGGTTTGCCTGTGCCAGCCCTTTCGCGGCTAAAGCCGCTCCCACAGGGTGGCGCGGTACCTGTAGGAGCGGCTTTAGCCGCGAAAGGGCCGGTACAGGCAGCACAACAACATGAACATGAGAAAACCTTGATTTCATCTCAAATTTAATGAGTTTGTCTCAAGATGGCGCCTCCCGGAAAATCCCCTCATTCATTTATGCATGCTGAGGGACAAGACATGGCACTGGCACACAACCTGGGCTTTCCACGTATCGGCCGCGACCGCGAGCTGAAAAAGGCCCAGGAAGCCTTCTGGAAAGGTGAACTCGACGAAGCCGGCCTGCGCACCGTCGGCCGCGAGCTGCGTGCCCGCCACTGGCAGGTGCAGAAAGACGCCGGCATCGAACTGCTGCCGGTCGGCGACTTCGCCTGGTACGACCAGGTGCTGACCCACTCGCTGACCTTCGGCGTGATCCCGCAGCGCTTTCGCAGCCACGACGCTGCCAGGCCCACCCTGCAGACCCTGTTCGCCATGGCGCGTGGCGCTGTGGGTGACAGCTGCTGTGGCGGCGCGCACGCCCAGGAAATGACCAAGTGGTTCGACACCAACTACCACTACCTGGTCCCCGAATTCACCGCCGACCAGCAGTTCGCCCTGAGCTGGGAGCAGCTGTTCGAAGAAGTGGCAGAAGCCCAGGCCCTGGGCCACGCGGTCAAGCCGGTGGTTATCGGCCCGCTGACCTACCTTTGGCTGGGCAAGGCCAAGGGTGGCGATTTCGACAAGCTGGAGCTGCTCGATCGCCTGCTGCCGCTGTATGACCAGATCCTCAACCGGCTGGCTGCCCAAGGCGTGGAATGGGTGCAGATCGATGAGCCGATCCTGGCCCTGGACCTGCCTCAGGACTGGAAGAATGCCTACGAGCGGGTCTACAACATCCTTCAGCGGGCGCCACTGAAGAAGCTGATCGCCACCTACTTCGGCGGCCTGGAAGACAACCTGGGCCTGGCCGCCAACCTGCCGGTCGATGGCCTGCACATCGACCTGGTACGTGCGCCCGAGCAGTACCCGACCATCCTCGACCGCCTGCCGGCCTACAAGGTGCTGTCGCTGGGCCTGGTCAACGGCCGCAACGTCTGGCGCTGCGACCTGGAAAAGGCGCTGGAGGTGCTGCGCCATGCCCATGAGCGCCTGGGTGAGCGGCTGTGGGTGGCGCCTTCCTGCTCGCTGCTGCACAGCCCGGTGGACCTGGACCGTGAAGACCAGCTTGATGCCGAACTGCACAGCTGGCTGGCCTTCGCCGTGCAGAAGTGCCAGGAAGTGGCGCTGCTGGCCAAGGCCATCAATGCCCCGCACGCCGACGATGTGGTCGCCGCACTGGCCCAGAGCCAGGCCGTGCAGGCCAGCCGCGCCGCTTCGCCGCGTATTCACAAGCCGGCCGTGCAGGCCCGCCTGGCGGCCATCAAGCCCGCTGACAGCCAGCGTCAGTCGGCGTTTGCCCAACGTATCGCCAAGCAACGTGCGGGGCTCGACCTGCCGGCGTTCCCGACCACCACCATCGGTTCGTTCCCGCAGACCTCGGCGATTCGCCTGGCACGCCAGGCCTACAGGCAGGGCAAGCTGACCGAGGCCGATTACGTCGAGGCCATGCACAGCGAGATCCGCCATGCGGTGAAAATCCAGGAGGACCTGGGCCTGGATGTGCTGGTGCACGGCGAGGCCGAACGCAACGACATGGTCGAGTACTTCGCCGAGCAGATCGATGGCTATGTGTTCACCCGCTTCGGCTGGGTGCAGAGCTATGGTTCGCGCTGCGTGAAGCCTGCGGTGATCGTTGGCGACCTGAGCCGGCCGAAGGCCATGACCGTGGAATGGATAAAGTACGCCCAGGGCCTGACCAGCAAGGTGATGAAGGGCATGCTGACCGGCCCGGTGACCATGCTGATGTGGTCGTTCCCGCGTGAAGACGTGAGCCGCGAAGTGCAGGCGCGCCAGCTGGCGCTGGCGATCCGCGACGAAGTGGTCGACCTGGAAGCGGCGGGTATCAGGATCGTGCAGATCGACGAAGCGGCCTTCCGTGAAGGCCTGCCGCTGCGCCACGGCGCCTGGGCCCATTACCTGGAGTGGGCCACCGAGGCCTTCCGCCTGTGTGCCTCGGGGGTGCGTGACGAAACCCAGATCCACACCCACATGTGCTACAGCGAGTTCAACGATGTGATCGAGTCGATCGCGGCGATGGATGCCGACGTGATCACCATCGAGACTTCGCGGTCCGACATGGAGCTGCTGGCGGCGTTCGAGCGGTTCGCCTACCCCAACGAGATCGGTCCGGGTGTGTATGACATTCACTCGCCACGGGTGCCGACCCGTGAGGAAATGGTCAAGCTGCTGCGCAAGGCTGCCCGGCGTATCCCGGCCGAGCGCCTGTGGGTCAACCCGGATTGCGGGCTGAAGACCCGTGGCTGGCCGGAGACCGAGGCAGCGCTGGTGAACATGGTCGCAGCTGCCCGCGAGCTGCGTGCCACTGCCTGATTCTTCGCTGGCTGTACCGGCCCTTTCGCGGGTAAACCCGCTCCCACAGGGCCCCCACTGGATTCAGCTTCAGTGGGGTCCCTGTGGGAGCGGGTTTACCCGCGAAAGGGTCAGGCCTGTTCAATTCAATCTGTGATCAACGCTCGATTGCCAAGGCCACGCCTTGCCCGCCACCAATGCACAGGGTTGCCAGGCCTTTTCTGGCGTCCCGCTTGATCATCTCGTGCAGCAGGGTCACCAGCACCCGGCACCCGGACGCACCAATCGGGTGGCCAAGGGCAATCGCCCCGCCATTCACGTTGACCCGCGCGGCATCCCATTCCAGCGCCTTGCCCACGGCCAGCGCCTGCGCGGCAAAGGCTTCGTTGGCTTCGATCAGGTCCAGCTCGGCCAATTGCCAGCCGGCCTTGTCCAGGCAGCGCTGGGTGGCCGAAACCGGGCCGATGCCCATGATCGCCGGGTCTACACCGGCACTGGCATAAGCCGCGATCCTGGCCAGCACCGGCAGGCCAAGGGTCTTGGCCTTGGCGGCGCTCATCAGCAGCACGGCGGCGGCGCCGTCATTCAGGCTCGAGGCGTTGCCGGCGGTGACGCTGCCATCCTTCTTGAACGCCGGGCGCAGTTTGCCCAGGGATTCGGCGGTGGTGTCCGGGCGTGGCTGCTCGTCCCGCGCGAACACCTTGGGTTCTCCCTTTTTCTGCGGCAGCACGATCGGGGTGATTTCATCATCGAAGCGGCCGGCCTCCATCGCCGCTACCGCCTTGCGCTGCGACTCGGCGGCAAAGGCATCCTGCTGCTCACGGCTGAGGCCGTACTGGTCCACCAGGTTTTCGGCAGTGATACCCATGTGGTAGTCGTTGAAGGCATCCCACAGGCCGTCGGTGATCATGCTGTCGATCAGCTGGCCATGGCCCATGCGCTGGCCGGTGCGGGCCGACGGTATCACGTAGGGGGCAAGGCTCATGTTCTCCTGGCCGCCGGCGATGACTACCTCGGCGTCACCGCAACGGATGGCCTGAGCGGCCAGGTGCAGTGCCTTCAGGCCCGAGCCGCAAACCTTGTTCAGGGTCATTGCCGGTACGCTGAAGGGCAGGCCGGCCTTGATCGCGGCCTGGCGTGCCGGGTTCTGCCCGGCACCGGCGGTAAGTACCTGGCCGAGGATGACTTCGTCGACCTGCTCCGGGGCCAGCCCGGTCTGTTCCAGCAGGCGCTTGATCACGGCGGCACCCAGGTCTACTGCAGGCACAGTGGCCAAGGCGCCCTGGAAGCTGCCGATGGCGGTACGGGTTGCTGCGACGATGACCACGTCGTTCATGTTGTTGTTCTCCGTGCGATGGGCGTGATGCCTCAAGCATCGGTGGCTTTGGCTCATTTGTTAAGTTTGTTTTTCTTTGCGATTGATGTGTAAAGCAAATGAATGAGCGTAAAGCGGCCTGCAGAACTATGCTGAGGGATGCGCTTTTACACTCATCTGAATGGAGTTCATGCCCATGCGTACATTGATCGCCATGACCCTCTTGATCGCCAGCAGCACCGCATTCGCCGCCACCGAATGCACCACCGCTGACAAAAGCACCTGGCAGGATCAGGAAAAATTCCAGGCGCAGCTCAAGAAGCAGGGCTACAAGATCAACAAGTTCAAGGTCACCAAGGGTAACTGCTACGAGATCTACGGTTTCGACAAGGATGGCAAGAAGGTCGAGATCTACCATGACCCAGTGACGGGCAAGGCAGTCAAGACCGAGTACCACGATTGAACAGCGACGGCACGGTACAGCTGTGGGACCCCCTACTGCGGCTGTGCCACTGGTCGATCGCCGTGGTGTTCTTCGCCAACTACTTCTTCAACGAAGAAGGTGAAGACTGGCACCAGTGGCTGGGTTACTACGCACTGGCCGTTGTGGTGGTGCGTGTGATCTGGGGCTTTGTCGGGCCACGCAGCGCGCGTTGGGCCGACTTCTGGCCAACCCCGGCAAGCCTGGTCGGCCATGCCCGGGCGCTGCTGCATGGGGAGCTTGACCATCACATGGGGCATTCGCCGATTGGCGCCCTGGTGATGGTGCTGATGCTGACCTGCATTGCCGGTCTGGGCCTTACCGGGTGGGCGTCGCAGGAGGTGGACGCGCTGTTTGGTGTCGACTGGCCGATGGACCTGCACAGCTGGCTGGCCAACGCGCTGCTGGTGCTGGTTTGCGTGCATGTGCTGGCGGCCATCTACGAGAGCGTGCGCATGCGGGAAAACCTGCCGTGGTCGATGATCACGGGGCGCCGTCGGCACCGCGATTGACTGTGGCGGGCTCTTCGCGGGCAAGCCCGCTCCCACAAGGACTGTGCAAAACTCAAGGTTTGCGCAGTACCTGTGGGAGCGGGTTTACCCGCGAAGAGGCCAGCACAGGCAACACCTGCTACACCGCCGGGCACTGATGGGTCACACAGTGAATCCCCCCGCCCCCCGCAGCAATGGCATCGATATCCAGCTGTACGATATCCCGCCCCGGATACAACGCCGCCAGCAGCCCCCGCGCTTTCTCGTCCGCTGCCCCATCGCCAAACTGTGGCGCAATGATCGCGCCATTGATCACGAAGTAGTTGATGTACCCAGCGGCAAAGTCGTCATTGCCTTTGCTGAACCTGTTGCGCCGCCCGTGCAGCGGCGGCGACACGACGTGCACCTGCAACCTGCGGCCCTCGGCATCGGTGGTTCGCTTGAGGATCTCCAGGTGCTTGCGCGTCACGGCGTAGTCATACGAGTCCGGGTCGTTATCCAGGTTGGCAATCACCACCCCCGGCCTGACGAAGCGGGCATAGAAGTCCACGTGCCCGTCGGTGATGTCCTGGCCGGCGATGCCCGGTAGCCAGATGATCTTGCTCAGCCCCAGGCGCTCCTTGAGCTCCGCCTCGATCTCGGCCTTGCTCCAGCCCTTGTTGCGGTTGGCGTTGACCCAGCTGCTCTCGGTCATGATGCCCGTGCCGTGGCCGTCCACCTCTATGGCGCCGCCTTCACCCACCAGGTCGCTGCGCTGGTAGCGGGCACCGGCCAGCGTGGTTACGCGCCTGGCCAGTTGGGCATCGTTGCGGTGACGTTGCTTGTTGCCCCAGCCATTGAAATTGAAGTCCACCGCCGCCAGGGCTCCGTCATCATCGACGACGAAGTTGGCGCCGATGTCGCGCATCCAGATGTCGTCCAGCTCGCACTCGACGAAACTTGTGCGCTGGCTGGCACAGTGTTGCTCGGCCAGCTCGCGCTCGCTGGCCCTGCAGAACACCGTCACTGGCTGATAGCGCGCAATGGCCTGGGCGATGCGACCGAGGGCGGCCTGCACATCGGCGGTGAAGTCCTCCCAGATCGCATCCTGGGCGCCGAAGGCGATGAATGCGCGTTGCTGCGGCTCGCCTTCGTCCGGCATGAACCAGCGCCCCGGTTCTTCGGCGCGGGCCAGGCCCAGCGGCAGGCCGAGGCTGGCACCGAGGCCGGCGGCGAGCGAAAGTTGCAGGAAGGTTCTACGGCTTGGCATGGCTCAGTCCTGTGCAGTCTTGAAGCGGGTCCACACGCGCATGCGTGCACGCATGTCGGCCTGTGGGATATCGCGGCCCGGGATCAGCCGGGCATAGGTGGCTTGGTCGAGGTAGATATCGGGGTTGTCGCGCATGCGCGGGTCCACTGCCTGGCGTGCCTTGGCGCTGGCGGTAGGGTAACCGGTGAAGTTGCTGATGGCCGCCATGTTCGCCGGGCGCATGACGAAGTTGATGAAACGATAGGCGTATTCCGGGTGCTTGGCATCGGCCGGGATGGCCATGGTATCCATCCACACCGTGGTGCCTTGGCGCGGTACGCGGTACTGGAAGTCGAGATGCTTGCCCGCGGCGTCGGCGGTACGCTGCGCCTGGATCACGTCGCCACTGTAGCCCAGTGACAGGCACAGGTTCTCGTTGACCAGTTCGGTCACTGGTTGCGACTGGAACTTGCGCACGTACGGGCGAATCGCCTTGAGCAGTTCGCTGGCTGCGGCCAGGTCTTCGCGCTTGGCACTGCGTGGCTCGCGGCCCAGGTAGTTGAGGACCACTGCCAGCACTTCGTCGGGTGAATCGATGACTGAAATACCGCAGTCGGCGAATTTGGCGGCCAGCTCCGGCTTGAACAGCATGTCGAGGTTGTCCAGCGGTGCATCGGGCATGCGCTGGCGGACCTTGTCGGCATTCACCGTCAGGCCGATGGTGCCCCAGGTGTAGGGCACGGTCGCCTGGCTGGCCTTGGGGTACCGGGCGTGCAGCTGACGCAGCCCGGGCTCGATGTCGTCCAGGGCCTCCAGGCGGCTGTGGTCCAGTGGCTGCAGGCTGCCGGCGCGCATCAGGCGCTCGGCGACGGTATCACCGGGGAAGACCAGGTCGTAGCCACTGCGCCCGGACATCAGCTTGGCCTCGAGCACTTCGCTGCCATCCATCACGTCGTAGATCACCTGGATGCCGGTTTCGGCCGTGAACTGCTTGAGGGTGTCCTCGGCAAAATAGTCGGCCCAGTTGTACAGGCGCAGCACGGGCTGCTCGGCCTGAGCCTGGCAGGCGCAGACGGCCAGCGCCAAGGCGGCCAGAACGTGGCGTTTCATGCTCATGCCCTCAGGGTGTGTGGGTGGGTGCCGTCCAGGGTCAGCAGCGGTGCGTACATCTCCGGGCGGCGATCGCGGTAGATGCCCCAGCTCAGGCGGTCTTCCCGCATGCCGGCCAGATCCAGGTCGTGCAGCCAGATGCCACTGCTGTCGCGGTCGGCTTCGGCGAACATGGCGCCCTTGTGGTCGCAGATGAACGACGAGCCATAGAAGCGCATGGCCAACGATGCGTCGCTGGCTGCGACTTCTTCGCCCACCCGATTGGCCGCCACCACCGGCAACAGGTTGGCGGCGGCGTGGCCGCGCATGGCCACCTGCCAGTGGTCGCGCGAGTCCAGTTCGGCACAGCCGGGCTCGGAGCCGATGGCGGTGGGGAACAGCAGCACTTCGGCGCCCATCAGTGCCAGGCAGCGGGCGGTCTCGGGGAACCACTGGTCCCAGCAGATGCCGATGCCCAGGCGGCCGAAGGCGGTGTCCCAGACCTTGAAGCCGGTATCGCCGGGGCTGAAGTATTCCTTCTCCTGGTAGCCGATGGCGTTGGGGATGTGGGTCTTGCGGTAGACGCCAAGCAGGCGGCCATCGGCATCGGCCACGGTCAACGAGTTGAAGAAGGCATTGCCGGCGCGCTCGTACCAGCTCAGCGGCAGCACCACGCCCAGCTCACCGGCCAGTGCGGCGAAGCGCTGCAGGATAGGGCTGGCAGGGTAGGGTTGGGCGAGTGCCTGGTGCTGGTGGTCCTGTTCGATGCAGAAGTACGGGGTGGCGAACAGCTCCTGCAGCAGGATCACCTGGGCGCCCTTGGCGGCAGCCTGGCGAACCAGCTGTTCGGCGCGGTCGAGGTTGCCAGGCAGGTCCCAGCTGCATGGCATCTGGGTGGTGGCGATGCGCAGCAGGCTCATGGCTGCACCTCGGGTTGTTGCTGGGTGATGCAATGGATGCCGCCACCGCCATGGGCGATGTGGTCGATGCGCACCGGTACGATCTCCCGGCCCGGGAAGGCGTGGGCCAGTTGCGCGGCGGCTTCCAGGTCGGCGGCGATGCCATAGGCCGGCATGATGATCGCGCCGTTGGCGATGTAGAAGTTGGTGTACGAGGCGCAGAATACCTCGGCGTCCTGGTCGACGGCGGCGCTGGCTTCATACAGGTCGAGCAGCTCGAAGTGCCGGCCTTGCGCGTCGGTGGCCAGTTCCAGGGCGCGGCGGTTTTCCCGCACGACTTCGGCGTACACCGAATGCGGGTCATGGGTGGCGTCGACCAGCAGCACGCCAGGGCGGGCGAAGGCGCATACACCGTCGACGTGGCCGTCGGTCATGTCGCCGGTGATGTATTGTGGGTCGCCCGGTAGCCAGATGGTCTTGCGGATGCCCAGATAGCGGGCGAAGCAGGCCTCGAACTCGGCCTTGCTCACGCCAGGGTTGCGGTTGGGGTTGAGCAGCACCGACTCGGTGGTGATCAGGGTGCCTTCGCCGTCCACATGAATCGCGCCGCCTTCGTTGCACAGCGCCGTGCTGAAACCGTCCAGGCCCAGGTGGTCGAGGATGCGCCGGCCGAGGCTGCGGTCCTGGCCGTGCTGCGACTTGCCACCCCAGGCGTTGAAGCGCCAGCTCAGGCCGGCCAGGCCATGCTGTGGGTGGCAGACGAAGCTAGGGCCGCTGTCCCGGCACCAGCTGTCGTCCACGGCCATTTCGACCAGTTCGATATTGGCGCCGCAGAGGGCACGTGCGCTTTGCAAGGCCGAAGGGTCGACCACCATCTTCACCGGCTCGAAACGGGCGATGGCCGCCGCGACCCGGGCGTAGTCCTGCTGTACGTCGGCCAGGCGCACGTGCCAGCCGCTTTCCCACAGGGCCTGGTTGTGTGGCCAGACCATCCAGGTGGCAGCGTGGCGGGCCCATTCGGCGGGCATGCGCCAGCCGCTGTCGAGGGACAGGTGCATAGTGAACTCCGATCAATTAAGGATTTTTATCAACGAAGCCCGCCGTCGCGGGTGTTGATGTCCATGCTATGGCTAGGCTTGGCCTGCGACAAACGATAGATTTAGCGCACATCTGATCAGCAGGGCTTATCAATCATGCTCAAACACTGGCCACCCCTGAATGCCCTGCGCGGCTTCGAAGCCGCTGCGCGGCTGGGCAGCTTCCACAAGGCCGCCGAAGCGCTGAACCTGACCCAGTCGGCCATCAGCCAGCAGATTCGCAGCCTGGAAACCTACCTGGAGCAGCCGCTGTTCCACCGCAGTGGCCGCAGCGTGAGCCTGACCGATGCCGGGCACGACCTGCTCAGCACCACGCAGTCACTGCTGCAGCACCTGGCGGTGGGCATTCGCCGGCTCGACCAGTACCGCAAGCCCAACCAACTGGTGGTCAACACCAGCCCGGCCTTTGCCAGGCACTGGCTGCTGCCGCGGCTGGCCGACTTTCACCAGCGCTGCCCGGATGTCGACTTGTGGCTGTTCACCAGTTTCGAGGTGCCGGACATGGCGACCGAGACCATCGACCTGGCCATCCGCGACGACCTCAGTGCCCAGGCCGAGTGCAGCTTCAACGTGCTGCACCAGGACCAGCTGTACCCGGCCTGCCACCCGGCGTTGCTGCAAACGCCGATGTCGCGGCGCACCACCTTGCATGGCGAGCGCGAGATGGACTGGAGCCACTGGCAGCTGGAGGGTGGCGAGGATGTGGGGCAGCAGGGCAAGGGGCTGAACTTTTCCGACCCCGGGCTGCTGCTGGATGCGGCGAGCGAGGGGTTGGGGGTGGCCCTGGTCAGCCAGTTGCTGGCGCGGCGGGCGGTGGAGGAGGGGCGTTTGCAGGCTTTGTCGGCGCAGCGCGTGCGTGGGCCGGCGTGGGCTTGCCTGGTGCATCGGGACAGCCAGGATGATCCGCTGGCCCGGCAGTTCCTGGAATGGCTGAAAGGGGCTCTCTTGTCAGATTGATGTTGCCTGCACTGGCTCTATCGCCGGCAAGCCAGCTCCCAGAGGTCCCTCACAGGGCTCAAGTTTTGCGCCGTCTTTGTGGGAGCTGGCTTGCCGGCGATAGGGCCGGTACAGGTAATCCACCGTTTTGCATCCCCAAGATCACCCCGTAATATGTGTCGGATAACCTGCGGGGGTAGTCTCACCCTCTGATCAACCGGAATCGCCCATGGCGGCGCTTCCCCCGGCATAAACCTGACGAGGTACAGACATTGGCCATCATTCATCCTAAGGTCCGCGGTTTCATCTGCACCACGACTCACCCGAAGGGCTGCGAGCTCAACGTCCGTGACCAGATCGAAGCCACCCGCAAGCTGGGCGTGCGCGAGGATGGCCCGAAGAAGGTCCTGGTCATCGGTGCTTCCAGCGGCTACGGCCTGGCAGCCCGCATCACCGCGGCGTTCGGCTTCAAGGCCGACACCCTGGGCGTGTTCTTCGAAAAGCCAGGCACCGAGACCAAGGCCGGCACCGCTGGCTGGTACAACGCTGCAGCCTTCGACAAGTTCGCCAAGGCCGAAGGCCTGTACAGCAAGTCGATCAATGGTGACGCTTTCTCCGACGAAGCCCGTGCCAAGGTCATCGAACTGATCAAGAACGAAATGGGTGGCAAGGTCGACCTGGTCGTCTACTCGCTGGCCTCGCCAGTGCGCAAGCTGCCGCAGACCGGTGAACTGGTGCGTTCGGCCCTGAAGCCGATCGGCCAGCCGTACAAGTCGACCGCCATCGACACCAACAAGGACACCATCATCGAGGCCAGCATCGAGCCGGCTACCGAGCAGGAAATCGCCGACACCGTCACCGTCATGGGTGGCCAGGACTGGCAGCTGTGGATCGACGCCCTGGCTGGCGCCAACGTGCTGGCCGAAGGCGCCCGCACCGTGGCCTTCAGCTACATCGGCAGCGACATCACCTGGCCGATCTACTGGCACGGTGCGCTGGGCCAGGCCAAGCAGGACCTGGACGAAACCGCCCTGCGCCTGGACAAGAAACTGGCCGGTGAAGTCAAGGGCGGCGCCAACGTGGCGGTGCTGAAGTCGGTGGTTACCCAGGCCAGCTCGGCCATCCCGGTGATGCCGCTGTACCTGTCCATGGTGTTCAAGATCATGCAGGAGAAGGGTGTTCACGAAGGCACCCAGGACCAGCTGGACCGCATGTATCGCGACCGCATGTACCGTGCCGACGGCGCGCCGGCCGAGGTCGACGAGAAGGGCCGCCTGCGCCTGGACGACTGGGAACTGCGTGATGACGTGCAGGACGCCTGCAAGGCGCTGTGGCCACAGGTGACCACCGAGAACCTGTTCGAGCTGACCGACTATGCCGGCTACAAGAAGCAGTTCCTCAACCTGTTCGGCTTCGAGCGCGCTGACGTCAACTACGACGAAGACGTGGCTACCGATGTGAAGTTCGACTGCGTCGAGCTGTAATCGCTGTCGGCCTGTACCGGCCTCTTCGCGGGCTTGCCCGCTCCCACAGGGATCTCACCACGCCTGAGGGCAGTGGGGAACCTGTGGGAGCGGGCAAGCCCGCGAAGAGGCCGGTACAGCCCAGGATTTTTTTGCTAGCTTTGGCGCACAACAACAGGGAATGTGCCATGAGCAGCCTCACCCAGCCCGCCACTGCCTTTCGCCACACCGCAGCCGACGGCTACAGCCTCGGCGGCTTCCGCTGGCGCCACGCCCGACCTGACCCCCAGCGCCCGCTGGTGATCATCAACGCTGCCACCTCGGTACGCTGCCGCTACTACTCGCGTTTCGCCGACTACCTGTTCGCCCAAGGTTGCGATGTGCTGACCTACGACTACCGTGGCATCGGCGAATCCCGCCCGGCCTCGCTGCGTGGCTTCCAGGCATCCTGGAGCGACTGGGGCCGGCTGGATTTCGAAGCCATGCTGGTGCATGCCGCAGAACATTTCCCCGGCCAGCCGGTGGATGTGGTGGGGCACAGTTTTGGCGGCTGCGCAGTGGGGCTGGCACCGTCGGCGAGCAAGGTTCGCCGGGTAGTGATGGTTGGGGCGCAATTCGCCTATTGGCGCGATTACGCGGCTGACCAGCGTTGGCAGCTGTTCGGCAAGTGGCATGTGGTAATGCCGCTGCTCACCCGGGTGTTCGGTTACTTTCCCGGCAAGCGCCTGGGTTGGCTGGAGGACACGCCATCCGGCGTGGTGCACGACTGGACCACCCGTACCCCGCGCTATGAGCACCGACCCAGCGGGCGTGCACTGGAGGCACTACCGTTCGCCCAGGTGCGGGCGGCGACGCTGGCCATCAGCCTGACCGATGACCCCTTTGGTACCGTGGCGGCGACCGAGCGTTTGCTGGGTTATCTGCAGGGCGCCGAGCGCCAGCACCTGCGCATTGCGCCTGTGGATATCTCGGTCGATGAAATTGGCCATTTCGCGTTCTTCCATGACCGCTTTCGCGAAAGTTTGTGGCCGGTGGCCTTGCAGTGGTTGCGGCAGGGTGGGTTGGCGGGTGGGGTGCCGGGAACCATCATCAGGTGAGGTTGGTTTCGAGATCTTGGGGCCGCTCTGCGGCCCTATCGCGACACAAGGCCGCTCCTACAAGGGAACGCGGTCTTCTGTAGGAGCGGCCTTGTGTCGCGATGGGCTGCAAAGCAGCCCCGGCTATCTCAAGCCTTGCGCGCAAGCGGCAGCTCGGCAAACTTGACGCCCGCCAGCCCATGCTTGATCAGCGCACGGATATTGCCATGGTCGCTGCCCTCGGGCGTGGCCACCACGTCACGGTAGTGCTCGCCAAAGGCCAACAGTGCTTCCTGGTCGCTCAGCCCTTCCAGCAGCGCCAGGCCCAGGGTCTTGCACGAACCTTCGTTCTGCCCGGCCGCATTCGCCACGCCGCCATTGTCGAAGGCCTGTGGCTGGTAGCTGTAGTTGTCGGCAATGAACGCCAGGGTGTCGGCAAACACGTGTTGGCCGCTGGCCAGGCTGGCGCGCAGGGTGTTCAGGTCAGTCACGGGGTTTTCCTTTTTCGAACGCCGCTTGTTGGTCGGCGCTGGCTTCTTTCTGGTATTGGGCTTTCCACTCGGCGTAAGGCATGCCGTACACCGCTTCGCGGGCGTCATCCAGGCTCAGGTCGAGCTGGCGCTCGTCAGCCGCGGCCTTGTACCACTTGGACAGGCAGTTGCGGCAGAAGCCGGACAGGTTCATCAGGTCGATGTTCTGCACATCGGTGCGCTTCTGCAGGTGTTCGACCAGGCGCCGGAACGCGGCGGCCTCGAGTTCGAGCTGTTGCTGTGGGGTCATGGGCTTCTCTCAGGTCATGCGGTTCTTCAGGTGGCGGCCACCGTTGATGACCACCTGGCTGCCGGTGCTGTACTGGCTGGCGAGCAGGTACTTGACCGTCTCGATCAGCGGGCCGGCGCCGGGTTCGAACTCCAGCAGGGCCTTTTTCAGGGTCTGCTGGCGGTAGGTTTCGTCGCCCCCTTCCTTGAGGATCAGCAGCCCCGGCAGGATACCGTTCACATGCACCTTGGGCGCATATTTTTCGGCGAACGACAGCACCATGTTCTGCAATGCGGCCTTGGTCGCGGCGTAGCCGATATGGCTTTTGCTGCCGCGTGAAGAGGTTTCGTCGCAAATGTGGATGATGTCGGCCTTTTCCACCTTGGCCAGCAGGTCGCCCAGGGCCAGGTTGAGGTGGTAGGGCGCTTCGACGTGCAGGCGGAACATGGTCTCGAGGTTGTCGAGGCCATCGTCGAGCCACAGCGAGGCGTTGTGGATGATCGCACGCAGGCCGTCGTAATGCTTGTGCAGGTAGTCGATCAGGGCCTGGCGGTCGGCCGCCTGGCACAGGTCGGCCTGGAACTGCACGATGTTCGGGTGGGCCGCCTGTGGCTGGACGCTGCGGCTGGCACTGACCACCGTATGGCCGGCCTGTGCCAGTTCAAGGGCCAGGGCCAGCCCGACGCGCTGGCTGGCTCCGGTAACGAGAATGGGGCTGTTCATGTTCGGGGCGGTCAACTTGTCTGTCCTTTGGTTGCCGCCCAGCATACCCGAACTGTCTACCGCGTGTACGGCCTGGCCTCAGCGGCTGCGCAGGGCGCCAGCAGGGGCTGGGGATGCATGCAGCCAGCCGGCCAGCAGGCGGGTGGAAAGGGGGATGAACAGGTAGACCATCACCGGCGTCAGGCCCAGGGTGCTGAGCAGTACCCGGGGCACCAGGTCCAGTGCTGCCAGCCAGTGGCCGAACACCAGGTTGAACACCAGCGAGACCGGGAAGAAGGCCAGCCAGATGGCCACGGCCTGCTTCCAACGTGGCGGTTTTTGCACCATATTGGTGCCAAACCAGTCGTCGATGCCGCTTACGCGCGCCTCTTTGGGGCGTTCGAACAAGCCGTTGCCGCGCTGCAACCAGGCCCGGCGCGAGGCGGAATGCTCCCAGGCATGCAGGGTCGGCTCGTCGCTGAAACGGAAAATGATCTGAAATTCGTCGCTGTCGCGGGGTGGCGCCAGGATGCCCGAGCCAAGGTAGCCGGGGAAGTCGGTGGCCAGCTGTTCGCCTTCATGCAGCCAGGCCAGCAGGTCCTGGTAGCGGCCATGGGCGGCGCGGCGCGACACCATCAGAGTGACGGGTGGGGTAGACATCGTGTATCTCCTGGCAACGGGGCTGGCGGGTAGCCGGCCCCTTTGGCTGTGTGGCCCGGGGTGGTGGGCGACGCAGGCGTGCATGCAAGAATCGGGCGCGGATTATCGCCCATGTGCGATCTTCGGCAACTGTCAGCCGGCAAACGGTTGCCGTAGTAGACTAGGTGTTCAACTTGGGCACACAGGGTACCCTTTGCAGATGAACGAACAGGGACTGAACCCGGTAATCGATGCGAGCCTCGCGCAGCAGGACCTGTTTCCGATCCGTGAGGTTTCCCGCCTGACCGGCGTCAATGCCGTGACCTTGCGCGCCTGGGAGCGCCGCCATGGCCTGATCCAGCCAACCCGCACCGACAGTGGTCACCGCCTGTACTCCCAGGCCGACATCGATGACATCCGCCGCATCCTTGGCTGGCTGGAGCGCGGCGTGGCGGTAAGCAAGGTCGCCAGCATCCTCGCCCGCGACCATGCCCTAGCCGGGCAGGCAGGTGGCGCGACGGGCGCCTGGGTGCGCTGGCAGCAGCAGATCCGCCAGGCGCTGCAACGTTTTGACCTGGCCAGCCTGGACCGCCTGTTCGACGAGGTGTTTGCCGCTTGCACACTGGATCAGGTATTCAGCGAAGTGTTCATGCCGGTGTGGCATGACCTGGCGGTCGGGCAGGGCGGCTACGGGCAGGCCAGCGAATGGCTGTTCCTCGATCAGTTCCTGCGTGGCCGGGTGTTGGCCCGCTTGCAACTTGCCCGTGCACCGCGCAGCCGCATGGTGCTGCTGGCGCCGTTGCCGGGGCAGTGCCACGAACTGGAGTTGCTGGTGACCAGCCTGATCCTGAGCAGTGATGAATTTGGCGTGACGCCACTGGCGAGCGGGCAGCCGCTGGCAGAACTGGCACTGGTCTGCGAGCGCCTGAAGCCGGATGCCCTGGTGCTGTTCTCCCACCAGCCGCCCACGGCGGAACTCACCCGGCGCCTGACGCGCCTGGTGGCAGGGCTGGAATGCCCGTTGTTACTGGCGGGTGAAGCGGCGGAACTGGCACAGGACAGCCTGGCTGGCAGCCCTATCGCCTGCCTGGGCGCACAGGGTAGCGTGATGCGCCAGCGTTTGCGGCAGTTTCTGGCCGGTCAGTTCGATACCTGAGTGTGTAGCTCGGGGTGGGCCCGGCGATGGGCCTGGAGAATGTAGTCGCGCAGGCGTTCGATCTCTTCGGTCGGGCTTTGGCTGAGGTCATAGGCGGCCAGGTCCGGGCCGATGCGCCGGCCCAGCACGCCATGCAGTTCGATGGGGGGGATGCCGCCAGGGGCGAAGCGCAGTTCGAAGCGGGCTGGTGCCGCTGGCAGGCCACGGACTTCCAGCAATGTACCCTTGAACGAAATATCGCGAACCCACAGGCCGCTTTCCTGCCCATGGCCATCGAGCAGCGCGCTCGGCTGCTCCATCGACAGGCGCCAGGGGCGCAGCATGGGCCCGTCTTCGTAGATTTCCGGTGAGCCCAGTTGCAGGTGCAGGGCATGGAACTCGTCTTCCACCAGTTGCAGCGGGAAGCTGATCTGCTGGTTGTTGAACTGGGCCTGCAGGGTTACCTGCTCGTTGGCCACCAAGCGGGTGAGCAAGCTCTGGATGCGGCGGTCGCCATTGACCAGCAGGCTCGACATGGGGTCGGCTAGGTTCAACTGCGGCGAGTGCTGCATGTTCTGTATGAAATCCAGCTCGTCCTGGGTCAGGAGCGCTTCTGCTTGCATGATCGAACTCGATGGCGATTTCTTCAACGGGATTGACCGTGCGTGGCGTACTTGGTTCAGGTGCGTTCGTCGGGTTTCGGACGAACGCGCAGTTGCGCCAGTTCCCGCTCCAGTTCGACCTGGCGAGTAACGTCTTTCTGGATACCGATGAAGTAGGTGCGCTGTTCTGCGTCGTGCCTTACCGGGGTGATCGACAGTTCGTTCCAGAAAGCGCTGCCATCCTTGCGGTAGTTGCGCAGCACTTCGCGGCACGGCCGGCCTTCGGCCAGGGCCTTGCGGATGCGGGCGCGGCCAAGCTGGTCGCGGTCGTCGGCCTGCAGGAAGCGGCAATCCTGGTAGAGGATTTCGTCACGGCTGTAGCCGGTCAGGCGTTCGAAGGCCGCGTTCACGTAGATGAGGATGGTGTCGTCGCCTTCCTGTTCGGCGACCACGATGCCGTCATTGGACGCATCGACCATGGATTGCAGTAGTTGCGCGTTGATCATGTTCGGGCCATTGAATAAACAAGGGTGCGAAGCAGGGCTGAGGAGGGTGACTTTGGTAGAGGCGGCCTTTTGCCAGCGCCGGATGCTAGTATCCTACGTTTTCACTCAGTTTCGGAATCCTCTACCCGATGAAAGTCGCCATTATTTCCGGATCGGTCTACGGCACCGCCGAAGAAGTCGCCCGTCACGCTGAATCGCTGCTCAAGGCTGCGGGCCTGGAGGCCTGGCATGCGGCGCGCGCCACCTTGCAGGACCTTGAAGGTTTCGCCCCCGACGCCTTGCTGGCCGTGACCTCGACCACTGGCATGGGCGAACTGCCGGACAACCTCATGCCGTTGTACAGCAGCATTCGCGATACCCTGCCTGCGGCCTGGCGTGGCCTGCCGGGTGCGGTGATTGCGCTGGGTGACAGCAGTTATGGCGATACCTATTGCGGTGGTGGCGAGCACATGCGCGAACTGTTTGCCGAACTGGGCGTGCGCGAAGTGCAGCCGATGCTGCGCCTGGATGCCAGCGAGACGGTGACACCGGAGGCGGATGCAGAGCCTTGGTTGGCTGAGCTTGTTCAAGCACTGAAGGCCTGACTCGAGGCTTCACGCGAGCCCTTGTAGGAGCGGCCTTGTGTCGCGAAAGGGCTGCGCAGCAGCCCCAGGATTCGGCAGCGCAGCAGATATTGCTGGGGCTGCTTTGCAGCCCTTTCGCGACACAAGGCCGCTCCTACAGGGATCGCGTCAGCCGTGGAGCTCGCTCACCAACGCCAACCACGCCTGCGCCGCCCGTGACAGATACGCCCCGCGCCGCCAGATGAACGCGATATCCCAACGCAAATCCTCCGGCGAGCGCAGCGGCAAGCGCACCACACCGGGGCGCTCCAGCGCTTTCGCCACCACACGGGGCAGCAGCACCACGCCCTGGCCCGCCGCCGCCAGCGCCGCGAGGAAGTCCGCCTGGCCACTGCGCCCGCCTTCCTTGGGGGTAAAACCCTGCTGCTGGCACGCCTTCAGCAACCGGTCATTGAGCACGAAACTGCGCTGGTAAAGCAGGAACGGGGTATCGGCCAGCTGCTGCAGGTCCACCCCGTCCTGGCCCGCCAGCTCGTGGCCGGCAGGCAACAGGGCATCCAGTGGTTCGTTGCAGAACGGCTGGTAGTCGAACGCCTCGTCACTGGGCGTCAGGCTGCCACCCAGTTCCAGTTCGCCACTCTTGACTGCCTGTTCGATGCTGCGGCTGCCGCCTTCGAGCAACTGGACCGCGATGTTCGGGTGACGCCGCCGATACTCGGCGAACAAGCCGGCGAACAGCGCGTCGCTGCCCAGCATCGGCAAGCCCAGGCGCAGTTCACCACGGCCCATCTGGCTGAGGTCGTCCAGTTCACTGAGCAGCGCCTGACGTTGGCGCAACAAGGCTTCGCCACGCTCCAGCACGATGCGCCCGGCAGCGGTCAGGTGCAGCTGCGAGGCCTGGCGCTCCAGCAGCGGCTGGCCCACATCTTGCTCCAGCTGGGCCACCTGTTTGCTCACCGCCGACTGGCTGATGTGCAGGGTTTGCGCCGCCTGGGTAAAACCGCCGCGGTGGACCACTTCGATAAAGCTGCGCAGCTGTTTGAATTCCATGATCGCAATTCCATTCTGGAATGGCGTTAAGTCTAACAATTCGCTTCTGGCCTAGGCAGCCAAATCTTAAAATGAGGGCCTGTCGAGGAACCCCCCATGAAACCCGCGTTATTGAAAAAAGCCCTGCGCCTGCTCGTCGAGCTGGCGATCCTCTGTGCCTTGTTCCTGTTCGGTGGCCAGCTTGCCACCTGGCTGGGCTGGCCGATTCCTGGCGGTGTGATGGGCCTGGCATTGCTGCTGTTGCTGTTTGCCTCGGGTGTGCTCAAGCCAGCCATGCTGCAACTGGGCGCCGGCTGGCTGATGGCTGAGATGCTGCTGTTCTTCATCCCGGCGCTGATGAGCCTGCTCGATTACGGCGCCCTGATTCGTGACGAGGGCTGGCGCATCCTGCTGGTGATCGCCGTGAGCACCCTGATGGTAATGGTGGTGACCGCCTTGACCGTGGAACTGGTGTGCCGCTGGAGCTTGCGCCATGAGCCTTGAACCCATGCCGCTGTTCTGGCTGGCCCTGACCTTGCTGGCGTACCTGGGCAGCCGCTGGTTGTACCGGCGTAGCGGGCGCTACCTGCTGTCGCCGCTGATCCTGGTGCCGGTACTGTTGCTGGCGGTGGCCGTGCCGCTGCACACCGCCTATGCCGAGTACGCCCGCAACACCCACTGGCTGATGAGCGTGCTTGGCCCGGTGACCGTGGCCTTCGCGGTGCCGATCTGGCAACAACGGGCCATGCTGGCGCGCCACTGGCCGGCACTGATGGTGGGCATGGTCGCCGGCAGCAGCGCTTCGATCGCCAGTTCCTGGGGGTTGGCTCATATGTTGGCGCTGGACAGCGCGACCAGCCTGTCGCTGGTGCCGCGTTCGATCACCACGCCCTTTGCCATGCCATTGGCCCATGACCTGGGTGGCGTACCGGAGCTGACGGCGGTGTTCGTGATGTTCACCGGCGTGCTGGGCGCCATGTTCGGCGGCGTGCTGCTGCGTTGGTTGCCGTTGCGCACGCCGCTGGCGCGGGGCGCGCTGTTCGGCGTCGGTGCCCATGGTGCCGGGGTCAGCCGGGCGCAGGAGGTAGGCCGCGAGGAAGGCTCGGTGGCCGGCCTGGTCATGGTCCTGACCGGGTTGTTGAACCTGTTCGCGGCACCGCTGCTGGCCATGCTGCTCTGACCGTTCGTGCCACTGACTCGCCAAGTCATCAAGCTGGCTGGCAACGCAAGTTCCAGCCGATGGGCTGCTGGCTAGACTCTGCCTCGACATAGAGAGCACATGTAAGTGCCGAGGTGACATGCAATGACCGCAGCCTTGCTCTATTCCACCAACAACACTTCACCGGGACCGTTCTGATGCCCATGGCCGAAATTCCATTGTGCGTCTGGCGTACCCGGGGACAGAGTTTCAGCTTCCGGGGCCAGAGCATCCGCTACTGGACCGCAGGGCAAGGAGAGCCCCTGCTTCTGTTGCACGGCTTCCCCACTGCCAGCTGGGATTGGCGCTACCTGTGGGGGCCATTGGCCCAGCGCTTCCGGTTGATCGCCTGCGACATGCTCGGATTTGGTGATTCGGCCAAACCGGTCGATCACCTGTACAGCCTGATGGAGCAGGCCGACCTGCAGCAGGCCTTGCTCGCCGAGCTGAAGGTCGACCAGCCCGTGCATCTGCTGGCCCATGACTACGGCGGCAGTGTGGCGCAGGAACTGCTGGCGCGGCATCATGAACAGCGCGCCAACATCGCCAGCTGTGTGTTCCTCAACAGCGGGCTGTTCCCCGAAAGCTGCCGCATGCTGTTGATCCAGAAGTTGCTGCTCAGCCGTCTGGGCTGGCTGGTAGGGCGTTCGTTCGGGCGTGACGACCTGGTGCGCAGCGTGATCCAGGTCTACGGCTCTTGTACCCAACCCAGTGAAAGCGTACTGGATGACTTCTGGAGTTTGATCGCCGCCAACCGTGGCACGCGCATCCTGCACAAACTGGTGGGGTACATGCCGGAGCGCAGGTTGCACCGCGAACGCTGGGTTGGCGCGATGCAGCACGAAGGCGTGCCGCTGCGCTTGATCAATGGCGTGGTCGACCCGCTGTCCGGCGCGCACATGGTGGAGCGCTACCGGCAACTGGTGCCGGAGCCGGACACCGTGCAGTTGCAGGGCATCGGGCATTACCCGCATACCGAAGCGCCAGTGCAGGTGCTGCGCCATTACCTGGCCTTTCGTGAACAACCGCTGAGCTGTTTCCAGCAGAAAGTGGCGTGGTCCTGACAGGGCCTCATCGCCGGCAAGCCGGCTCCCACAGGTACAGCGCAGGCCTGGAGGCCGGCGCGGTTGGTGTGGGAGCTGGCTTGCCGGCGATGGGCCGCACAACGGCCCCATAACCATCGTGCTGCGTTATTGCCAGGCATTCAGCCTGCGTGAGCTTGATTGTCCGCCCGCCGCTGGCGGCGGACACTCGGCTGACCTGAACCTGCCTGGAGCCATGAGCATGAGCGAGCCTGTCCGTCTGCAAGATCGCGTGGTGATCGTCACCGGAGCCGGGGGCGGCCTGGGCCGCGCCCATGCGCTGCTGTTCGCTGCGCGTGGTGCTCGGGTGGTGGTCAACGACCTCGGCGGCTCCACCCACGGTGAAGGTGCCAGCGCCTCCGCCGCCGACCAGGTGGTAGCGGAGATCCGCGCCGCTGGTGGCAGTGCCATTGCCAACCATGACTCGGTCAGCCACGGCGCGCGTATTGTCGAGCAGGCCCTGGACAGCTTCGGCCGGGTCGATGTGCTGGTGAACAATGCCGGCATCCTGCGTGACAAGACCTTCCACAAGATGGAAGACAGCGACTGGGAGCAGGTGTATCAGGTGCATGTCGAGGGGGCTTACAAGGTCACCCGCGCCGCCTGGCCGCACCTGCGCGAGCAGAACTGGGGGCGGGTGATCTTCACCGCTTCCACGTCCGGCATCTACGGCAACTTCGGCCAGGCCAACTACGGCATGGCCAAGCTGGGCCTGTATGGGCTGACTCGTACCCTGGCGATCGAAGGGCGCAAGCACGGCATCCTGGTCAACGCCATCGCCCCCACCGGTGGTACCCGCATGACCGAAGGGTTGATCCCGCCCCAGGTATTCGAGCGGCTCAAGCCAGAGCTGGTCAGCCCGCTGGTGGTGTACCTGGGCAGCGAGCAGTGCCAGGGCAGTGGTGAGCTGTTCGAAGTGGGCGGCGGCTGGGTGGGCAAGGTACGGTGGGAGCGTAGCCTGGGGGTAGGCTTCGATCCGCGGGAAGGCTTTACCCCGGAGCAGGTGGCGGAGAACTGGGCACGGATTGGCGACTTCGACGGGGCAGTGCACCCACAGGACAGCTTGCAGGCGTTGCAGCAGATGATGGCGAACTTGCAGAAGTATCCGCTGGGCTGAGCTTTGTACTACCTGTGCTGGCCTCTTCGCGGGCTTGCCCGCTCCCACAGGGATATCACTGCCCTCAGGCTTGGTGATATCCCTGTGGGAGCGGGCAAGCCCGCGAAGAGGCCAGCACAGGCGACGGAAATTTTCAGGGCAAATAAAAAAGGCCGCTGCAAGCCGCAGCGGCCAATCGAGACGTCAGATCAAGGAGCTTCAAAATCTACGTCGGTGAACCTCGCAGGCCTGAAAGGCGGGGGGGAGAGCCCTTCATGCCGGCCAGTGAGTTAAGAATAAGCGCCTGATCCTGTAGGAAAAATAGCCGCTTATGACATTCACCTTTACGTATCGGGCAATAGTGCCGCAAGCGCTCAGCCGGCGGGCGAATAGCCCATGCGCCAGCTGGTTTCCCGCGCTGCCGCCAGCAGCCGTTGCGCCGCCGGGCCATGCTCGTCGGCATGGAAGATCGACGTCGGCCCGACCACGGTCATCACCGCGGCGACCTGCCCCATGGCATTGAACACCGGGGCCGACAGCGCATCCACGCCCGGCATCAACAGCCCATGCACATGGTGCAGGCCACGTTCACGAATGCCCGCCAGTACCGCCTGGTAGTCGGCGGCGCTGTGCTGCAGGGCGGCCAGTTCCCTGTCACGCAACTCCACGGTCTCGCGCTCGGGCAGGTAGGCGGCGAATACCAGCCCGGTGGACGACGTGAGCAGCGGCAGTACCGAGCCGATCTGCGTTACCACGGTGACCGCGCGTACCGCCGGCTCGATGCTCACCACTGTCGCGCCCTGGTTGCCCCATACGGCAACGAAGCAGCTCTCGTTCAGTTCATCGCGCAGCTGCGACAACGGCAGCGCGGCAATCTTCAGCACATCGATGCTGCCCAGCGCCGCCAGCCCCACCCGCAGTGCCTCGCGCCCCAGGCCGTAATGGTTGGTGGCCGCATCCTGCTCGGCAAAACCGCTGGCGATCAATGCCTGCAGGTAACGGTGCACCTTGCTCGCCGGCATCTGCACATGTTCCGCGAGGCGCGACAGGGAGGTAGACGGGGAGAGCTCGGCAAGGGCCTTGAGGATGTCGGTGCCGACCTCCGCCGAGCGGACTTTCTGCTTGCCGTTGTCGGCGGGGGAGCTGGCTTTGGCCATGGACATCTTCTTCCGGATTCGTCGAGTCGCGCCTTTATAGCTTGACGCATTGCCCGTAGCAAATTACGTTATTCGTAATCTGATTACGATAAAAACAATGCAGACGCGCTGCCACCCCGCCCTGGGCCAGCAGCCAGCTGCCAGCAACGGCTCGGCCAGAGCCCGGAGGCATCGATGAATCGCGATACGTCACCCGACCTTCACTACCTCAGCGGTTTCGGCAACGAGTTTGCCAGCGAAGCGCTGCCAGGGGCCTTGCCGGTCGGGCAAAACTCGCCGCAGAAGGCGCCCTATGGGCTGTATGCCGAGCTGCTCTCGGGCACGGCGTTCACCATGACCCGCAGCGAGCTGCGCCGCACCTGGCTGTATCGTATTCGTCCGTCTGCCTTGCACCCGCGTTTCGAACGCCTGGCGCGTCAGCCGCTGACCGGCCCGCTGGGGGCCATCACCCCCAACCGCCTGCGCTGGAACCCCCAGCCGATCCCCGTCGAACCGACCGATTTCATCGAGGGCTGGCTGCCCATGGTGGCCAACGCCGCTGCGGAAAAACCGGCCGGCGTGAGCATCTACATCTATTGCGCCAACCGGTCCATGGAGCGGGTGTTCTTCAACGCCGACGGTGAACTGCTGCTGGTGCCGCAACAGGGCCGCCTGCGCATTGCCACCGAACTGGGGGTGATGGAAGTCGAGCCGCTGGAAATCGCGGTAATCCCGCGTGGCATGAAGTTCCGCGTCGAACTGCTCGACGGCGAGGCCCGCGGCTACATCGCCGAAAACCACGGCGCGCCGCTGCGCATCCCGGACCTGGGCCCGATCGGCAGCAACGGCCTGGCCAACCCGCGCGACTTCCTCACCCCGGTGGCGCACTACGAAGAGGCCGATGGCCCGGTGCAGCTGGTGCAGAAGTTCCTGGGCGAACATTGGGCCTGCGAACTGCAGCACTCGCCACTGGACGTGGTCGCCTGGCACGGCAGCAACGTGCCGTACAAGTACGACCTGCGCCGCTTCAACACCATCGGTACGGTCAGCTTCGACCACCCGGACCCGTCGATTTTCACCGTGCTTACCTCGCCGACCAGCGTGCATGGCCTGGCCAACATGGATTTCGTGATCTTCCCGCCACGCTGGATGGTGGCCGAGAACACCTTCCGTCCACCATGGTTCCACCGCAACCTGATGAACGAGTTCATGGGCCTGATCAACGGTGCCTACGACGCCAAGGCCGAGGGCTTCCTGCCGGGCGGTGCCTCGCTGCACGGAGTGATGAGCGCCCACGGCCCCGACGCCGAAACCTGCGAAAAGGCTATTGCCGCCGACCTGGCGCCGCACAAGATCGACAACACCATGGCCTTCATGTTCGAGACCAGCCAGGTGCTGCGACCGAGTCTGCAAGCCCTTGAATGCCCGCAGTTGCAGGCCGACTACGATAGTTGCTGGGCCACCTTGCCGAGCACCTTCAACCCGAACCGGAGATAACCCATGAACCAGACCGCCATTGCCCGTAGCTGGGTCGAGCACGCCAACGGGCACAGCGACTTCCCGCTGCAGAACCTGCCGTTGGGCATCTTCAGCCGGCCGGGTGAAGCCAAGCGCTGTGGCGTGGCCATCGGCGACGCCATCCTTGACCTGGAGGCGGTGCTGGCCGCCGGCCTGTTCGACGGTGCCGCCAAGGCCGCTGTCGAGGCCACCCGTGGTGGGGCCTTGAACGCATTCTTCGCCCTCGGCCGCAGTGCCCGCGTCGCCCTGCGCGAGCGCCTGCTGGTACTGCTGGGCGAACACAGCGAACACCAGACGGCACTGCAGGCCGCCCTGTACCCGGCCAGCGCATGCCAGCTGCATGTCCCGGCGCAGATCGGCGACTACACCGACTTCTACGTGGGCATCGAGCACGCCAAGAACGTAGGCAAGCTGTTCCGCCCCGACAACCCGCTGCTGCCCAACTACAAGTACGTGCCGATCGGTTACCACGGCCGCGCCTCGACCATCCGCCCGTCCGGCACTGATGTGCGCCGGCCCAAGGGCCAGACCCTGCCGGCCGGGCACACCGAGCCAAGCTTCGGCCCCTGCGCGCGCCTGGACTACGAGCTGGAGCTGGGTATCTGGATCGGCCAGGGCAACGACATGGGCCAGGCGATCCCGGTAGGCGATGCCGCCGAGCACGTGGCCGGCTTGTGCCTGCTCAACGACTGGTCGGCGCGCGATATCCAGGCCTGGGAATACCAGCCGCTGGGGCCGTTCCTGTCCAAGAGTTTCATCACCACCATCTCGCCCTGGGTGGTTACCGCCGAAGCGCTGGAGCCGTTCCGTTGTGCCCAGCCGGCACGCCCGGAAGGCGACCCGCAGCCACTGTCGTACCTGCTGGACAAGCGCGACCAGGCCGCCGGTGCATTCGATATCGAACTCGAGGTGCTGCTGCTCACCGAGCGCATGCGCGAGCAGGGCCTTGCCCCGTACCGCCTGACCTTGAGCAATACCCGCAGCATGTACTGGACCGTGGCACAGCTGGTCGCGCACCACAGCGTCAATGGCTGCCAGCTGCAACCGGGCGACCTGTTCGGTTCGGGCACGCTGTCGGGCGCCACGCCAGGTTCGTTCGGCAGCCTGCTGGAGATCACCGAAGGCGGCAAGCACCCGGTGGAACTGGCCAGTGGCGAGGTGCGCAAGTTCCTCGAAGACGGCGACGAGATCATCCTGCGTGCCCGCTGCGTGCGTGATGGCGTGGCCAGCATCGGTTTCGGCGAATGCCGCGGCACGGTCATCGCGGCCAACTGAGGAGGCACGGGCATGGAGCTGTACACCTATTACCGTTCCACCTCGTCCTACCGGGTGCGCATTGCCCTGGCACTGAAGGGGCTGGCCTACCAGTCCCTGCCGGTCAACCTGTTGCAGGGTGAGCAGCGCGGTGCGGACTATGTCGCGGTCAACCCGCAGGGCCGTGTGCCGGCCTTGCGCACCGATGGCGGTGAGCTGCTGGTGCAATCGCCGGCGATCATCGAGTACCTGGAGGAGGTTTATCCACAGCCCGCCCTGCTGCCTGCTGCGGCCGAGGCGCGCGCCAAGGTACGGGGCGTGGCGGCGATCATCGGCTGCGACATCCACCCGCTGCACAACGTCAGCGTGCTCAACCGGCTGCGCCAGGCTGGCCAGGACGAGAGCCAGGTCAACCAGTGGATCGGCCACTGGATCAGCCAGGGGCTGGCGGCAGTGGAGCAGCTGATAGGCGATCACGGCTTCTGCTTCGGTGATGAGCCGGGCCTGGCGGATGTCTACCTGATCCCGCAGTTGTACGCGGCCGAACGCTTCAACATCGACCTCGACAGCTTCCCGCGCATCCTGCGGGTTGCCGCCCTGGCGGCGGGGCACCCGGCGTTCGCCCAGGCCCACCCAGCACAGCAGCCGGACAGCCCGGCTCAGTGAATGGAACGGTTCGCCGCCGGAAGCTTGCCGATACGCTCGGACAGTTTCAGGCGCTGGACCGGGTCCTCCGTCAGCAGTAACGCATGCTCCAGGTCGAAGCGCTCGGCCTGCGGGCAATCCAGGTGCTGGTAGAGCGAGGCGCGGGTCACATAGTCGCTGACCTGCACCGGGCCCAGTTGCATGACCCGCTCGGCATCGATCAGCGCCGCCAGGTGATCGTCGTTGCTGATGTGCAACTGGCGCAGGTTGCGTGACAGGCGTTGCAGCATCTGCAGCGGGCTGGCACTGCGCATGTGCTCGGCGGTCAGCGCTACATGCGGGCCAAACTGGCGAGCCAGCAGCTCACGGCAATCGTTGGGGTACAGGCGGCGGCCACCACAGGGGTCGAGCAGGTGATCCGCACCTGGCACACGCAGCAGGAAATGGCCAGGGAAGCCTACGCCCTCAAGGGGGATGGACAGGCGCCGGGCCAGTTCCAGGGCTAGGATGGCCAGAGTCAGCGGTTGGCCACGGCGGCGCTGCAGCACCTTGTCCATCATCGCGGCATGAGGGCGCAGCGGGTGGTATTCATCCTGCTGGAAGCCCAGGGCATTGAGTTGGCGCAGCAGTGGCTGGGCCAGTTCGCACAGCGGCAGCATCGGCAGGTTGGCGCTGATCTCACGCTGCAGGTCATGCAGCTTGGCAAGGCTGGCCGCGGGCTCGACGCTGCGGTCGTGCTCGGCGGCAATCCATAATGCGGCTTCCAGCAGGGCGACGGGCTCGCGTTCCAGGCAGGCCAGGCAGGCTTGACGTGGCTTCATGGGGCTTCTCCACACACGCTTGAGTATTAGCCGCGGCGCGCGGTTTCGTCCAGTGGTCCGGCGGCGGCGCCAGCCCAAGGGCCATGCCTATACTGGAAGGAGCACCTCGTAGGGGAGCCTGTCGATGTTCGCGCTGATGCAAAGCACCCGTACCCAGTCGCTGCACTTGTTCACCCACCCGCCCACCGGCCTGAAGGCCGTGGTGGCTATTCACAGCGAGCAGTTGGGCCCGGCCATGGGCGGTTGCCGCTACCTGCCTTATGCCGATGATGAAAGCGCCATGACCGACGCCATTCGCCTGGCCCAGGGCATGAGCTACAAGGCGGCGCTGGCCGGCCTGCCACTGGGGGGCGGCAAGGCGGTGATCATGCGCAACCCGCATGTGGAAAACCGCGCCGCGCTGTTCGAGGCCTTTGGCCGCTTCATCGACACCTTGCAAGGGCGCTTCATCATCGCCGTGGACAGCGGCACCTCGACCCTGGACATGGACTGCATTGCCCAGAGCACACCCCATGTGACCAGTACCACGGCCTCGGGTGACCCCTCACCGCATGCGGCGATGGGGGTGTTCGCTGGCATCCGGGCCACTACCTCGTTTCGGCTGGGTAGCGACGATTTGAAAGGCTTACGGGTGGCGGTGCAAGGGCTGGGCAATGTCGGTTATGCACTAGCGGAGCAATTGCATGCGGTGGGCGCAGAACTGTTGGTCAGCGACCTGGACCCGGGACGCGTGCGGCTGGCGATGGATCAGTTCGATGCCAAGCCGGTGACCAATGATGCATTGATCAGCACCCCTTGCGACATCTTTGCCCCTTGCGGCGTGGGCCCTGTGTTGAACGGGCAGAGCGTGATGCAGTTGCGTTGCGCGGCAGTGGCGGGGGCGGCGAACAACCAGCTGACCACCTTGCAGGTAGCCGACCAGCTGGAGTCGCGCGGGATACTGTATGCGCCCGATTACGTGATCAATGCCGGTGGGTTGATCTACGTTGCACTTACCCATCGTGGCGAAGACCTGGGCACCATCACTGCGCACCTGGCGCGGATACCTTCACGGCTGACCGAAGTGTTTGGCCATGCCCAGGCAGAGAAGCGCTCGCCGGCGCGGGTGGCGCAGATGCTGGCGGAGCGGTTGCTCTACGGCTGAGGGGCGATACCGGTTTTGCTGGCCTCTTCGCGGGCATGCCCGCTCCCACAGGAATACCTCCGGCCCAGCGCTTGTGCCGTACCTGAAGCAGCAACTGTTCCACCCCAAACCTTGAAAGCTCCGCGGTCCCTGTGGGAGCGGGTTCACCCGCGAACACGGGCGTAGCCCGTGCCATCCACCGCGTCGCCTGTTTCGCGGGTAAACCCGCTCCCACAGGGATAGCGCCCGAGCCCAGCGCTTGTGCCGTACCTGCCGAAGCGGCCAGTGCAGGCAATTACTCGGCCGCTGGCGCTTCGAGCAACTCGGCCAGCGCATCCGGCTGGCTCTTGAACGCCCGGGCGAACACATCGCGGTTTTTGGCCATGTAGATACCGGCTTCCTCGACCTGTTTCTCGCTCAGCGAGGGCACTGCCTTGTGCAGTACTTCGGCCAGGCGCTCGGCCAGTTCGAGCATCTTGTCGTGACGGTCTGCTTCGGCCTTATCCATGAACAAGCGCTCCGGGTCGCGGCTGCTGCGGTACACCACTTCGACGGCCATTCATCACCTCTATGCCTTTTGCTGGTTGCGTTTCGATTTGCTGTATCTATATACAGTAATGGCAATGTTGATTGCTTCGCAAGCAGAAATTGTAGCGTGGTGCAGAGGGCTTACTGCTTCATGCCCAACTCAGCATCATCCATCAGCGCCTTGGCCATCCGGGCCCTTTCGCGGGTGAACCCGCTCCCACAGGTACGGCATCTACCTCAAAGGCCTGTGGAGATCCTGTGGGAGCGGGTTTACCCGCGAAGAGGCCAGCCCAGACAACGCAACACTCAAGCCTCAGTGCAAAGTCCGAGGCTCAGCGGGCCTCTGCACCTGAACCAGTGCCGACTCAAGCAAAGCCCGCAACGTCTCCAGCTCATGCATTGAGGTCATCATCAGGATCGAAGCCGGCGATTTGGGCTGCAGTAGCAAGGCCTGATGCACCACGGTGGCTGCTCGCTTCTGGCAACTTGCCACGCCTGAAGGTGCCTTGCGGCAATCGGTCGCCTTCCAAGGCAGGGGCCTGGCCTTTTAACTGCATGGCACAAGCGTCACGCCGGTGACGCATCATCCTTCAAGACGTATCGGGGAATGGAACATCGTGAACATCAAATGGGCAGAAAAGCTGCGCAAGGGCCTGCACGGCTCGGCCGACTCGCTGGGCAACCTGTGCGTCGAGGCATTCCATTACCTGGCGCTGTTCGGCATTGGCGCGATCACCGCCTATGCGGCGGTGATGACGTTCCTGGACATGCTCGGCAAGGGCGGGGTCAGTGTCGATGACATCCTGCTGCTGTTCATCTACCTGGAGCTGGGGGCGATGGTCGGTATCTACTTCAAGACCAACCATCCTGTAACTAACATTTTTTCTCAGTGCATGATTTTTCTAAAACCCAAGAAATCATTGGTTTATGGCGTAGGCTTTCTTTTTTTGTTCTGAAATGCTGTGTTGATTTTTTTTGCCGATTTCGGCGTGTGCGGGGAGAGTGGGTATGAAATGGGCGGATCGGATGCGCGTAAGGGTTCATGCGGGGGCAAACAGCCTTGGGAACCTGGGGGTTGAGCTGTTCCATTACCTTGCGCTTTTCGGGATCGGGGCGATCACGGTCTACGCGGGTATCACCACCTTCATTGACATGCTCCATCAAGACAAAATCAGCGTCGATGACATTCTGTTGCTGTTCATCTATCTCGAGCTGCTTGCTATGAGTGGAATCTATTTCCGCACAAATCATATGCCATTGCGGTTTCTGCTCTACATCGGCGTGACAGCCCTGATTCGACTGCTGATTAGCGATGTGTCGCATCACAAATCGCCAGATGAAGGGATTCTTTACCTCACCGGTGGCGTGGTGCTGCTTTCCGTTTCGATTCTGGTTGTGCGATATGCTTCGGCACATTTCCCTTCAGTGAAAGAAAAGACAGACTGACAACAAACCAATGAATTAGGTCGCTATTATGCGGCCTTTTTTTGTGCGTATTTTTAGTGAATTAAATCTGCTCCTGTTGTCTATGTGCTTAGATGTGATGTATCCAATTTAATACTTAATACCTTTTTTGGGTGTTTTAAGTTCGATGCGGATTGTAAGGTTAGAGGGAGTTAAAAGAGTAAAAATGTTGTATGGGGTTAAGCGCTGGCCATTCCAATCAGCTCTGTAATGGTATAGAATACTACCAATTTTGAGTTTCAGCGTAAGCTGGTGATAATGTTGGAGAGTGGCTTGGAAAAGAAAGTTTATGATGCGATAAGCATCAAGCGAGATCGTCCTTGGGCTAATGAGGAGGAGGTTCGAGTTGCTTGGATTTCGGCTATCGAAAATGCGCTTGGTATTCATTTTGATGCTGAAAGAGCAAAACAAGATGCCAGCTACAATAATGTAATTATTGAGTTTAAGGCTCCTGGTTTTTTCAATGGCTCAAAAAGCAGTCCGAAATTTATCGAGGCTACGGAAGATCGGCTTCTAAAATATATTGTTCGCCAGTCAGAAAAACAGGGAATTCCGCAAGATGAGTATATTGGAATAGCCATAGATGGCGATCATGTATGCTTTGCTCAGGTTGTTAGTGGGAAAATAACTACTCAGCATCTTCTGCCATTTTCAGAAGCTTCAGTAAAACTCGTAATTGAAGCCATCGGAAATAATTATCGTAGGGCAGTAACATCTGAAAATCTTATTGAGGATTTTGGGCAAAGCTCGCACGAAGCTATTGCGCTGATGCAGTGCTTGGCGGATGCGTTGGCTCGCAGTCTCGAAGATGCAAATAATAACAAGATAAAAATGCTGTTTGAAGAGTGGAAGACTCTCTACGGTCAAGTCGCTGACTTGTCAGTGGAGCAGCAAAAAGCGATCAATACTACTCTGAGATTCAAGTGGAGTGGGACAGCTGCTCAGGCAATGTCGGGACGCCTTTTTGTAATCCATACCTACAACTCGTTAGTGATAAAACTATTGGCGGCTGAAATTGTTTCAGCACACAATTTATCTTCACAAGTCAGCCCTGCTCAGAGAATTGCGTTTCTACTTGATGGTAATCAATTGATAGAAAGCTTGGATTCTGATATCGAAAGAGGACGAATCTATACTGAGGCTGGTATCAAGGGTTTTATCGAGGAAGCGATATTTAGTTGGTATCTGGATGCAAGTAGGATTGATCCGGAAAAAGATTCAATTGTCGAAGCGTTGAGAGGAGTTCTTGGTAAGCTTGCGCTTTATCGCACTGATCGATTAGAGAGGACTCGCGATGTTCTAAGGGATTTCTATCAAGGGCTAGTCCCTGAAACGCTGCGTAAAAGTCTTGGTGAGTTCTATACTCCTGATTGGCTCGTTGAACATACTCTATCAAGCGCCGACGTGGCTGATTGGTTGAGTGTTAGGGGCTTGGATCCTACTTGCGGCTCTGGTTCTTTTGTAATCGAGATGATAAGAAGAAAGAGGAACGCCGCTCGAGAGGCTGGGCTTGATGCTGCTTCTACAGTAGATCTCATTTGTGAAAACGTCTGGGGTTTTGACCTTAACCCTCTTGCAGTGCAAACAGCGCGTGTAAATTACGTTATGGAGATCGCTGATTTGCTTAGAGAGTGCGCAGGCAAGGATGTTGAAATCCCTATTTTGCTTGCTGATGCGATTTACTCTCCCGCGAATGATCCTTCGTCGGAAGATGATGTGGTTTCTTATTACATTGGCAGCCAGGTAGCGAAACTGAATATACGCTTGCCAGGCGCTCTCGCTTGGGACAGAGCATTGCTGGATCAGGTTTTCGAGATAATGGGCGAGTCGGTTGAGAGTGATCAGGAATATGAAGAGGCTGAAAAGAGTCTCATCAATTCAGGTTTGATTTCGCTGGAAAAAATAGAGTCATGGCGCAAGCCGCTTAATGAAACCTATGATCAGGTTCTAAATTTGCATAGGCAGAATTGGAATGGAATCTGGTTTAGGATTGTCCGAAATTTCTTCTGGTCAGCAACTGCTGGTCAATTTGACTTGGTATGTGGCAACCCACCGTGGGTACGTTGGTCTAAATTGCCAGAGGCGTATCGCGAAAGGGTGAAGCCTACCTGCGAACAGTATTCTATTTTTTCAAAGACTAAGTTTCATGGTGGTAACGAATTAGATATTTCGGCAATTATAACCTATACAACAGGGGATAAGTGGCTGAAGGTAGGTGGAAAATTAGCCTTTGTTATAACACAAAGCATTTTTCAATCGCCGTCGTCTTCAGGGTTTAGAAAATTTAAAGTTGATGAGAATAACTGGCTGAATCCGAAATTTGTTGAGGATCTACAAAGCCTTAAGCCGTTTCCGGATGCTGCTAATAAAACTGCTGTCGTGCTTTTTGAAAAAGGCGTTGCGGCACCTGCTTATCCTATACCCTATCGGGTATGGGATGCTGTAAAAAAGGGTGGAAGATCTATCAAGCCTTCTTCCAGTCTTCAAGCTGTTTTGAACGCAGTGAGTGTTGCTGATAAAGAAGCCGTTCCTGTTGGTGATGAGGGAAGTCCTTGGGCTATTCTAACTCCTGGCCGTTGGGGAGCTATTAGCGCTTTGGCTGGGGCTTCGGCTTGGGTTGCTGGCCGTAAAGGGATAACTGCAGACCTCAATGGTGTCTATTTCGTGCCTATTGAGAAGGTGTTGAGCAATGGATTGGTTCAGATAAAGACAAGACCAGAGGCGGGTAAGCGTGACATTGGGCCTGCACGCTCTGTTCGCCTCGAAGCAGAAATGCTTTTCCCTTTGATTAAGGGGGCGAGTGATTTTGAAGCTTGTTATTTCAAACCTGCGCATGGCTTGTTTACATTGGTTCCTAATACCGGAATAGTCCAGAAATCATATGCAGACTCTATAAAAAAACTGGGTTCCCTGCCGAAGACTAAGGCCTATTTCAGCTCTTTTGAAGAGGTTTTGAGAAGTAGGTCCACCTATAAAGGTAGGATGCCCGGTGCTCCATATTATGCAATTTATAACGTGGGTGATTTTACCTTTAAACCTTGGAAGGTAGTATGGGCTGAAATGTCTGGAAGTTTTTCAGCGGCAGTGGCCGGAATGGGAGAGGTTCCACATATCGGTCCGCGACCGTTTGTTCCAGATCATAAAGTCTATTTTGTGGCTTTTGATGACTCTGCACCAGCTTATTTCCTATGCGGAATACTAAATTCTGAGATGGTGAAGGAGTATGTAGAAAGTCATAACATTGCTATTCAGGTAGGGAATATATTCAAGCATATGAACTTGCCTAAATATGACCCAGCAGATAAGATGCATGTTGAACTTGCTGAACAGGTCAGGATCGCACATGAAGAGAATGATGCTGAAAAACGAGCAGTTATATTGGCGTCCGTTAGAAAGTGTGGTGATGAGATTCTAAATCATTGGGTTGTTGATAAATAAGCTGAGGCTATGCTGCTGCGCACTATAGTGGTGCGTAGCGGCAGGTAAAGTGAATGATGGCGGAGGTTTATCTGAAGAGGGGCTTGAGCAGTCTTCGACTGGCTCTATCTCCTTGTTCCAGGAGATTTTTTCGCTGCTTCGTATATCCAGATGCTTTGTAAGGGAATAGAGCCAACGTTGTTCGCAATAATCATTAAAGATTTTTTCAAGATTTTAAAATGTATTTTTTGTGACAGCGCAGGATTTCGGTGTCGTCAAGACCAACCACATGCCGATCCGCTTCCTGCTGTACGTGGCCATCACCGCGCTGACCCGCCTGCTGATCGGCGACGTCTCGCACCACAAGGCGCCGGACGTAGGGCTGTTGTACGTGTGCGGTGGCATCCTGTTGCTGGCGTTCGCGATCCTGGTGGTGCGCTACGCCTCGTACCGCTACCCCTCGACCAAGGTGCTGGATGCCAACGGCAAGGAAGTGGAGGAGGGCAAGTAGCCCTCAGTTGGCGATGAAATGGCGCGGCTCGTGGCGGGCGTCACGGGTCAGCGCGGCCAGCACCTGCAGAGGGTTCTGGCTGTGTTCGATGGCCAAGCCCAGGCGGATGCTGTCGATTACCCGCTGCAGGCGTACCGGGTCATTGCGCTGGGCCTGGGTGATGAGGCGCTTGGCGACCACGCCAGCGTCGTCGGACAGGGTCAGCATGATGCTGCCGTCGAGGTTTGCAATGCTCAGGTTGACCCGGTATTCGGGGGCGAATGCAGCACTGATTCGTTCGAATGGGTTGTTCATGGTCATGCTTCTGCTGTGAATGAGTGCAGAAGTTGACCGGGGAAATTACCTGTTGGTTCAGCGCCATCGATCGATACAAACGAAAACGCCCGGCATCAGGCCGGGCGTTTGCATTGCCGATCAGGCGTCCGGGTCACTCAGTTCCAGGGCGCCGCGCTTGCTGCGCAGCTTGCCGTAGAAGTGTTCCAGCGCGTGGTTGAGCTTGGTGGCGGCACCATCGACCGCCTGGTCCAGCGAAGTGGCGGTGTGGGTCACGGAAATCGGTTGGTGGCCTTTGGGGCGAGCCTCCATCTGGCAGCGTTTGTCATGCGGTCCGGGCTTGGCGCCGTTCTCGTCGCGCAGGTGAACCTCGATGCGGGTGAGGTCGTCTTCGTAACGTTCCAGCGAGTTCTGCAGTGTGCTGCGGACCCACTGGTCGAGCCGGGCGTTGCCTTCGAAATGGTTGCTGCTGTTGACCTGGATTTGCATGATTCAATCCTTATTCAGCTTGCTCGCATGGAGACGCGCCTAGGCCTTTGAGACCCTTGGAATTTCTGCGCCTCTTGACTCTAAGGTCAGGCAACGGCGAAACGAATTCAAGCCCTTTTTGAAAATAAATTTCTTGTTGCATTCAAGGCAGCAGGCGGCTCATCGCTCGGCCTTTGCTTATGAGAATTGAAATCATTATTATTGCAGGCCCGAAAACGCCCGGGCCTTCGCCATGACGCGCAAAACCGCCGGTCTCTCGCTCAGCTATCGCCTGGCCGTGACTTCACGCAGCCTGGCCGCGCTGCTGGGCGGCTACCTGCTGGCGTCCGTGGCCAGCGTCTGCATTATCCTGCTAGCGCCGCTGCCACAGGTCGATGCCACGCTCACCGGCCTGCTGCTGTCATTCGTCTTCTACCTGCTGGCATTCATCTGGTGCTTCGCCTGCCGCAGCGCTTTGCGCGCCTGGCTGGGCGTGCTGGCGCCAAGCGTGCTGCTGGGTGTGATCAGCGGGTTGGCCTACTGGATGAAAACCCCATGAAAGAAGGCTTCCGCCAAGCCATGGCCTGGCTGCACACCTGGACCGGCCTGATCTTCGGCTGGCTGTTGTTCGCCATCTTCCTCACCGGCACGCTGTCGTATTTCAAGGAAGAAATCACCCACTGGTCGCAGCCGGAAGTGCGCAGCCATGCTCTGGACCCGACCCATAGCCTGGAGATAGCCCAGCAGTACCTGCAGGACAACGCCGGGCATTCGGGCACCTGGCTGATCCGCATGCCCAACGCACGCGAGGCCGCCTTGAGCGTGGGTTATCGCGACCCCAATGGCGGGCCACGCGGCTTCGTCACCAGGACCCTCGATACCCAGACCGGCCAGCCGGTGGAGGCACGCGACAGTCGCGGTGGCGAGTTCTTCTACCGCTTCCACTTCCAGCTGCAGATGCCATACCCCTTCGGCCGCTGGCTGTCGACGTTCTGCGCCTTCATCATGCTGTTGGGGCTGGTCACCGGCATCATCACCCACAAGAAGATCTTCAAGGAGTTCTTCACCTTCCGCCCCGGAAAGGGCCAGCGCTCCTGGCTGGACGGGCACAACGCCATTGGCGTGCTGGTGCTGCCGTTCCACCTGATGATCAGCTACAGCAGCCTGGTGCTGTTCATGTACATGGTGATGCCGGCGGGCATCATGGCCAGCTACGGCAATGACACCGGCAAGTATTTCAACGACCTGTTCGGCCGTAACGATGCGCCCAAGGCGGCCCATGTGGCCGCGCCGCTGGTACCGTTGCCGAGCCTGTACGCCAAGGTGCAGGACCTGCAACCGGGCGCGCGTATCGGCCGTATCCAGGTGGAAAATGCCGGCGACAGCAATGCCCGCGTTACCTTCACGCAATCGGCTGCCGACCACGTGGCTTACCGGCGTAGCGCCAACTGGACCTTCGATGGCGCCAGCGGTGTGCTGCTGAGCCAGGGCAAGCCGGAGAGCGGGGCAATGATGACCGCCTTCAGCTTTGCCGGCCTGCACATGGGCAATTTCGCCGGGCCCTGGCTGCGCTGGCTGTACTTCTGCTTCGGCGTGGCCGGTACCGCGGTGATCGGCACCGGGCTGGTGATGTGGCTGGGCAAGCGTCAGCTCAAGCATGCCAAGAGCGAACGCCTGCCGGGCGAACTGCGCCTGGTCGAGGTGCTCAATATCGCCAGCATGAGCGGCCTGTTGCTGGCCGTGGCAGGCTTCTTCTGGGCCAACCGCCTGATCCCGATGGGTGTCGAAGGCCGGGCCGACTGGGAGGTCAACGCCTTCTTCGCCGTTTGGGGCCTGTCGCTGGTGCACGCCGTTCTGCGCAGCGGGCGCCGGGCATGGGGCGAGCAACTGGCGCTGGGCGCGCTGGCCTTCGCCTTGCTGCCGCTGCTCAACGGCCTGACCACCGGCCAGGGCCTGAACCATTCGCTGCCGGCGGGTGACTGGGCGATGGCCGGCTTCGACCTGACAGCGCTGGGCACCGGCCTGTTCCTGGCCTGGCTGGCCGGCAAGATGTTGCACAGCCCGAAACCTGTGGCCAAGCGGGCCCCGCGTGCAGCAAAGAAGCCGAGCACTGAAACGGCGGAGGCGAGCTGATGCTGGGTAATGCACTGATCGCTTACGCCGGCTTCGTTGCCCTGTGCCTGGCCATGGAGAAGCACTTCGTCGACCTGCTCGGGCGCAAGCCGCGCCCCGGGCAGTTGCGCCTGTTGCGCAGCGCCGGCTGGCTGCTGCTGGTGCTGTCGCTGGTGCTCAGCGTGCACCTGCGTGGCTGGGCCCATGGCCTGGTGGAGTGGACCGCAGTGATGATGGCCGGGGTGACCCTGTGGGTGTTCGGCCTGCCATACCAGCCCCGCCTGTTGCTGGGCCTGGCCGCCGCCAGCGTGGTGCTGGGGCCGTTGTTGGCCGTGTTCGCCGAGTGACCAGGTGAGCGAGCCGGGCGACATGATCGAGGCGGATGCCGAAAGCGGCGGCGGGCGTGCGCGCTTCGTCCAGGTGTTCCAGGCCCAGCGGGCACGAATGGAGGCCCTGGTGAGCCGCCGGGTCGGCTGCCGGGCGACGGCATCGGACCTGGTCCAGGAACTGTTCCTGCGCTTCTGGCGTCGCCCCGAGGTCAAGGTCGAGGCGCTGGACACCTACCTGCTGCGTTGCGCCGGCAACCTGGCCATCGACCACCTGCGCAGCGAAGGCAGCCGCGAGCGCGTGGCCGAAGCTGTGCTGCCGCTGGATGAAGCGGCCATGGCCCAGGCCCCGGAACAGGCCGTGGAGGTCGATCACGACTTGCAGCGCATCGACGCTGCCTTGCGCGCCTTGCCCGAGCGCACCCGGCAGATCTTCCTGCTCAACCGTATCCACGGCTGCAAGTACGGCGAGATCGCCAAGGCCATGCAACTGTCCCAGAGTGCTGTGGAAAAGCATATGATGCGCGCCCTCGAAGCGTGCAAGGCGAGTGTTGCCGAGCCCGCGTCCACCCCACGCCGGCCAGGGAGTGCCCGTCGATGAGCCGTTTACCGCCGATCACCGAGGCGCAGTCCCGGGCTGCACTGCAATGGCTCAGCCGCATCAACGAGCAGCCTGCGCAAGCCGAGGGCACGGCGTTCAAGCGCTGGCTGTTGGCCGACCCTGGGCACCGTGAGGCCTACGCCCAGGCCCAGGCGCTGTGGCAGAACAGCGCCGCCCCGGCGGCGCGCCTGGCCGCTGAAGAACAGGCAAGCCTGCAACGTTACCTGGATGCGATGGCCAGGCCACCGGCCAGGCACCCCTGGCGGCAGCGGGTCGCGGCGCTGGCGGTGGCTGCGTGCCTGGTACTGGCCGTGGGCGTTGCCGGTGGTTGGCACCCGGGCCTGTGGCTGCAGGACCTGCAGGCCGACTACAGCAGTGCTGGTCAAGTCCGCCAGGTGACCTTGGCCGACCAGTCGCAGGTGACACTGGATGCGGGGAGCGCGATTGCAGTCGATTTTGTGCAGGGCGAGCGCCGCGTGCGGTTGTTGCATGGTGCGGCGTTCTTCCAGGTCACGCATACCGGCGCGCCGTTCGTGGTGGAAGCTGCCGGCGGCGAGGTGCGCGTGCTTGGCACTCAGTTCGAAGTGCGCGAGCAGGGCGAGGGCGCCCAGGTCACGGTACGCAGCGGGCGCGTGGCGGTGAGCCCGGCACCGGGCGCCGCAGCGCGTGAACTGACGGCCAACCAGCAGGCGGCTTACGCTGCCGGCCGAGTCGGCGACACCCTGACGGTGGACAGCGACAACCGCCTGGCCTGGCGCCAGGGCTGGCTGAATTACTACCAGGTGCCGCTGGCGCAAGTGGTCGAGGACCTGGGGCGTTATTACCCGGGGCGCATCCTGCTGCTTGATGGTGAACTGGGGCAGCGCAAGGTCAGTGGCAGTTTCCCCGTGGCCGAGCCGTTGCTGGCGCTGGATTCGCTAGGGAAGGTGATGGGCTTTTCGCGGCAGACAGTGCTGGGGCGGTTGACCCTGATCCGGTAGTCGCCTGTGCGGGCCTCTTCGCGGGTGAACCCGCTCCCACAGGAAGGGCGCAAGTTTCAAATCCTGTGCAGTACCTGTGGGAGCGGGTTCACCCGCGAAGAGGCCGGCACAGGCAAAAATATTTTCAGATAGCGGGTGAGGTAACAGGACGTGGCATCCGTGTAATGAGTGGAAGTGCGATTCATTCGCAGTCATATCCCTCTCACAGGTCAGCGTCCATGAAGTTCACCCCGCGTTGCGTCCCTCTCTGGCTCGGCCTTTCCGCGCTCCCGGCATTCGCTGTCGCCCCCCTGGCCTGTGCCGCCGAGCAGCAGCAGGCGTACACCTTCGCCCAGCCAGCGCAACCCCTTGCCCAGGCACTTGGCGCCTTCAGCCGCACCACCGGCCAGAGCGTGGTCTACACCCTGGAACTGCCAGGCGTGCAGGCGCCGGCGCTGAACGGCAGGTTCAGCGCCGAACAGGCCCTGCAACAGTTGCTGGGCACTACCGGGCTGGCCTGGCGCCGCGTCGATGCACGCACGCTCACCCTTGAAGCAGTGGACACCTCCGGCGCCCTCAACCTGCAGGCCATCACCGTGACCTCGCAACTGGACGACTACAGCTACCAGCCCCCGGCTACCGCCTCGATCATGCGCGGGCAGGGCGCTAGCCAGGACATCCCCCAAGCCATCAACGTGGTGCCGGCCCAGGTCATCCGTGACCAGGCTCCGCGCAACCTCGATGACGCCCTGGCCAATGTCAGCGGCATCACCCAGGGCAACAATTTCGGTGGCACCTCCGACACGGTGATGAAGCGCGGTTTCGGCGACAACCGCGACGGCTCGATCATGCGCGATGGCATGCCCATCGTGCAGGGCCGCAGCCTCAACGCCAGCACCGAGCGGGTCGAAGTGCTCAAGGGCCCGGCCTCGCTGCTGTACGGCATCCAGGACCCGGGCGGGGTCATCAACGTGGTCAGCAAGCGCCCGCAACTCGGGCAGTACAACGCCCTGACCGTGCGCGGGTCGACCTACGGCAGCGGTAAGAACGGCAGCGGTGGCGGGTTCGACAGCACCGGCGCGCTGGGCGACAGCAACTTCGCCTATCGGCTGATCGTCGACCACGAAGATGAAGACTACTGGCGCAACTACGGCGTGCACCGCGAATCGCTGGTAGCGCCGTCGCTGGCCTGGCTGGGCGAAGACACCCAGGTGGTACTGGCCTACGAGCACCGCGAATTTCTCTACCCCTTCGACCGTGGCACGGCGTTCGGCAACAACGGCCACCCGCTGGATATCCCAGCCACGCGGCGCCTGGACGAGCCCTTCAACGACATGGAGGGGCGTTCCGACCTGTACCGACTGGAAGTCGACCACCAACTGGCCGATGACTGGAAGCTGCACTTCGGCTACAGCTTCAACCGCGAAACCTATGATGCCAGCCAGGTGCGGGTGACCGGCGTGAATGAAAAAAGCGGCACGCTGTCGCGCAGCATCGACGGCACCCACAACGCCATGAGCCGTGACCAGTTCGCCACCCTGAGCCTGGCCGGCAATGTGCAACTGGTCGGGATGCAGAACGACCTGCTGTTCGGTGTCGATCATGAAGACCGCAAGGTCTTTCGTGGGGACCTGATCCGGCAGAGCGCCCAATCTACCTTCAGCTACATGAACCCGATCTACGGGCAGGAAGTGGAGGGCACCACCGTCAAAGCCAGTGACAGCGACCAGACCGACAAGCTACGCACCGACGCGTTGTTCGTGCAGGACGCGCTGCACCTGGATGATCACTGGATCCTGGTGGCCGGTGCGCGCTTCCAGCAGTTCGACCAATACGCCGGCCGCGGCCGCCCGTTCAAGGCCAACACCGACATCAATGGCCAGGCGTGGGTGCCGCATGCAGGTATCGTCTACAAGGTGGACGAGCAGCTGTCGTTTTATGGCAGCTATAGCGAGTCGTTCAAGCCCAACTCCACCATCGCGCCGCTGGTCGGCAATGTGGTGCTTGACTCGTCGGTGGCGCCGGAGGAGGGCAAATCGTGGGAGCTGGGCGCCAAGCTCGACATGCCAGGCCGCCTTACCGGAACCCTGGCGTTGTTCGACATCACCAAGCGCAACGTGCTGGTTTCCAACTTTGATACCAGTACGCGCGAAACGGTGTACAGCAATGCTGGAGAGGTCAGCTCACGGGGTGTCGAGCTGGACCTGACCGGCCAGTTGAGTGAGCGCTGGAGCCTGATCGGCAGCTACGCCTTCACCGATGCGCAAGTGACCAAGGACCCGGACCTCAAGGGCAACCGCCTGCAGAACGTGGCCCGCCACAGTGGTTCGCTGTCGGCGGTGTATGACTATGGCAGCCTGTTCGGCGGCGATCGCCTGCGCATTGGCGCGGGGGCACGGTACGTGGGCGAGCGCGCTGGCAACCCGACCAACACCTTCGACCTGCCGTCCTATACCGTGGCCGATGCCTTTGCCAGCTACGAGACCAGGCTCGACGAGCACAAGGTGCTGTTGCAGCTTAATGTGAAGAACCTGTTCGACAAGGTTTACTACAGCTCGGCGGTGAACCAGTACTTTGTGGCCATTGGCGATGCGCGGCAGGTGAGCTTGTCCAGTACCTTCGAGTTCTAGGCATTTGGGGCTGCTTTGCAGCCCTATCGCGACACAAGGCCGCTCCTACAAGGAAACGCGTACCCCTGTAGGAGCGGCCTTGTGTCGCGATAGGGCCGCAAAGCGGCCCCAGTTTCACGAATTGAAGGCCAGACGGTATTCGCCAGGCGTTGCACCGACCGCCTGGCGGAACCGGTTGCTGAAATGGCTGGCACTGGCAAACCCGCACAACAGGGCAATCTCCCCCAAAGGCATCAACCCCAGCCGCAACAGCTGGCAGGCCCGATGCAGCCGCCGGGCCAGCAGGTACTGGTGCGGCGGCAGCCCGAAACTGGCGCGGAACATGCGCGCAAAGTGGTATTCGGACAGGTTGCAGCGCAAGGCCAGTTCACCCAGGGTGATGGGCTGGTCGAGGTGCGCTTCGATGTAGTCGACCATTTGCCGGCGCAGGCTCGGTGCCAGCCCGCCTTTCAGGCGCAGGCCCTGGCGCAGCCCGACCTGGTTGAGTAGCGCGTGGTCGACGATCTCGTTCGCCAGGCTGCTGGCCAGCAAGCGTTCGCCAGGTTCATCCCAGTCCAGGGTTATCAGCTGGCGAAAGCGCTTGGCCTGCTGCGGGTCATCGAGAAAGGTCGCCTCCTGCAGTTGCAGCTCACGCGGTTCACGGTCGAGCAGGCGCACGCAGCCGAGGGCGAATTGCGCCTCGCTGACATACAGGTGCGCCAGGCGGATCGCGCCATTGACCACCCAGTTCGATTCCTGCCCGGCCGGCATCACGCACAGCTTGTCGGGCGCCCCTTTGTCGCCGGGGCGCTGGCGGCGAAAGGTGCCGGTGCCGTCGGCGATGTAGCACGACAGGGTGTGATGGCTCGGTGCCTGGTAGTCGCGGGCATCGTCGCGGTTGCTCCACAACGCCGCCGCCAGCCCGTCGCCCAGGTGCGCGCTCAGCTCCAGCCGGGCGTGGGGCGAGGCGTGCATGGCGTTGAACACTTGCAGCTGGGTGAGTGGCGTCATGGGCGGTTCCTCTTGCCAGCCATCCTACTGCGCCTTGGCCAGGCTTACAGCTACCCGCAGGACAAATGCGCAAGTTTGTGCAAGCGCGTGGGTGTTCGACAGGAGAACACTGAAATGCCTCGGCGAGGGCTGCGCCCTCGATTCGCGGGTGAACCCGCTCCCACAGGGACCGCGCCAGCCTCGAGAGCAGCGCGGTCCTTGTGGGAGCGGCTTTAGCCGCGAAGCGCCGGGCACCGATCCTGAAAGGCCCAAGGAACCGCCGCCATGAACCTGTCACTCTACCTGCTAACCGTCCTGATCTGGGGCACCACCTGGATCGCCCTGAAACTCCAACTGGGTGTGGTCGCCATTCCGGTCTCGATCGTCTACCGCTTCGCCCTGGCCGGGCTGATCCTTTTCGCCTTCCTGCTGCTCACCCGCCGCCTGCAGCCGATGAACCGGCGTGGCCACCAGATCTGTCTGGCCCAGGGCCTGTGCCTGTTCTGCGTCAACTTCATCTGCTTCCTCAGCGCCAGCCAGTGGATTGCCAGCGGCCTGATCGCCGTGGTGTTCTCCACCGCCACCCTGTGGAATGCACTCAACGCGCGGATCTTCTTCGGCCAGAAGATCGCCAGCAACGTGCTCGGCGGCGGCGCCTTGGGGCTCCTTGGCCTGGGGCTGCTGTTCTGGCCCGAGCTGTCCCACCACGCGGCCAGCCGCGAAACCCTGTACGGCCTTGGCCTGGCCCTGCTCGGCACGCTGTGCTTCTCGGCCGGCAACATGCTGTCGAGCATGCAGCAGAAGGCCGGGCTCAAACCCATGACTACCAATGCCTGGGGCATGGTCTACGGGGCGGTGATGCTGGCGGTGTTCTGCGTGGTCAGCGGCGTGCCATTCAGCATGGAGTGGAACGTGCGGTACATCGGCTCGTTGCTGTACCTGGTGGTGCCGGGCTCGGTGATCGCCTTTACCGCCTACCTGACCCTGGTCGGGCGCATGGGGCCGGAGCGGGCAGCGTACTGCACGGTGCTGTTCCCGTTGGTGGCGTTGAACGTGTCGGCGGTGGCCGAGGGGTATCAGTGGACGGCGCCGGCCTTGTTGGGGTTGGTGGCGGTGATGGCGGGGAATGTGCTGGTGTTTCGCAAGCCCAAGGCCAGGGTGGCTGAGGGTGTTGTGGTGGCCAAATAGGTAATGGGTTGCCTGCACCGGCCTCTTCGCGGGTAAACCCGCTCCCACAGGTACCCCACAGCCCTCAGAGCCTGTGCAATACCTGTGGGAGCGGGTTTACCCGCGAAAGGGCCGGTGCAGGCAGTAGAGGCCTATCAGCCCTTCCACACCTGCGGATTTACCAGATCCCGCGGCCGCTCACCCAGCAGCGCCGCGCGCAGGTTGTCGATTGCCCGGTTGGCCATGGCCTCGCGGGTTTCGGCAGTGGCCGAGCCAACGTGCGGCAAGGTCAGGGCATTGGGCAGCTTGAACAGCGGCGAATCGCTCAGCGGCTCTTTCTCGTACACGTCCAGGCCCGCACCGCGAATGGTGCCGTTCTGCAGTGCCTCGATCAGCGCCGCCTCGTCCACCACCGGCCCGCGGGCGATGTTGATCAGGAACGCGCTCGGCTTCATCAGTTGCAACTCACGCGCACCGATCAGCTTGCGGGTGGCATCGGACAACGGCACCACGATGCAGACAAAGTCGGCTTCGGCCAGCAGTTGCTCCAGGCTGCGGAACTGCGCGCCCAGCTCTTGCTCCAGCGCGCTCTTGCGGCTGTTGCCGGAATAGATGACCGGCATGTTGAAACCGAACCGGCCGCGACGGGCAATGGCGGCACCGATGTTGCCCATGCCGACGATGCCCAGGGTCTTGCCGTGCACATCGCTGCCGAAGTGGGCCGGGCCGACGGTAGCTTGCCAGTTGCCGGCTTTGGTCCAGGCATCCAGCTCGGCGGTGCGGCGGGCGCAGCCCATGATCAGCGAAAAGCCCAGGTCGGCGGTGCTTTCGGTCAGCACGTCGGGGGTGTTGGTCAGGGCGATGCCGCGTTCGTTGAAGTAGTCCAGGTCGTAGTTGTCGTAGCCGACCGACACGCTGGATACCACCTCCAGCCTGGCCGCCCCTTCGAGTTGCGCCCGGCCGAGCTTGCGGCCAACGCCGATCAGGCCATGGGCCTCGGGCAGGGCTTCGTTGAACTGGGCATTGATGTCGCCGAGCTTGGGGTTCGGCACGATCACGTTGAAGTCTTGCTGCAGGCGTTCGGCCATGGCCGGGGTGATACGGCTGAAGGCCAGGACGGTCTTTTTCATCGGGCAACTTCTCTGCAAGGCGGTGGGGCGGTGGTGGTTTCTTCGCGGGTGAACCCGCTCCCACAGGTATTGCACAGGCCTGGAAGGCAGTGGCGTACCTGTGGGAGCGGGTTTACCCGCGAAGAGGCCGGCAATGGTTAGCAACCTACCATTGTCCGCCCCCGCAATGCAGCAGCTTTTTAGTTGGCGATCATCACCTGATGGGTTTTCAGGTCCGCCTCATGGGCTGCCAGAATCTCCGGCAGCGAGTTGCGCAGGTACTCGACCCAGGTCTTGATCTTGGCATCCAGGTACTGCCGCGACGGGTAGATGGCGTACAGGTTCAGCTCCTGCAGCCGGTACTCGGGCAGCACCCGTACCAGGCTGCCATCGCGCAGGCCGTCGATGGCCGAATAGATCGGCAGCACGCCCACGCCCATGCCGCTGCGGATGGCGGTCTTCATGGCATCGGCAGTATTGACCATGAACGGCGAGCTGGTGATGTTGACCATCTCCTGGCCTTCCGGCCCGTCGAACAGCCATTTCTCCAACGGGATCACCGGGCTGACCATGCGCAGGCAGGCGTGCTTGAGCAGGTCGGCAGGCTTGTGCGCAACGCCGTGGCGGGCGATGTAGGCGGGCGAGGCGCAGACGATGCTGTAGGTGATGCCCAGGCGCTGGGACACGAACCCCGAGTCGGGCAGTTCGGTGGCCAGCACGATGGACACGTCATAGCCCTCGTCGAGCAGGTCAGGCACGCGGTTGGCCATGGTCAGGTCGAAGGTCACGTCCGGGTGCGATTCGCGGTAGCGGGCGATGGCGTCGACCACGTAGTGCTGACCGACCCCGGTCATCGAGTGCACCTTCAACTGCCCGGCCGGGCGGGCATGGGCGTCGCTGGCCTCGGCCTCGGCTTCTTCGACATAGGTAAGAATCTGTTCGCAACGCATCAGGTAGCGCTTGCCGGCTTCGGTCAGCGCAATGCGGCGGGTGGTGCGGTTGAGCAGCCTTGTTTGCAGATGGGCTTCCAGGTTGGAGACCGCCCGCGACACGTTCGCGGTGGTCGTATCCAGTTGCCCGGCGGCGGCGGTAAAGCTGCCGAGTTGGGCTACGCAACTGAAAGCACGCATGTTTTGCAGGGTGTCCATGGGTCACTCTCGATGTAGAGGACAAAATTGTGTCACGAAGTAACGTAAAAGAGATGAAAAGTTGCCTTCGACCAAAGGCGGATTATCGCTGTTTTGGTAACAAAGATTCGCAGGAATCCACGCTTATCGCCAGTGCTGCCGCCCCCTAGAATTGCCCGGCCCCTTCACCTCTTCCTCGGGAAATCGCAGCTGTGCCGCGTCGCATCATCAGAACGCTCAGTGCGTTCAGTGCCTGTGCCCTTGCCCTCACCCTGAGCGGCTGTATCGGAACCTGGGGCATTGCCCCGCAAAGCAAGACGCTGCAAGCCAACACCCTGACCACCGACGCGGCCATACGCGAAGCCGCGACCGACGCCCACTGGCCCGACCAGCAGTGGTGGCACGCCTATGGCGACCCACAGCTGGACCGCTGGGTTGCCCTGGCCGTGGCCGGCAGCCCGAGCCTGGCCATGGCTGCGGCGCGGGTGCGCGAAGCCAAGGCCATGGCCGGCGTGGTCGAATCGGCGGAAAAGCTCCAGGCCAACGGCCAGGCCTCGCTCAAGCGCCACAATTGGCCTGAAGACCAGTTCTACGGCCCGGGCGCGCTGTCCGGTGCCAACACCTGGGACAACAACGCCGCCATTGGCTTCAGCTATGCACTCGACCTGTGGGGCCGCGAACGCAACGCCAGCGAGCAGGCCGTGGACCAGGCGCACATGAGCGTGGCCGAAGCCCGCCAGGCGCAACTGGAGCTGCAGAACAACGTGGTGCGCGCCTACATCCAGCTGAGCCTGCACTTCGCCCAGCGCGATATCGTCAAGGCCGAGCTGGAACAGCAGGAGCAGATCCTCGCTTTGGCCAAGCGCCGCCTGGATGCCGGCATCGGCACTCACTTCGAAGTCAGCCAGGCCGAAGCGCCGTTGCCGGAAACCCACCGCCAGCTCGACAGCCTGGACGAAGAAATTGCCCTGGCCCGCAACCAGCTGGCCGCCCTGGCCGGCAAGGGCCCGGGGGAGGGCGCGCAGTTGCAGCGCCCGAGCCTGGCCCTGGCCGCGCCGCTGAAGCTGCCGTCGAACCTGCCGGCCGAACTGGTCGGCCAGCGCCCTGACGTGGTCGCCAGCCGTTGGCAGGTGGCCGCCCAGGCGCGCGGCATCGATGTCGCCCATGCCGGCTTCTTCCCCAACGTCGACCTGGTCGGCAGCCTTGGTTTCATGGCAACCGGCGGCGGCCCGCTGGAGTTCCTCACCGGGCGCAAGTTCAACTACAACGTCGGCCCGGCCATCAGCCTGCCGATCTTCGACGGTGGCCGCCTGCGCTCGCAGCTGGGCGTGGCCTCGGCGGGCTATGACGTGGCTGTGGCGCGCTACAACCAGACCGTGGTCGGTGCGCTGAAGAACATCTCCGACCAGCTGATCCGCCGTGAGTCGATGAAGGAGCAGTCGCACTTCGCCGCCGGGTCGGTCGCGGCCGCGCAGAAAACCTACGACATCGCCATGGTCGCCTTCCAGCGTGGCCTTACCGACTACCTCAACGTGCTCAACGCCCAGACCTTGCTGTTCCGCCAGCAGCAGGTGCAACAGCAGGTGCAGGCTGCCCGCCTGATTGCCCATGCCGAGTTGGTCACCGCCCTGGGCGGTGGCTTGCAGGCTGGTCAGGATGTGCCGAAAGAGGAGCGCCAGGCCGCGCCGAAAACGCCGGCCACCCTGGCCATTTTCGACAAGAAGCCGGATAACGCCGAATGAGCACTTCCAGTTTGCCCGTGCGCTGGCTGCAAAGCCTGGAGTGGCGCCGGGGCTTCTTTGCCTGGGCGCGCACCGACGGGGTGACCTGGGTGTACATCTTCAAGGTGCTGGCCGCTGCGTTCATCACCCTGTGGCTGGCCATGCGCCTGGAGTTGCCGCAACCGCGCACGGCGATGATCACCGTGTTCATCGTCATGCAGCCGCAAAGCGGGCATGTGTTCGCCAAGAGCTTCTACCGGGTGCTCGGCACCCTGGCCGGCTCGGCGATGATGGTGGCGCTGATCGCCATATTCCCGCAGAACACCGAGCTGTTCCTGCCCAGCCTGGCCCTGTGGGTAGGCCTGTGCTCGGCCGGTGCCATGCGCTATCGCACCTTCCGCGCCTATGGCTTCGTGCTGGCCGGCTACACCGCGGCGATGATCGGCCTGCCGGTGCTGGAGCACCCTGACCAGGCGTTCATGGCGGCGGTATGGCGGGTGCTGGAAATCGCCCTGGGCATTCTGGTGTCGACCTTCGTCAGCGCCGCGATCCTGCCGCAGTCGGCCAGTGCCGCCATGCGCAACGCCCTGTACCAGCGCTTTGGCGTGTTCGCCGGGGTGGTGGTCGAGGCCCTGCGCGGCGAAAGCCAGCGGGACCGCTTCGAGAGCAGCAACGTGCGCTTCGTCGCTGAAGCAGTGGGCCTCGAGAGCCTGCGCAACGTCACCGCCTTCGAAGACCCGCACATGCGTCGGCGCTCCGGTCGCCTGGTGCGCATGAACAGTGAGTTCATGGCCATCACCACGCGCTTCAATGCCCTGCACCGTTTGCTGGAGCGCCTGCGCGCCCGCGGCCCGCTGCAGATCGTCGGCGCCATCGAGCCGGGCCTGAACACCCTGGTGGAGCTGTTGCAGCCCTACGTGGGCCGGGCGCTGACCGACGCCGATGCGCTACGCCTGACCCTGGAGCTGGCCGCCTACAAGGAAGGCTTGCAGGCACAGGTGCGCGGCCTGCGCGCCGAGTACCTGGCAACCGAGCCGAGCGAGTCCGACCTGCTCGACTTCCACACCGCCTTCGAGCTGCTCTACCGCTTCGTCGACGAGATGTACGGCTACGCCGAAACCCACGCCTCGCTGGCTGCGCACCGGCACGAACGCGAGCAGTGGGATGAGCCCTACGTGGCGCAGACCAGCTGGCTGGTATCGTTGGCCGCCGGTGTGCGCGCCTCGGCGGTGCTGTTGCTGCTGGGCAGCTACTGGCTGTTCAGCGACTGGCCCAGCGGCGCCATGATGACCCTGATCGCCACCGTCACCGTGGGCCTGTCGGCAGCCTCGCCGAACCCCAAGCGCATGTCGTTCCAGATGGCCTGCGGCACGGCGATTGGTGCCTTCGTCGGCTTCTTCGAAACCTTCTTCGTGTTCCCCTGGATCGACGGTTTCCCGCTGCTGTGCATGGTCCTGGCACCAGTGTTCGTGCTGGGCGCGTTCCTTTCGTCACGGCCGGCCTATGCCGGCTACGGCATCGGCCTGCTGGTGTTCTTCGCCATCGGTTCGGTGCCGAACAACCTCACCGTGTATGACCCATACACCTTCATCAACGACTACATCGGCATGGTCATCGGCATGTTCGTCTGTGCCGCTGCCGGTGCGATCATCCTGCCGCCCAACAGCCGCTGGCTGTGGAGCCGCCTGGAGCAGGAACTGCGCGAGCAGGTGCTGTTCGCCATCAGCGGCCGCCTGCGCGGCATCGGCACGGCCTTCGAAAGCCGCACCCGTGACCTGCTGCACCAGGCCTATGGCCTGGCAGCCGGCAAGCCGCAGGTACAGAGCCAGTTGATGGGCTGGATGTTCACCGTGCTGGAAATCGGCCACGCCGTCATCGAGCTGCGCAAGGAACAGGCCCGTGCGCCGGTGCATCCGGCCTACGCCGAGTCGCAGCCCTGGCGCCAGGCGATCCGCGTGATGGGTCGTGCCCTGGCCCGGCTGTTCCTGCAGCCCAGCGCCAGCAACCACGAACGCGCGCTGGTGGCGGTGGACCACGCCATCGCCCGCGTGCAGGCCACCGACGAGCCCTTCGCCCGCCACTTCGACACTTCGGTGCTGCGCCGCGCGCAAAGCTACCTGCACTTCATCCGTTCTTCCCTGCTCGACCCACAGTCGCCGTTGGCACCGGCGAAAGGACTGCACGATGCTCCGTGAAACCATGCCCCGTGAAATCGCCTTCCATGGCGTGTACATGCCCACCATGACCTTGATGTTCCTGTTCGCCCTGGGCCTGGCCTGGGGCCTGGACCGGTTCATTGCCAGCCATGATGGCTACCGCTTCTTCTGGCACCCGGCGCTGCTGCGCCTGAGCCTGTTCGTCTGCCTGTTCGGCGCTTTGGCGCTGTCGCTCTACTGGTGAGAATCCTTCGATGAAAAAGTTCTTCAGCCTGATCGCCACCTTGTTGGTGCTTGCCGCTGCCGTGGTGATCGGTCGCCAGTTGTGGCTGCACTACATGACCACGCCATGGACCCGCGACGGCCGTGTGCGTGCCGACATCATCAACGTCGCTGCCGACGTGCCTGGCTATGTGGTGGATGTGCCGGTCAAGGACAACCAGCGGGTGAAGAAGGGCGACCTGCTGATCCAGATCGACCCCGAGCACTACCAGCTGGCGGTCGACCAGGCCAAGGCGCAGGTTGCATCGCGCAAGGCCACCTGGGAGATGCGCAAGGTCAACGCCAAGCGCCGTGCCGACATGGACAACCTGGTGATCTCCAAGGAAAACCGCGACGACGCCAGCAACATCGCCAACTCCGCCCAGGCGGACTACCAGCAGGCCCTTGCCGAACTGGCCGCGGCCGAACTGAACCTCAAGCGCACGCATATCGTGGCCACGGTGGACGGCTACGTGACCAACCTGAATATCCACAAGGGTGACTATGCGCGTACCGGTGAAGCGGTGATGGCGGTGGTCGACGAGAACTCGTTCTGGGTATACGGGTTCTTCGAGGAGACCAAGCTGCCGCATGTGAAGGTGGGTGACCAGGCCGAGCTGCAGATGATGAGCGGCGAGCGCATCAAGGGCCACGTGGAGAGCATCGCCCGCGGCATCTACGACCGCGACAACCCACAGAGCCGCGAGTTGATCGCCGATGTGAACCCGACCTTCAACTGGGTGCGGCTGGCGCAGCGGGTTCCAGTGCGCATTCATATCGATGAAGTGCCGGACGGGTTTTTGCTGGCGGCGGGGACGACTTGTACGGTGGTGGTGAAGCCGAGCAAGGAATGATCCGGGGTGAGGTAGTGCAGCTACTGGCCTCTTCGCGTGCTTGCCCGCTCCCACAAGTGATGCGCTGCTCTTGGGGCTGGCGCAAAAACTGTGGGAGCGGTGCAGTTAGCTCGCTGCCCCTACCAACACTGGCACCTTCACTCGATCAATCACCTTCGCGCTGATCGACGGGTCCAGCATCCGCCCCAGCCGCGACAGGTGGCGGTGGCCCATGATGATCAGTTCACAGTTCAGTTCCTGTGCCTTGGCCACGATCGCCTCGACCGGCTGCCCGGCCACCATGCAGCCCCGGCTGGCGAAGCCGGCTTGCTGCAACTCGCGCACCGCCTCGGCCACGGCCTGGTCGGCCTGGTGCTGCTCTTCGCAGGCGGCGGGGTATTCTTCCAGTTCTTCTGCGGTGTAAGGCGCGGGTTGGTCGTGGACGGCGAAGGTAGAGTCGATGGCCAGCAGCACGTGCAGTTCGTGTTCGCCGGGGCGGCAGTAGCGGCGGGCGAGGGTGAGCAGGGCGGTGGATGCAGGGGAGGCGTCGATGGCGATCAGGACAGGGCTGGGCATGTGGAATCCTTGTTTCAGGCTGGCTAAGGGGTTGTCTGTTCTGGCCTCTTCGCGGGTAAACCCGCTCCCACAGGTGCGCCACAGTATTCCAAGCCTGTGCAGTCACTGTGGGAGCGGGTTTACCCGCGAAAAGGCCGAACCTGCCATTCCTCATTCTTGGCTCAATCCACCCTCAGGATAAATGCCCCACTACGCACGAGCGCATTGCGTCTGGTGCAATCCAGCAACCTGCTACCATCGCCATTCCCCACAGCTGTAACGGAAAACGGCCATGCAACTCCCGGACATGAACCTGCTCGTCGCCCTCGATGCCCTGCTCGACGAGGGCAGCGTGGTCGGCGCGGCGCAGCGCATGAACCTGAGCCCGGCGGCGATGAGCCGGACCCTGGGGCGTATCCGCGATGCGTTGGGTGACCCGATCCTGGTGCGCGCCGGTCGCGGCCTGGTGCCGACACCGCGGGCGCTGGCCCTGCGCGAGCAGGTGGCGGCGTTGGTGGAGCAGGCCGGCGAGGTGTTCCGCAGTGGCGACGAGGTCGACCTGCCCAAGCTTGACCGGGCCTTCAACATCCGCACCAACGACCTGTTCATCGCCCTCTACGGCGCCCAGCTGCTGCGGCGCATGCACGAACAGGCACCGCGCACGGTGCTGCGCTTCGTGCCGGAAAGCCCCGGCGGCGATGATGACAGCGTGCTGCGCGACGGGCGTACCGACCTGATCATCAGCTCGACCGTGGACCTGGGGCCGGAGATCAAGGTGCAGAGCCTGTTCCAGACCTACTACGTGGGCCTGGCACGGCGCGACCACCCGATTTTCGAGCAGCCGATAACGGCGCACAGCTTTGTCAGTTATCCACAGATCAGCGTGTCCCGCCGTGGGCGAGCCAATGGGCCGATCGATGTGGAACTGGCCAACTTCAAGGTGCAGCGGCGGGTGGCGCTGATTACCCCGAGTTTTCACTCGGCGCTGTTCTCGCTGCCGGATTCCGACCTGATCCTGCCGATGCCGGCCAACATCCTCAACAGCGTGCACAAGCTCGGGCTGCCGCTGCGCTCGTTCGAGATCCCGGTGCCGCTGGAGCGAGTGACCGTGCTGCAGGCATGGCACCCACGGTTTCACAATGACCCGGCGCATCGGTGGTTGCGGCAGACCCTGAAGGCTTGCTGCAGTGTCGACCCTTGAGTGATGTTCTGCCTGGGCCGGCCTTTTCGCGGGTGAACCCGCTCCCACAGGTACAACACACCTCTCAAGGTTTGTGATTTCCCTGTGGGAGCGGGTTCACCCGCGAAGCAGGCGACTGGGTTTTGAAGTGGATTGCGCCTGACGCAACATAAACCTACCGATAAGTCAGTTTTCGTCAGCATTCCACCTTCTTAGACTTGCTCCAGTCGCAATTTTGTTGCTGGAGATGTCTGCCCATGAGTTCCCTGTCCGCCCCGTCTGCCGTGATTGCCGCCGCCCCCGCGCCGGCCGCGCCTGCGCAGACTGCGTTCGGCCTGCAGGTAGTGGTCGGGCTGTTCGGTGTGCTGCTGGCCGTGTTGTGCGCGGGCCTCAACGAGTCGGTGACCAAGATCTCCCTGGCCGATATCCGTGGGGCCATGGGCATCGGTGCCGACGAAGGCGCCTGGCTGCTGGCGGTCTACAGCGCCGCCTCGGTTTCGGCCATGGCCTTCGCGCCATGGCTGGCCACCACGTTCTCGCTGCGGCGCTTCACCATGAGCGCCATCGGCCTGTTCGCCGTGCTCGGCCTGCTGCAACCGTTCGCCCCCAACCTGCACAGCCTGATGCTGCTGCGTGTGCTCCAGGGCTTCGCCTCTGGCGCCTTGCCGCCGATGTTGATGAGTGTGGCCCTGCGCTTCCTGCCACCGGGCATCAAGGTCTATGGCCTGGCCTGCTATGCCCTCACCGCCACCTTCGGCCCCAACCTCGGCACGCCGTTGGCAGGGCTGTGGACCGAATACGTCGGTTGGCAGTGGGCGTTCTGGCAGATCATCCTGCCCTCGGCGCTGGCCATGTTCTGCGTCGGTTGGGGCCTGCCGCAGGACCCGCTGCGCCTGGAGCGCTTCAAGCAGTTCGACTGGCGCGGCGTGCTGCTCGGCCTGCCCGCCATCAGCTGCATCGTGCTGGGCCTGTCGCTGGGTGACCGCTGGGGCTGGTTCGATTCGCCGCTGATCTGCTGGCTGCTCGGCGGTGGCCTGCTGTTGCTGGTGCTGTTCATGTACAACGAATGGTCCGAGCCGCTGCCGTTCTTCCAGTTGCGCATGCTGTCACGGCGCAACCTGAGTTTCGCCCTGGTGACCTTGGCCGGTGTGCTGATCGTGCTCTCGGGCGTTGGCAGCATTCCGTCGGCCTACCTGGCGCAGATCCAGGGCTACCGCCCGGCGCAGACCAGCCCGCTGATGATGCTGGTGGCCATGCCGCAGTTGATCGCCCTGCCGCTGACGGCGGCGCTGTGCAACATCCGCGCGGTGGACTGCCGTTGGGTGCTGGGCATCGGCCTGGCGATGCTGGCGGCGTCCTGCGTCGGCAGCAGCCTGCTGACCAGCGAGTGGATCCGTGGCGACTTCTACCCGTTCTACCTGCTGCAGGTGTTCGGCCAGCCAATGGCAGTGCTGCCGCTGCTGATGCTGTCCACCAACGGCATGACCCCGCAGGAAGGCCCGTTCGCCTCCAGCTGGTTCAACACCGTCAAGGGCCTGGCCGCGGTGATCGCCGGTGGCCTGCTGGACGCCCTTGGCACCCTGCGCCGGCACTTCCATTCCAACCACCTGGTGGACAGCCTGGGCAACGCCCCGCTGGTCGACGGTAGCGCAGCCGGCCTGGCCAGGCGCATCCACGACCAGGCGCTGGTGCTGACCTCGGCCGATCTCTACCTGGTCATGGCCTGCATTGCCGTGGCCCTGATCTGCCTGATTCCTTTCGTGCCTACCCGGGTCTATCCGCCGCGCGCGGTGGCCTGAACCCTGGATGAATTCGAGAACACTGAAATGACCAACAACCGCAAAACCCTGTTCATCGGCTCGGTGCTTGCCGTGGCCGTCCTGGCTGGCATCGCTGGCCCCTGGATGTTCGGCAGTGACCACCGCCAGAGCACCAATGACGCCTATGTGATCGCCGACTACACCGTGGTCGCGCCCAAGATCGCCGGCTTCATCAAGGAGGTGTTGGTGGAGGACAACCAGCAGGTCAAGGCCGGCCAGTTGCTGGCGACCATCGATGCCCGTGACTACCAGGCCGCGCTGGATGCCGCGCAGGCGCAGTTGCTGGTGGCCCAGGCGCAAAGCGCCGATGCCCGTGCCACCCTCGAGCGCCAGGCGTCGCTGATTGCCCAGGCCGAGGCCGCAGTGAAAGCGGCCCAGGCCGAAGCTGCGTTCGCCGACCATGAGGTCAACCGCTACAGCCGCCTGGCCGAGCAGGGTGCCGGCACCGTGCAGAACGCCCAGCAGGCGCGCAGCGGGGTCGACCAGGCCCGCGCACGCCTGGCCAATGCCCAGGCTGCACTGGTAGCGGCACGCAAGCAGGTGGATATCCTTACCGCCCAGGTGGCCAGTGCCGACGGCCAGCTGAAGCGGGCCGAGGCAGGGCTGGAAAAGGCCCAGCTCGATCTGTCCTACACCCGCATCACCGCGCCGGTGGACGGCATGGTTGGCGAGCGCGCCTTACGTGTCGGTGCCTACGTCAACCCGGGTGCCCGCCTGCTGTCGGTGGTGCCGTTGCAGCAGGCCTACGTAGTCGGCAACTTCCAGGAAACCCAGCTGACCCACGTACAGCCTGGCCAGGCCGTGAGCATCAGCGTCGACACCTTTGCCGGTGAGAAGCTGCAAGGCCATGTGGAAAGCATCGCCCCGGCCACCGGCGTGACCTTCGCCGCGGTCAAGCCGGACAACGCTACCGGCAACTTCACCAAGGTGGTGCAGCGCATCCCGGTGAAGATCGTTTTCGATGACGGCCAGCCGCTGCTTGCCCGCCTGCGCGTGGGCATGTCGGTGGAAGCGACCATCGACACCCGTGGCGACAAGCTGGACGGCAAAGAGGTAAGCGCACGATGAAACCGGCATTACGCTTGAGCCCGTTGCTGCTGGCCGTATTGATGGCTGGCTGCACCCTGGGGCCGGACTTCCAGCGCCCTGACAGCCAGGCACCGCAACAGTGGGCGCCGCTGCAAGGTGAAGCGGCGGCCAGCCAGCCGCAGGCCGAACCGCTGGAACTGCGCTGGTGGGAGAGCTTCCACGATGCCCGCCTGAGTGCCTTGATCCAGCGTGTTGCCGAGCGCAACCTCGACCTGCAGATGGCCAGTGCCCGCCTGCTGCAAAGCCGCGCCCTGCGCAGCACCGTGGCTGCCGACGAAGTACCGTCGGTGGACGTGAACGCTGGCTACAGCCGCTCGCGCAACAGTGCCGAAGGCCTGAGTGACCCGTCCGGCAAGGCGGGCAAGGAAGCCTTCAACCTCTGGCAGGGCGACCTGGTGGCCGGTTGGGAGCTGGACCTGTGGGGCCGTGTGCGGCGCCAGGTCGAGGCTGCCGATGCCACGGTCGAAGTGGCCGAGAACGACCGCCGCGGCGTGCTGCTGGCATTGCTTTCGGAAACCGCCGGCAACTACATCCAGCTGCGCGCCGTGCAGCACACCATCGATGTGACCCGCGACAATCTCAAGGTCGCCCAGCACAGCCTGAAGTTGTCCGAAAACCGCCAGGCCGAAGGTGTCGCCACGCGCCTGGATGTGGCCCAGGCCAGTGCCCAGGTCGCCTCGATCGAGTCGCGCCTGCCAAGCCTGGAAGCGCGGCGCGATGACCTGATCAACGCTCTCAGCCTGCTCGCCGCCGAACCGCCGCGCAGCCTGCAGGCCGAGTTGCTGCAGGGCGGCGAACTGCCAGCGCCGCAGCAGAAGTTCGCCATTGGCCTGCCGTCCGAACTGGCCGAGCGCCGCCCGGACATTCGCCAGGCCGAGGCCCGCCTGCATGCCGCCACCGCCAGCATTGGCGTGGCCAAGGCCGACTTCTACCCCAGCATCCGGCTGTCGGGCAGTGTCGGGTTCCAGGCCATGCAGCTGTCCGATTTCGGCGCCTGGGATTCGCGCCGGTTCGCCTTCGGGCCACAGCTGTCGCTGCCGATCTTCGAGGGTGGCCGGCTCAAGGGCACCCTGGAACTGCGCGAGGCGCAGCAGCAGGAAGCGGCGCTGAACTACCGCAAGGTGGTGCTGGGTGCCTGGCATGAAATCGACGATGTGCTACGCCTGTACAACGCCAGCCAGCTGCGCCGCGACCACCTGGCCGAGGCGGTGCGGCAGAACCGCATCGCCCTGGAAACTGCCCAGCGCCAGTATGTGGAAGGGGCGGTGGACTTTCTCAATGTGCTGACGGTGCAGGGGGCCTTGCTGGCCAGCGAGGAGCAGTGGATCGACAGTTCGGCGGCGGTGTCGCAGGCGTTGGTGGGGCTGTACAAGGCCCTGGGTGGTGGCTGGCAGGCGTTTGATGAGCAGCCTGTGAAGAAGGCATAGGGGGCCGCCCAGCGGCCCTTCGCGGGCATGCCCGCTCCCACAGTTAAACCTGTAGGAGCGGGCGTGCCCGCGAAGGGCTGCGGAGCAGCCCCAGCGATTTCCCAGACAGATGAGGAGGCACAGATGCACATTTCCCTGAACGGCAAGCGCGCCATCGTCAGCGGCTCCACCGCGGGCATCGGCCTGGCCATCGCCATCGGCCTGGCCGAGGCGGGGGCCGAAGTGGTCCTCAACGGTCGCACCCAGGCCCGGGTCGACGAAGCCCTCAAAGTTGTGCGCGAACGCCTGCCGCAGGCGCGCATCATCGGCATCGCTGCCGACCTGGGCACCCAGGCCGGTGCGCAGACGCTGTTCAACCAGGTGCCGCACACCGACATCCTGATCAACAACCTGGGCATCTTCGAGCCCAAGCCGTTCTTCGAGATCGGGGATGAGGACTGGCAGCGTTTCTTCGACGTCAATGTGCTCAGCGCCGTTCGCCTGTCGCGCCACTATGCCCAAGGCATGGCCGAGCGCAAATGGGGGCGGGTGGTGTTCCTGTCCAGTGAGTCGGCGCTGCAGATCCCGACCGAGATGATTCATTACGGCATGACCAAGACTGCGTTGCTGGCGGTGTCGCGCGGGCTGGCCGAGACCCTGGCCGGCACCGGGGTGACGGTGAATTCGGTTCTGCCTGGGCCTACGCGTTCGGAAGGTGTGGGCGACTTCTTTGCCAAGCTGGCCGAGGAGCAGGGGGTGTCGACTGAAGAGCTGGAAGCCAACTTCCTGGCTGAGCACCGGCCGACCTCGCTGATCAAGCGGCTGGCGACGGTGGAGGAGGTGGCGAACATGGTGGTGTACCTGGCATCGATGCAGGCCAGTGCCACTACCGGGGCTGCCTTGCGGGTGGATGGCGGGGTGCTGCGTTCCATTGCCTGATCTGTATTGCCTGTGCCGGCCTCTTCGCGGGTAAACCCGCTCCCACAGGGATCGCAGGGACTCAAAGTTCTGTGGGGTACCTGTGGGAGCGGGTTCACCCGCGAAGAGGCCAGCACAGGCAACCAAACAATCAGAGTGGCCGCAGTAGGCCAAACCGCTTGCGCAACGCCCAATCCAGCACCCGCCGCGGCAGTAACCGGGCCATCAACGGCAACGCCGTACTGCCGTTCCCCAACCGCACCACCGCTGGCACCGGCGACTTCCCGACCGCTGCCAACACGCCCTGGGCAAACACCGCCGCCGAGGTCGGCTTGTCCTGCGAAGCCCGCGCCCGTGCCTGCACATGCTCACGCAACGGCCACCACGCCGAATCCGTCGCCAGCACCTGCTCGGCCTGGCGCTGGGCATTGCTGGCGAACTGCGAGGCAATCGCTCCTGGCTGCACTTCCATTACCTGCACACCAAACGGCGCCAGTTCCAGGCGCAAGGCATCGCTCAGGGCATGCACGGCTGCTTTCGAGGCGCAGTAGGCGCCGGCGAACGGCGTGACCAGCACGCCTGATACGCTGCCGATGTTCACCACCAGGCCCCGTGAGCGGCGTAGCTGTGGGAACAATGCGCGGGTAACACCGACCACGGCGAATACGTTGGTTTCGAACTGCTGGCGCAGGGCATCCACACCGCCATCGAGCAGCGGGCCCATGGCGCCGTAGCCGGCGTTGTTGATCAGGATATCGAGGTTTACCAGTTCCTCGGCCAGGCGGGCCAGCGCTTCGCTGTCGTTCACATCAAGTTGCCGGGCGGTGAAACCGGCGGCGTTCAGTTGCTCGACATCCTCAGGTTTGCGGGCGGTAGCCCAGACGTGGTGGCCGGCATCGCGGAAGGCGTCGGCCAGGGCGCGGCCGATGCCGCTGGAACAACCGGTGATCAGGACGGTGGGCATGGTTGGGGCCTGTTGTCAGGGAGGATTGGTTTTCCTGTGCCGGCCTCTTCGCGGGTAAACCCGCTCCCACAGGTACCCCACAGAATTTGAGACCTGTGTAGTCCCTGTGGGAGTGGGTTTACCCGCGAAGAGGCCGGCACAGGCGATACATTAGTTGGCAAACGTACCTTGCAGATGCTCTGCCCGAAACTCCAGGGTCTGCGGCCTGTACCCGGAACGCAGTGGCGGCAGTGGCAGGCAGTCCTTCCACTCGGCCCCTGGCTGCAGTTCACCCGGCCCACGGTAACGCGGGGCGTTGTAGGTGTTCTCCGCCAGGTTCACGGTATCGCCCGGAGCGTAAGCAGCCACTCGCCAGCGCAGTTCGGTCAGCGGCACGTCGTTGCCGTTCTTCACGCGCACCTGCAGGGCGCGGTCGGCGGGGCAGTGTTCGGGGGCGTAGGTCAGGCGTAGGTCCAGGCGGGCCAGTTGCGAGGTTTCGCGGGTGTCCTGCCAGACGACGAACAGGGCCACCAGGCCCAGGCCACAAACGGCAGCCAGCGAGATCGGCAGGGCCTTGGCCGGGTAGCGCAACAGCAGCACCAGCCAGGTGAGGATGAGGAAGGCACCGATGATCATGAGGCGGGCAGACCTTGATTGCGCGGAGTCTGACCATCGTAGCCCGAAATGGGGAGTGGCTCAAAAAGCGGGGCCGCAAAGCGGCCCCAGGGGTTGCATTACTGCGCGATGGTCTTCACCGAAACACCACGCTCGATCGGTGTAGAGGTACGCCCGTACACATCCTCGAAGCGCTCGATGTCATCCTCGCCCAGGTAGCTGCCGGACTGCACTTCGATGATCTCCAGCGGGATCTTGCCCGGGTTGCGCAGGCGGTGCACCGAGGCGATCGGGATGTAGGTGGACTGGTTCTCGGTCAGCAGGAACACGTTCTCGTCACAGGTCACCTCGGCGGTGCCGGACACCACGATCCAGTGCTCGGCGCGGTGGTGGTGCATCTGCAGCGACAGGCTGGCGCCCGGCTTGACGGTGATGTGCTTGACCTGGAAGCGGCCGCCCATGTCCACCGAGTCGTACGAGCCCCACGGGCGATACACTTCCAGGTGGTTCTGGGTTTCGCTGCGGCCCTGCTCGTCGAGGGTCTTGACCATCTGCTTGACGCCCTGGACCTTGTCCTTGTGGGCAATCATCATGGCGTCCTTGGTCTCGACCACCACGATGTTCTCCAGGCCGATCACCGACACCAGCTTGCCGTTGCCGTGGATCATGCAGTTGTGGCTGTCCTGCACCACCACGTCGCCCTTGGTGACGTTGCCGTTGTCGTCCTTCTCGTGCACTTCCCACAGCGACGACCAGCAGCCCACGTCGCTCCAGCCGGCCGACATCGGCACCACGCAGGCGCGCTGGGTCTTTTCCATCACCGCGTAGTCGATGGAGTTGTCAGGGCAGCAGGCGAAGGTGGCTTCGTCGATGCTCAGCACATCACCGTCTTCCTGGCTGCGCTCCAGGGCCAGAACGCAGGTGTCGTAGATGTCGCCGTCGTGCTTCTTCAGCTCTTCGAGGAAGCGGCTGGCACGGAACAGGAACATGCCGCTGTTCCAGAAGTAGCCGCCGGCCTGGACGAACTCGGCGGCGCGTTTTTCGTCGGGCTTCTCGACGAACTGCGCCACGCGCGCCACGCCTTCAGGCAGCAGGGCGTCCTGGCTGGAACGGATGTAGCCGTAGCCGGTTTCCGGCTTGGTCGCCGGCACGCCGAACAGCACCATCTCGCCACGCTCGGCGGCCACGGTGGCCAGGGCCAGGGCGCGTTGCAGGGCCTTCTGGTCATCGATCACGTGGTCGGCGGGCAGCACCAGCATCAGCTCGTCGCGGCCTTCGTTGACCAGTTTCATGGCAGCCATGGCCACGGCCGGCGCGGTGTTGCGACCGAACGGTTCCATCAGGATGCCTTGGGTTTCCAGCTTCAGCGCGGCCAGTTGCTCCTGGACGATGAACTTGTGGTCCTTGTTGCAGACCACGATCGGTGTGTCCATGCCTTCGAACACCAGGCGCTCGAGGGTTTGCTGGAACAGGGTGTGTTCACTGGTCAGGGCCAGGAACTGCTTGGGGAACTGCTTGCGCGACAGAGGCCACAGACGGGAACCGCTACCACCAGAAAGAATTACCGGGATCATCATGTTTCTCCAATAGTCGTTGAGAGGCAGGGGAATCAGTTGCTAGCCACGGGGCGAGTTACCCACACCGGCGACAAGGCGTTGCCGGAACCCGTTACGTACAGCACTGCGGCTTCGCCGCGCTCCAGGGCGACGGGTTTGACGTCACCCACTTTCTTGTCTCCTTGGTACAGCGCCAGGTTGACCTTGACCGGGTTGATTTCGCGTTCGCCACGGCCGTTGGCGGCCACCGGCTTGACCACTTCGGTCTTGCCGTCGGCGGTCTTCAGGGTCAGTTGCTGGTCACTCAGGTTCTGCACGCGAACCAGGGCTTTCTGCTTGTTCTTGAACGGCGGCTCTTCGATCAGCTGCGGGTTGCCGCTGGCGCTGTTGACCAGGGTGTAGTACTTGTCCGCAGCCAGCTTGACCGGCACGCTCTTGCCGCCGACCTGGGCGGTGTAGTCACCCCCTGGCAGGAAGCTGAAGTCGCTGCTGGCCTGGGCGCCAACCTGCTTGATCTGGGTGTTGCCGACCGAGGCTGCAGCCGGTGCGCCGGAGGCGTTGTACAGGCGCACGAAGGTCGAGCCTTTCGGTGCGCTCGGGCCATACAGCGCGGCGTCGGCACCGGCGAAGGCCTGCATGGAGGCCAGGGACAGGCCGGCTGCGAGGGTGAGGGCTTTGGCAATGGAAGTCTTGGTAGTCATGTGTATGTTTCCTCTGATCAGTGGGTTGTCCGGGTGGACGACAAAGCCAGGTTTTCTTCGGATTTACGGGTGTTCTTCAGCTGGGCGATCCACTGTGGATCGAAGCTGCTGAGGTCGTTCTTCATTGGCAGATAACGTTCGGGGAATTCCCACACCACCACCTGGGGTGCGGCGTTCTTGAAGGCATCGCTTTGCAGGTACTTGAGCATCGGCAGTAGCGGGCCATGGCCGTCTTCGGCGTAGTTGGCCACGTCGCTGCGCAGGGCCTGCTGCAGCGCACCGAGGAAATTCCAGTGCGGATTGGCGCTGTAGCTGGTACCCACCAGCGCAACCGGGATCTGCGTGTCGGCGAACAGTGCGTCACCGGCTTCACCTTCGGCCTCGACCGGGCGAGTGGTGCGTTGCTGCAGGTTGTCCGGGGCTGGCAGCAGGTTGCTGAACAGCGGGTCCAGTGGCAGGAAGTTGGTCAGGTCGCCCTTGTATGGCGCGGTGCTGCCGGCTTCGGTGATGAACGCCTGCGGGTCGCCGTTGAGCAGGCTCTGGCGGTTGACCGCTTCGGCCAGTGCCTGCGCCGCCACTTCGGCGCCCATCGGCGTCCAGTGGGTGTCGGTGCGCAGGAACACCTGGCCGCGGGCCTTGGCCTGCTCCATGGGTGCCATCAGGTCCGGGGCGAACACGTTGGCCTGGCGTGCCTGGGCATGGAACTGGTTGTACAGGTCGTCATGCAGGCTGGTCGGCAGTTCCTTGCCCAGGTACTCGGCGTACACCCGCGCCTTGGCCGGCACGATCGCCAGCACCAGCTGGCTGCCGTGCTGCTGCAGGGTGTCGCGCACGCCACGGATCAGCGCCAGGTTTTCCTGCATCAGCTGCTCGGCACCGGCGGTGGGCTTGAACTCTTCGTCACTGAACAGCCACTGGTCGCGGCCCAGTACCACGCCGGGGCGGCCTTCGTTGAACAGCTTGAAGTCCATCGCCGCCCAAAGGTTGGTGCCCAGGCGCTTGATCGGGAACTGCTCGTCGTAGTGGGTCTCGGCGGCCTTGGCCAGCTTGCCGTTGAGCAGGGTCATCTGCTCGGTACGCTGGAAGCTTTGCAGGCCACCGGTGGACCAGACGCCCATGCCCACCAGCAGGCCGAGGAACGACAGCGAATAGGTAATGCGTAATGTCCGGGTCATGTCATCAACCTCAGAACTGGAAGTAAAGGAACGGCGAGTAGCTCTGCGCCGAAAGCTTGAGGATCGAGGCCACGAACAGCAGCAGCACCAGGGCGCGGGTCATCACCCGGGTCCAGTCCAGGCCGATCGAACCGTCGCTGTTGACCTCCACCGGGGTGGCCTTGGGCGTTGGCCTGGCGTTGCGGTAGAAGTCGCGCAGGCCGAAGAACGCCAGGGTGATGTAGGCGACCACCAGGGTGGCTACCTGCAGGCCGGTGAGCTGGGCACGGTTGAGTTCCGACAGCTGCCAGTCGCCGAAGCTGAACATGGCGCCGTACATGCGACCGGCCACTTCCAGGTTCTCTGCACGGAAGATCACCCAGCCGACCACCACCAGCAGGAAGGTGAATGCCCACTTGACCGGGTTGAAACGCTGCGGGTTGGTGTCGATGCCCAGCGCGCGCTCGATGGCCAGCCACATGCCGTGCCAGGCGCCCCAGATGATGTAGGTGAAGTTGGCGCCATGCCACAGGCCGCCCAGCAGCATGGTCAGGAACAGGTTGCGGTAGGTGTTGAAGGTGCCTTTGCGGTTACCGCCCAGGGTGATGTACAGGTAGTCGCGCAGCCAGGTCGACAGGCTGATGTGCCAGCGCCGCCAGAACTCGGTGATCGACTGGCTGATGTACGGCTGCTTGAAGTTCTCCATGAAGCGGAAGCCCATCATCAGGCCCAGGCCGATGGCCATGTCGCTGTAGCCGCTGAAGTCGAAGTACAGCTGCGCGGTGTAGGCCAGGGCGCCGAGCCAGGCATCGCCGGTGGTCGGGTTCTGCAGGGCGAAGCAGTGGTCGGCCACTACCGCCAGGGTATCGGCGATGAACACTTTCTTGATGAAGCCCTGCATGAAGCGGGTGCAGCCTTCGGAGAACTTGTCCAGGGTGTGGGTGCGGTTGTTGAACTGGTCGACCAGGTCCTTGAAGCGCAGCACGGGGCCGGCGATCAGGTGCGGGAAGATCGCCACGAACGCCGCGAAGTCGATCAGGTTGCGGGTGGCCGGGGTGTCGCCGCGGTACACGTCGATGATGTAGCTGATCGACTCGAAGATGTAGAACGAGATACCGATCGGCAGCAGCACGTGGGTGAGGATGAACGGCTCCAGGCCGAACGAGGAGATGATCGCGTTGAGGCTGTCGACGCCGAAGTTGGCGTACTTGAAGTAGCCGAGGATCGCCAGGTCGACACCGACGCCGAGCAGCAGCCAGCGCTGCGCGGGCTTGGTGCGCACACCGGCGGCGCCGACTTTCAGGCCGATCCAGTAGTTCCACAGGGTGACCCCGGCGAACAGGGCCAGGAAGTCCACCCGCCACCAGGCGTAGAAGATGTAGCTGGCGACCAGCAGCAGCAGGTTGCGATAACGTTGCCCGCTCAAGTAGTACAGGCCGAGGAAGATCGGCAAGAACAGGAACAGGAACACGTTGGACGAGAAGACCATCCCGGTTCTCCTTTTTGTTCACAGCATCCGGGGCAAAGCGCCCCCCAAACCCCCCAGTGCAAGACTGGAAGGCAACCTAGTACCTCTGTGGGAGCTGGCTTGCCGGCGATGCAAGGCGAAGCCTTGCCCAGCGGTAGACAGGGGCTGCTACGCAGCCCATCGCCGGCAAGCCGGCTCCCACAGGTGCCACCCCCACATTGGGGTGTGTTACTTCTTGCTCTCTGCGCTCGGGTCGTAGACCCGGGTCAGGTCGCCGCCCAGCCGGAAGCTGTTGAACGGCTGCATACCGCGCTTGCGTTGCAGGGTGTCGCCACTGCACGCATACAGGCTGCAGTAGGGCTCCATCCACGAGTACTTGCTGTCGATCTTCAGGTCTTTCATGTCCTGTTTCTCGCCATTGCGGGCCTTGAACTCGCTGGGGTCCTTCGACCCGTTCAGCACCCGCTGCGCCAGGCGCTGCAGGGCGTTGTTGTTCTCGCCGCGCACATCCACGCCATTGACCTGGGCGAAGCTGGCGATCATCGCCAGCGGCGGCAGGGCGTAGTTGTGGTAGGCCAGGGCGCGTTGCTTGCGCTTCAGTTCGTTGGGCAGGAAGCCCTGCTCGTCGACCTGGTTGGCGCCAACCAGGTATTCCTTCACGGCCCAGTCGAACAGGTCGCGACGGTCGGTGGCCACGGCGCTGGCCATTACCGCCCAGGCAGCCCAGTAGCTGTGGTTGTTGATCTTCTCCAGTGGCAGGTCGCTCCAGTCGCGCACGGTCTGCTCGGCCAGGCGGGCGAACCATTTTTCGATCAGCTCGGCCTCGGCCTGGTGCGCGGCCAGCGGCTGCGAATTGGAGAACTTCAGGCGCAGCCACGAACCACTCATGCTGCCCAGCGCCCATTTGCGCATCGACTTGCCGGTGTGGTTGTAGTCGGTGGACATCAGCGCATCGGCGCGGGCCCATTCGCCCAGCCAGGCCAAGGTGCAGTCGAGCTGCGCCGGGCGGCCGTCACGCATGTACTGGCCGATCATCTTGCTCACGCCTTTCTCAAGGGTGGTGATGTCTTCGGTGGACTTGCGAAAGGCCTTTTCCGAGTCGGCATTGAGCGTTGCCCGAGCCTTGTCCGAGCCTTCGTACTTGCTGCGAAACTGCAGGGCACCGGTGTATGGCTTGGGGGCAGCCTCGCAGCGGAAGTTGCCGTCGCCGGTCTTGAGCTTTTCGATCCCCTCGTAGTAACCCTGGGGCGGTACCAGCGCGGCGTGCGCGGCACCGCCGCACAACGCCAGGGCAAGCAGGGCGGGGCGGGAAATTCGCTTGAACGGGATCATGGTCGCCTCACTGGCCGGCCTGCGCGGTCTGCGCGGGCACGGCGAAGTTGTTGCGTTTGCAGAGCTTGGCTTCGACCTTCTGGGTACCGCTTTCCGGCCCCTGCACCTCGAACGCCAGCAGGCTCTGGCTGGCCCAGTCCTCGTCTTCGCGCATCTGGAAGACGAAGCGGCCGTCGGTGTCGGAGGTTTCCGGTTTTTCCAGCTTGATGTCCTCGTGGCGGCCGTTGAGGTACCAGAGGGTGGCCTGCAGCACCTTCACCGACGGGTCTTCGAACTTGACGTCCATCTGCATGTTGCGGTTGATCAGGTCTTTGATCACGCCGCCCTTGCCGTTGACCATCAGCTCGTTCTTGCCGGGCTTGAGGGTGGCGCTGGCGCTCATCAGGGCCGGGCGGTCATCGCAGCCGTCGTCGAGCAGGCCAAGGATTTGCCGCCAGATGGTTTCCTGGTCCAGGCGATACAGCGGGGAGAATTCCCAGATCAGGATCTTCGGCGGGTTCTTCTGGAATTCCTCGCTACCCAGGTACTGGATCATCGAACCTTCCAGGCCACCGCCAGGGAAGGCCACGTTGAGCACGTCGGCGCCGATGTACTGCTCGAGGAAGCCGGAGAAGTTGTAGTTCTTGCCACTGTGGCTGGTGCCGACCAGGGTGATCTGCGCGTTGCCGCCGTCACCGAACAGGTCGTCGCCGCCGCCGGTGGAGCCTTTCGGCTCGGTGGCGAACTGGTCCATGTACTGGACGGCGTAGCTGGTGCCGCACAGCTGGCCGGCCACGTTATGCAGGGTGCCGGTCTTGCCCATGCGCCCGGACTTTTTCGTTTCGAATTCCTTGCGCGGGATGCCTTCGAAAGCCGGCATCTTGTGCACGGTATCGGCCACGATCTTGGCCGCGCGCTCGGCGCCGTAAGGCGTCCAGTGCTGGTCGCCGCGGAAGTAGAAGTCCTTGCCCTGGTCGGCAGCGGCCAGCTGTTCGTTGGTCAGCGGCGACAGGTCAGGCACGTTGTAGCCCATGCTGGCAAAGCGCTTGAGCATGGCCTGGTAGTTGCCCAGGGCCTTCTGGTAGTCGAAGGCAGCCTTTTCCGCCGGGTTGAGCATGTTGCGGTTCACCAGGCCACGGGTCGGTTGATACACCACCACCAGTTCCACGCCGCGCTTCTTGAACGCGTCGTGCACTTGCTGCAGGCGCTTGTAGCCGGCCGGGGTGGTATTGAACTCGGTGCGCAGGTCTTCGCGGGTACGGAACAGCCAGTCGCCCTGGGCCTGCACCAGCGTGGTGAAGTTCTGCTGGTAACGGGTGGTGTAGCGGCTGGCGTCATGCGCTTCAGGGCACAGCTGGCAGCAAGGCTCGGCGCTGAAGGTGGGGGCCTTGACGTCTTCGGCGCGCACGCCCTGGCTGATCGCCAGGAGGGCGGCGGACAGGCCCAGCAGTTTCATCAGATGTGGAGTCATGGTCTGGGCTTCCTTAATCGATCATTTCGGTCTGGCGTTCGACCGGGTCGATCAGCACAGCCTTTTGCTGGCGTACCAGCAGGTCGAGGATTTCGTCCTGGCGTTCGCCCAGTACGCCGTTGAGGCTGATGCCGCTGGCCTTGCGCGGGGCGAGCATGGACACCTTGTACAACTCGACCGACAGCGGCGAGTCGATCGACAGTGGCCCGGAGCCGTTGGCCGCCAGTTCGCCACCGACCAGGATCAGCGACACCTTGGTGTCGAACGGGTCGAGGGCGATGTCGCGGTCGGTGTTGGACAGGTCCTTGATGTGGCCGTATACACCAACCAGGCCGTTGGCCATGGCGACGTTTTCGTACAGGCGGATGTTCACGCTGTTACGCACGCGGATGCCGTGGCGGCGGTTGTTGATCAGCTTGTTGCCCCAGATCAGGTTGTCGCCACTTTCGTACAGGGTGATGCCGTCGGTGTGGTTGCGGTAGATCTCGTTGTAGGCGATCAGGTTGTTGACGCTGTTACGGTCGATCACCACGCCCGAGAGCTTGTTGTCGAAGCTCTTGTTGTTGATGATCCAGCTGTCGTTGACCTCACGCGAAACGATGATGCCGTGCTTCTTCTTGGTGCCGTACACCGTGTTGCCGGCGATGATCAGCCGGTGCGAGCGGTCGTGTGGGTCGATGCCGTAGACGATGTTGTCGCGGTAGGTGCTGTCCTTGACCACGAAGTCCTGGGTCTCGTAGCAGTAGAAGCCGTACCACATGTCGCTGAACTCAGAGCCGATGATCCAGCCGGTGGGTTCCGGGCGGCCCATGCGCTTGGCCATGTTCGGCGTGTACTGCGAGATGCTCACGCCGTACGACTTGGACTTTGCGTAGCCGAAGCTGGCCATTTTCGTATTGACGATGTAGGTCTCGGTGCCGCCCCACGACAGCAGGAACGGGCGGAATTCCTTGGGCGAGCGGAAGGTCGCCGGGCCGTTTTCCTTTTCCCGCCAGCCGGTCACCTGGGTGTCGGTGACGAACAGCTTGCCGTCGTTGACCAGGAACGAACCGCCTTCCTGGGACAGGCGCAGTTGCTTGACCTTGCCGTCGATCTCGAGGATGCCCTTCTGCCCGACCACGATCGGCAGGCGCGCCAGGTACACACCCGGCTCGACTTCGCTGAGGTACTGCTTGGGTACCTTCTTGCTCAGCTCGACCAGGTCGACATGGCCGTCATCGACGAAGATCGCCTGCGGAATGCCATGCTGGCGCTGGACCCACTCGGCCGCCTTGTTGTCGCCGCCGACGAATTCCTTGAGGGTATCCTCCTGGAACATGCGGCGCAGGCTGACCTTGCCCTTGTGGCGGCGGTCGATTTTCTTCTGCACCGCTTCGGCGGTGTAGCCGGTCAGGTCGGGCAGCTTCGGCGGGTCCATGTGCAGCGGCTCGATCGGCGCGCTGGAGACCGTGTAGGTCTTGGCCTGCTGCAGTTCCTTGGCGATCACCTGGGGCTCTGCGGCAGCCACCAGGCCGCTGGCCAGCAGCAAGGCGCTGGCCAACAGGCTGTGACGTAAGTGCGGGTGAAGGTTCATAACGGTAAGTCCTCTACCGGCCTCAGAAGCGCCAGATCACATCGACGAAGGCGCGGTGCATGTACGAGTCCGCTTCCTTGCCGTAGGCATCGCCCGGCTTGAACACGCCGGCACGCAGGCGCACCAGGGCAGATGGCTCGTCGATGGCCTGGCTCATCGAAGCCGGCAGCAGGCCTTGCTTGAAGTACTTGGTCACGACCACGTCCATTTCCTGGCCAAGGTCTTTTTCGCCATCGACCAGCGGGCGGTTCACACCGTTGTCGTTGACCACTGCGTTGATGCCGCTGGAACCGATGTTCTGGTTGCCATCGACACGCCAGAACTTGTGGTAGATGAAGCTGGCGTCGTAGTCGTCGCGCAGCTGCCAGGAGGCGAACAGCGTGGCCGCCTGCAGGTTGCCCAGCTCGCCGCGGAAGGCTTCACCGAAGCGGTGCACGCGCGAACGGGTACCGGTGTAGTTGGAGCGGTTGCTCTCGAGGCCGGTCTGCTCGTAGTTGCTCGAACCGTCGTCGCCACCACCGCCGCTGCCACGGGCATAGGCCGCACCGACCTGCCATTGCGGGTCGAGGCGCAGGCGGATGCCGAGGTCGGTGGCCCAGGCGTTGACATCACCGCTCTGCTTGCCGGTGGCCACGGTGTCGTCACCGACGACCTGGCTGCTGAGGGTGTCGCGATCACCGGTCAGCCAGGTGACGCTGCCCCAGTAGTTGACGGTGTGGTCGTTGCGCCAGTTGTAGGCGTCGCTGTTGGCTTCCAGGCCCAGCCAGGTGAGGTCGCCGGTGCGGGTCTTGTCCAGCGCATCGACGGTTTCGCCCGGGTTCTTCAGGCTGCCGCCGTCGTGGGTGTGGTGGGCGCGTACGCCGACCCAGTGGCCAGGGGTCCACTGCGTGGCGACGTTGCCGTAGAGGTGCGTGCGGTCCTTGTCTTCCGGGGCCAGCTCGGTGAGGTCGGTGCGGTATTCGCTGAAGCGCTGGGCCACGCCCAGGTCGGCCTTGAGCAGGGTGGTGTCGAAGGTCCAGTTCAGCGCCTCGATGTTGGTGTCACGCCACATGCCATCGTCGCTGCGCAGGCGCTGGCGACCGAAACGCAGCTGCTCGCCAGGGTAGGCGGTGAGGCCGCTGTAGCCGACCCAGAATTCGCGCATGGCCAGGTAGCTCTTGTCCTGTTCACGGCCGTCGGCAGCGGTGTCGGTGCTGGTGCCGTCGTCGTTCTGGCGCAGGGTGTCGGTTTCGATGGTGTCGGTCGCGGTGACGGCCTGGCCCATGGCATAGGCGCTCCAGTTGCCACGCTCGCCATATACCCAAGGGCGCAGATCAAGACCGAGGCCGTTGACGTCGCCGCCGGAGCGGGTGCCCAGGTCACGGTCGTCTTCCGACTGGCCGGTGATTTTCACATCCAGGCCGAAGTTCTTTTCAGCGGTCATTTCCGCCAGGGTCGGGCAGGACCACAGCAGGGCGAAGCTCAGGCCGATGCCAGCTTTCACGAAGGGATTGAGCGTCATAGCGAGTCCTCACCGGTTACTTCTTTTTCGTCGTCTTGCAGGGCTTCGATGGCCAGGGTGCTGTTGGCGCCCTGGCTCATGCTGCCGCGCGCCTGCTTTTCTTGTGCCAGCAGTTGCTGGGCCTGGCTGCGCTGGTCAGGCGTAAGTTGCTGGTCGAGCTGCTGCAGCAATTCAGCGGACTGCGGCGACGGGTTGGCCTGGGCCAGCTGGGCGAATACCCAGGCGTTGCCCGGTTGCGGGCGAATGCCGTGGCCTTCGCTGAACAGCTGGGCCAGGGCATAGTCGGCGCTGTTCTGCCCACCACGGGCGGCGGCCAGCAGGTGGTCGACGGCCTTTTGTGGCTCGACGTTGCCCAGGTAGCCGCGGCGGTACAGCTGGCCCAGGTAGTAATGGGCGCTGACTTCGCCGGCGTCGGCGGCAGCCTGCAGGTGTTGTTCGGCTTTGGCCGCGTCCGCAGGCACGGTCTTGCCTTCGTAGTACAGGCGGCCCAGCAACAGTTCGGCGCGTGGCTGTTCGGCTTCGCGGCCCTTGTCGATGTAGGCCATCAGCTGGTCGGTATCGCCCAGCTCGGGGAAGTCGTACACCAGTTGCGCCAGGCTGACCCAGGACGCCGGGTTGGCCGGGGCCACCTGCTCGAGCAGGTCCTTGGCGGTTTTCTCGTCGGTCTGGCCGAGGCTGCGGTCAGCCAGTACCCGGGCAACGCTGTCGACCCGGGTGGCCGGTACTGCGCCGCGGGCGTAGGCAGCCTTGAGCTGGCCGAGCAGGGCAGCCTGCTGGTCCGCCTGGCCGCGCTTCTGGTACACGGTGGCCAGTTCGACGTAGCAGATGTCGGTGGTGTTCAGCGCGGCCTTGCAAATTTTCTCCACTTCGCCCAGGTGCTGGTCGTAGGTGCCCTGGGTGCGGTACAGCAGCACCTGGGCCAGGCCCGCTTCCGGGTTGCCGGCGGCGCGCCACTGGTCGATCTGCTGCTGCGCGTTGACCTTGGGGAAGCTCTGCGGGTAGCTCAGGTAGAGCATTGCCAGCGGGATCAGGGTGTTGCTTTCGCCCTGCTTGGCGGCTTGCTTGAGCAGGGTTTCGGCTTCTTCGCGCTCGGCCTGGGTGCTGTCGGGCTTGGCCACCAGCAGGCGGCCAAGGCGCGCCTGGGCACGCGGCGAAATGGCGGCCGCGGCACGGTAGGTGGCCTCGGCTTCCTTGATTTTCGCCGGATCGCGGGTGGCGACCTTGATGTCGGCCAGGCCCACTTGCGCTTCGCTGTAGCCCAGGTCGGCCAGCGCCTTGTAGTTGCGCTCGGCCAGTGCCGTGTCACCGCGCTTCATGGCTTCGTTGGCCAGGCGCTGGTCGGGCAGGCCCGCACAGCCGGCCAGGGCGATGGCCATGGCCAGGCCACACAAACCAAGGTTCACACGAACTCTGTGGGAGCTGGCTTGCCGGCGATTGGCCAGTGCAGGCGATACATCTGCTGGGCGAGTGCTGCGCACTCGATCGCCGGCAAGCCAGCTCCCACAGGTATCGGGTTGTCTGCTAGTCATAGGCTTGTCCTCTTACAGCCCACGGGCCATGGCTTTGTCGATCAGCCAGTTCAGCGATGGGCCACGGTCGCTGTTGACCGAAGCCGGGCGACCGGCGAGTTCGGCGGGCAGGGCGCTGTCGGGCTTGATCTGCACGCGGATGTCGGCGGCCAGGTCTTCGCTGTTGAGGCTGGCACTGCTGACGATCTGGCCGGTGCGTACTTCGTCTTCGCCGGCTACCTGGAAGTTGACCCGGGTACCTGGCTTGACCTCGTCGAACTGGCGGTAGGTGAAGCGCGCCTCGATCATCGGGTTGGTGGTCCGCGGGATCAGCTGGAAGATCGGCTGGCCCTTGGCGGCGTACTGGCCGTTGTCCACGAGCTGGCGGGCAACCACGCAATCACACGGGCTGGTGAGGGTGCCGGACAGCTGCTTGCCGAACAGCTCCTCGATTTTCGCCGGCTCCAGCTGTGCGTCTTCCAGGTTGCCCTTGAGCATGTCCAGCATGCTGGTGGTGAAGCTGGCCAGTGGCGCGCCCTTGGCGATCTGCCCACCGCTTTCGACCAGGCTGTTCACGGTGCCGTCGCGCGGCATGGTGACGTTGGTGGTGGGTACCGCGACCACGCCGGCCTCGGCATGGCTGACGAAGTACATGCCGTACAGCGACTTGGCGATGAAGCCGAAGGCGGCGACACCGACCACGAACACGCCGAGGGTGACGGTGACCGCCTTGAGGCGGCCGAAGGCGCTCAGGCCGGCACCGCCGTCCTTCTGCTTGCGCGCCTTGGTGAAGTTGTCGCGCTGCAAGGTGCTGAGCACATCGCCGGCAGTGATCAGCTCACCCGACAGGTGCGAGGTGATGATGTGGCGCAGCGTGGCGATATCGCGGGGCTCGAGGTTCTGGAACTGGGCGCCGGTACGGCCACTGCCCGGGTTGTAGGAGCGCACCTGGAACTCGATGTCCATCGACAGGCCGAGGTTGTCGACCGTGAACTGCAGCCGCCCGCGGAGCACGTCGCCAACCGACAGTGGTTGCTTGGTGTGGAAGCTCAGGCCACCGGCGGAGAGGTCGTCGACCTTCACATCGTGGGCCTGGCGCTGAGGGTCGAGGAACCGCAGCTTGGCGGGGATGCGTACCCGGGCATGCTGGCGCTGGGCTTCGGACTCATGCACGACGTTGACGTTCACGGCGGTATTCATGTGGTTTGTTCCTGTTAGTTCCGATCCGGGTTGGGCTCACACGACCATGAACAGCACAGCAACGAAGATGCTGGCAGCCGAGAAGGTCATGGTCCGCGAGGACCAGGTGTTGAACCATTGTTGAAAGCTGGCGAGGTCACGCTTGAGGGCAGTGGGCTGACGCGTCCAGGACTGCTTGTCGAGGCGGAAGAACACGTAGATCTTCATCAGCGCGCCGATGATCTGGTTGTAATAGAGAATCAGCGGGTAGGCCGGGCCGACGTTGTGGCCGGAGCACAGCAGCATGATGGTGAGGATCAGGCGGGTGATGCCGATCCACAGCAGGTACACCAGCAGGAAGCCCAGGCCGAACTTGAGGCTGGCGATCACCGCCACGGTCAGGCCCAGCAGGCTGGTCCACATCGACACGCGCTGGTCGAACAGCACGATGCTGGTGAACAGCCCCAGCCGGCGCAGGCCCAGGCCAAGCGCGCGGGAGTTCTGCCGCAGGTTGTTGCCGTACCAGCGGTACATCAGCTTGCGGCTGGCCTTGAGGAAGCTCTTCTCCGGCGGGTGCTCGACCGTGTTGATGGCGGCGTCCGGCACGTAGAAGGTGTCGTAGCCCAGGCGCATCAGGCTGAACCAGCTGGACTTGTCGTCACCGGTGAGGAACTTGAAGCGGCCCAGGCGCCAGTGCATCAGCGAGTCGCTTTCGACGTCGGCGATGAACTCGGGGTTGGTCACCACGCTGGCGCGGAACATCGACATGCGCCCGGTCATGGTCAGCACGCGCTTGGACAGGGCCATCGAGCACATGTTGATGTGGCGCTGGGCAAAGCGCAGCTTGTGCCACTCGCTCATGATGTAGCCGCCACGCACTTCGCAGAACTCGTTGGTGGTCAGGCCGCCGACGTTGGGGAACAGCTTGAACCACGGCACGGTCTTGCGTACCACGCCATCGCCCAGCACGGTGTCGCCGTCGATCACCGCCACCACGGCGTTCTCGTCCGGCAGCATGCGCGAAATCGCACGGAAACCGTAGGCCAGGCCGTCGCGCTTGCCGGTACCGGCGATGCGCACGATGTCCAGCTTCACGTGGGCTGGCGGGTTGTATTTGGCCCACAGGCTTTTCACCAGCAGTTCGTCCGACATCTCCACCAGCGAGCAGACCACGGTGGTGGGGAAGCCACAGTTGATCGCCTCGCGGATCACCGAGCTGTACACCTGGGCGGTGGTGAGTGCTTCGATGCGGAAGCTGGTCACCATCAGGTACACGTGGGACGGGTCGGCGTCCTTGCCCATCTTCTGCACCTTGCGGCGCAGGTGCGGGTACACGCCGTAGAGGAAGATCATGCCGCGGATGAAATGGGTGGCGCCCATGGAATAGCGCCAGATGCCGACTGCGCCGACCAGGAAGATGAAGTGCTTCGACTGCGAGTCGAAGATATCGGCTGGCAGGGCCAGGGCGATCAGCATGAGCAGACTCATGTAGAGCAGCCAACCGGCGCACTGCAACAGCACTGTCTGGATCCTTTGCATGTTCAGCATCCGTCGAGAATTCGGGAAAAGGTGGGCAGCGGGGGTGGGGAGGCCCCCGCTGCCCGGCCAGCACTTACCAGCAGATGCCTTCGGTACGGCTGGTGGCGCAGGTCGGTTTGCTCATGAAGCCGACCAGGTCGATCACGTGCTTGCCGGCCGGCGCTTGCTGGGCCAGTGCACGGAACTGCTCGTCACGGTTGCCCAGGACGATGATGTCGGCGTTGTCGATCACCTTCTGGAAGTCGGCGTTGAGCAGCGACGACACGTGCGGGATCTTCGACTCGATGTAGTCCTTGTTGGCGCCGTGGACGCGGGCGTACTGGACGTTCTCGTCGTAGATGTCCAGCTGGTAGCCCTTGCCGATCAGGCGTTCGGCCAGTTCCACCAGCGGGCTTTCACGCAGGTCGTCGGTGCCGGCCTTGAAGCTCAGGCCGAGCAGGGCGACCTTGCGCTTGTCGTGGGCTTCGATCAGCTCGAAGGCGTTCTGCACCTGCGATTCGTTGCTGCGCATCAGCGAGTCGAGCAGCGGTGCGCGTACATCGAGGCTGGCGGCGCGATAGGTGAGGGCGCGTACGTCCTTGGGCAGGCACGAGCCGCCGAACGCGAAGCCAGGGCGCATGTAGTACTGGGACAGGTTCAGCACTTTGTCCTGGCAGACCACGTCCATCACGTCACGGCCATCCACGCCTACGGCCTTGGCAATGTTGCCGATCTCGTTGGCGAAGGTGACCTTGGTGGCGTGCCACACGTTGCAGGTGTACTTGATCATCTCGGCCACTTCGATCGGCTTGCGGATGATCGGGGCGTCGAGCTCTTCGTACAGGGCCTGCAGGATGTCGCCGCTGGCGGTGTCCAGTTCGCCGATGACGGTCATCGGTGGCTGGTCGTAGTCCTTGATCGCGGTGCTTTCACGCAGGAATTCCGGGTTGACCGCAACGCCGAAGTCGACGCCGGCTTTCTTGCCCGAGCAGTCTTCGAGGATCGGGATCACCACGTTCTTCACGGTGCCCGGCAGCACGGTGCTGCGTACCACGATGGTGTGGCGGCGCTCGCTGTCACGCAGCACGTAGCCGATTTCGCGGCACACCGACTCGATGTACTCGAGGCCCAGGTCGCCGTTCTTCTTGCTTGGGGTACCCACGCAGATCATCGATACGTCGCTGGCACGGATGGCTTCGGCGAAATCGGTAGTACCGCGCAGGCGGCCGTTGGCGATGCCCTGTTGCAGCAGTGCTTCCAGGCCAGGTTCGACGATGGGCGACTTGCCCTGATTGATCAGGTCGATCTTGGTGCTGGACACGTCCACACCGATCACTTCATGGCCTCGCGCCGTCAGGCAGCCTGCACAGACCGCACCCACATAACCCAAACCAAAGATGCTGATACGCATCGCTATCACCTCATGTGTTTATCACGTCGGCACCTCCGGGGAGAGCCGGACTGGGTTGATTAACAACAGTTTTCGGGCGCACGGATCCATGGCGAAATGCACACTTCGCCGAGCGCAGGCAAAATAAATCCGGAGCGCAAAAAGTTATGCACTCAAATGTGGCAGTAAAAAGCCATTAATTAAAAAACGTGCCCTGGAATGCAGCCGTCTTTATTGCAAGGCGCTACGTGGCGCTTTGCTGTGCTTGTTTTTTCAAGTGGAAAAATCCTTTGAAATCAACCACTAGGACGAATTGAAAGGGACGCGTCTCTCCTGCATGGACAGGGTCTTCGGGGATTGCCCGTCATACCTGTCGAAGTTGTTGGGGCTGGTAGTGGATACCTGCCGTTGTCATCTGTAAGTCATCTCTCACAGCCCGGGGGCAGGAAAATCGTTACGGCACTATGAGCGATTCGTCGTAGCAGAAGTTCCGGGGTGGGTTCGGCGTGGATGAAAGATTTCTAAATATTTTTTCAGTGGCAGACAATTTCAATCTGATAGCACACGGGTGTTTTGCCCCGATATATAAAGGGCGAAACTGTTGCGAGATATTTTTATGCCAGCATCGAAAAATATTTTGAAAAATTCGTCAAAAAAGCTACGAACGGTCTTATGGCGTTTGTCTATAAGTCGCGGCTTGTCGATTTTTTGGCGTCGGATTTGTGGCGTGATGGCGATATGAAGTGTGCCCTGTTGCAGGGCAAAGGCGGGGAGAAATGTTTTTGCCCATTCGCGGGCACGCCCGCTCCCACAGGTTGGTCACTGACCTTGAATTCAGTGGCATACCTGTGGGAGCGGGCGTGCCCGCGAAAACGGTGCTACAGGCTTACTCGGTGGGATGATCCCGCAGGAACACCAGGTGGTCCGGCTTCGACTGTTCGGCACTATAGTAGTACCCCTGCACATCGAACTGCTTGAGCTGCTCCGGGTCGCTGATGCGCTGCTGGATGACGAAGCGGCTCATCATGCCGCGGGCTTTCTTGGCGTAGAAGCTGATGATCTTGTACTGGCCGTTCTTCAGGTCCTTGAAGTCGACGTTGATCACCTGGGCCTTCAGCGCGCTGCGTTTCACCGCACTGAAATACTCGTTGCTGGCCAGGTTCAGCAGCACGTCATCGCCCTGTTCGGCCAGGGCCTGGTTCAGCCATTCACTGATGCGCGTGCCCCAGAAGGCGTACAGGTCCTTGCCGCGGGCGTTGGCCAGCTTGGTGCCCATTTCCAGACGGTAGGGTTGCATCAGGTCGAGCGGGCGCAGCAGGCCATACAGGCCCGAAAGCATGCGCAAGTGCTGCTGTGCGTAGCTCAAGTCGTCCTCGCCCAGGCTTTCGGCGTCGAGGCCGGTATACACGTCACCTTTGAACGCCAGCAGCGCCTGCTTGGCATTGGCCGGGGTGAAGTCCGGGGTCCAGCTGCCGAAGCGCGCGGCATTCAGGCCGGCGAGCTTGTCGGACAGGTGCATCAGTTCGCTGATCTGCGCCGGCGACAGGTCGCGCAGCTGCTGGATCAGCTCCTGGGAGTCGTCCAGGTACTGGGGCAGGGTGAAACGCTCGGTCACCGGCGGGGTGTCGTAGTCGAGGGTCTTGGCGGGGGAAATCACCGTCAGCATCGGGTCGGCTCCTGGCATCGTTGGCCGGGAATTCTACGGGCTGGGCGGTGCAAGTCCAAACTATGGCGACGATAGTCACAGACCATGGCCGGTGCAGAGGCTATAGTGCGCGTTTCGCCGTTGCGGAGCCTTCAACCGTGCGTATTGCCTCTGCCTTGCTGGCCGCTCTGCTGAGCCTGGCCGTGCAAGCCGCCCCTTCACCCCAGGTGAGCCTGGACCGCAGCCTGTGGCCCGAACAGCTGGACAGCCCGGCGTTGTTCGATGTGGCCTCGCGGGCCGAGATCTTCTCGTTCGCCCAGGTGCTGCACGAAAGCGAACTGCTGGACGACGCGGCGCTGGCGGCACGCTTGGGGCTACGGCAGGTCAACCTGCAGAAGGTGCGCCTGGTGCGGGCGCGCATGTGGCAGCGGTTGTGGGAAGGTTATCAACAGGCGCAGCGCAGTTGCGAGCAGGATGCGTCGTTCTGCTACCCGGTGACGTCGATGGCGGAGTTGCGTACGCAAGCGGCGACGTTCGCTGCCGATGTCGGCACTTTCTACACCGATTGGATCGAGCCGAGCCACCAGTTCCATGTGCGTTACCTGGACGAACAACTGCGCAAGGCGGCGTTGCTGCCGCAGACCAGCAGCGAGGTGGAGCGGCTGTCCTCACGCGAGCGCAATGGGGATGAACTGAACGACCGCATGTTCCTGCTGACCTTCGTCGGCGGGCCCGGGCCGGATGGCGGCAGTACCGACCTGCTGGCTGATTACCTGCGCCGGCAAAAGCTTGAAGGCACGTTCTTCGTGCTCGGCAACCGCCTGCAGCAACGCCGCGACGCCGGGGCGGCAGATGCCTTGCGCCAGCTCTATGGCGGGCAGTGCGTGGGGATACAGGGTTGGGAGTACCGCTCCCATGCGCAGTGGACAGGCTGGCAGGACTCGCTGCGGCGTAGCCAGGCGCGGGTGCAGGCCGACCTGCCGGAGCAGTATGTGCCGTTGTTTCGCCCGCCTTACGGGCAGCGTCGGGCCGATGGCGAGGCGTTCATGGCCAGCCAGCAGTTGCAGGTATCGTTGTGGGACATCGATGCCCAGGATGATGGCGCACTGAGCGCCGAGGCCTCTGCCCAGCGGGTGCTGACCTTGATGTTGCTGTGGCGTAAGGGGGTGATCCAGTTCCATGACAGCCTGCCCAAGGCGCAGCCGGCGGTGGAGTGGTTGTTGCGCAATACGGCGCAGAGCGGGATTGGTTGGGAAGATTGCCAAGCTTATGGCTTGAGGGGGTAGGGGGCCGCAAAGCGCCCCTCAGCAATGCCAGCCTGATTTTTGACTGTAGTCCTCACGCGCCCCCTCGCCAACCCCTGTTCGTCATTTGGAAAAATAAACTTCACCTGCACGTAAAAAGACTTTTTTTAGTCATCATTTTTGCGGTATGAAGAAACCAGACAGCCGATACCTGCAGCACAGGTGGCGTCATCCAGGCCCACCTAGCCAGGTTCGCTTCCCGCCCGTAACAACGCGGATACGGGGACAGCGGCAGTCACTCTGCGGCGTAACAGACCACGCCGTGTGGCTTCGACATAAGGTGACCGAGTATGGATGACCAAGGACGCAACCCTTCCTCCAGCAAGCCTATCCTGTATGTGCTCGATACCAACGTCCTGATTCACGACCCCAACGCGTTACTGAACTTCGAGGAGCACCATGTCGCCATCCCGATGACGGTGCTGGAGGAACTCGACAAGCTCAAGACCGGCAAACAGACCATCGCCGCCGAATGCCGCCAGGCCATTCGGCTGATCGACCAGACCCTTGGTGACGCCTCGCCCAGCGATGTCGAGCAGGGCGTGCCGATCCAGCGTGGCAAGAGCGGGCCCAAGGGCTTCCTGTCCATCCTGATGACTCCGCGCAACGAGCCGAACAAGCTGCTGCCGGAAAACCTCAACGACAACATCATCATCAACCAGTTGCTCGAAGTACGGGCCCGGCGCACCGACCTGGACGTTGTGCTGGTCACCAAAGACATCAACATGCGCCTGAAGGCGCGTGCCTGTGGCATCGCGGCCGAGGACTACAGCACCGACCAACTGGTCGATGACGTGTCCTTGCTGTCCAAGGGCTACCATTCGGTCACCGGCTCGTTCTGGGACCGGGTGAGCAAGGTCGATACCCGCCAGGAGCGTGGCCGCACCTGGCACCGCGTGCAATTGATCGACAACCTGCCGGCGGTTCACGTCAACGAGTTCATCATCGATGAACAGGGCTTCGTCGGCTGGATCAAGGGTATTCGCAACGATGAGCTGCTGTTGCTCGACCTGCACCAGGAACCGCTGCTGCACCAGGAAGCCTGGGGCCTGAAGCCGCGTGACATCCACCAGAGCCTGGCGCTGTTCGCCCTGCTCGACCCGGATATCCACCTGGTCAACCTGACCGGCGCCGCCGGTTCCGGCAAGACCATCCTGGCCCTGGCCGCGGCCATCGAACAGACCATGGTCAGCAAGCGCTACCGGCGCATCATCGCCACCCGCAGCGTGCAGGGGCTGGACCAGGAGATCGGCTTCCTGCCGGGCACCGAGGCCGAGAAGATGGAACCGTGGCTGGGCGCCATCACCGACAACCTCGAAGCTTTGCACATGGATGACGAGAGCACCCATGGCAGCGTCGAGTACATCCTCGAGCGCGTGCCGTTGCAGTTCAAATCGCTGAACTACATCCGTGGCCGTAGCTTCCAGCAGAGCCTGATCCTGATCGACGAGTGCCAGAACCTGACGCCGCACCAGATGAAAACCATCATCACCCGTGCCGGCTCCGGGTCCAAGGTGGTCTGCCTGGGCAACCTGGCGCAGATCGACACCCCCTACCTGTCCGCGACCAGCTCGGGCCTGACCTACCTGACCGAGCGCTTCAAGGACTTCCCCCATGGCGTGCACATCACCCTGCAGGGCGTGCCACGCTCGGTGCTGGCGGAGTACGCCGAGTCGCATCTGTAACCCTCTTCGCCGGGCGGTTCGCCGCCCGGCCTTTTCGCGGGCACGGTTGACGCACCCCTCTGCTCAAACCTGACTCACAGGTTTACACTGCAAGTTCCCTTCACAGGAGCAGAGCAGTGCTGACACATCTTGATTCCCAGGGGCGGGCCAACATGGTCGACGTCACTGAAAAGGCCGTGACCGAGCGCGAGGCCACCGCCGAGGCGCGGGTGCGCATGTTGCCGCAGACCTTGCAGATGATCGTCGACGGTGAACATCCCAAGGGCGACGTGTTCGCCGTGGCGCGCATTGCCGGGATCCAGGCGGCGAAGAAGACCAGCGACCTGATCCCGCTGTGCCACCCATTGATGCTGACCAGCGTCAAGGTCGAGCTCAGCGCCGAGGGGCAGGACGCCGTGCGTATCGTCGCCCGCTGCAAGCTGGCCGGGCAGACCGGCGTGGAGATGGAGGCGCTGACCGCCGCCAGCGTTGCCGCGCTGACGATCTATGACATGTGCAAGGCTGTGGATAAAGGTATGGTCATCGAGCAGGTGCGCCTGCTGGAAAAACTCGGCGGCAAGAGCGGCCACTACAAGGTGGAGGCGTGATGAAGGTCAAGGTGATGTACTTCGCCCGTTACCGCGAACTGCTGGGTGTGGATTTCGAGCGGGTGGAGGGCGCGTTCAAGGTGCTCGACGATGTGCGCCAGGCCTTGGTGGCCAAGGGCGGGCAGTACGAAGTGCTGGCCGAGCAGAACCTGATGTGTGCACGCAACGAAGAACTGTGCAAGCTCGATGAGCCGCTGGAAGAGGGCGATGAAGTGGCATTCTTCCCGCCGGTTACCGGAGGCTGAACATGGCTGTGCGAGTACAGGTAGGCGCGTTCGACCCGGGGGCCGAGACCAATGCCATGCACGCGGCGAATGTCGGCGTGGGCGCGGTGGTCGGTTTTGTCGGCTACGTGCGGGATTTCAACGATGGCCGTGAAGTGGCGGGGATGTTCCTCGAGCACTATCCGGGCATGACCGAAAAGGCCCTGGCCAAGATCGTGGTCGAGGCCGAGCAGCGCTGGCCGCTGCTCAAGGTGGAGGTGCTGCACCGCATCGGTGCGCTGGAGCCGGGCGAACCGATCGTGTTCGTCGGTGTGGCCAGTGCCCATCGGCAGGCGGCGTTCGATGCCTGCAACTTCATCATGGACTACCTGAAGACCCGGGCGCCGTTCTGGAAGAAGGAAAATACCCAGGAAGGGGCACGGTGGGTGGAAGGGAAGCAGAGTGACCAGGATGCCGCTGGGCGCTGGTAGCCAAGGCTGCGCTGATTCCTTGTAGGAGCGGCCTTGTGTCGCGAAAGGGCCGCATGGCGGCCCCAGGATTTCAGCATTAATGCAGAGATTGCTGGGGCCGCGATGCGGCCCTTTCGCGACACAAGGCCGCTCCTACAGAGGGCAGGCCAGCGCTGATGAATCAGTGATGCTTGCGCGGCACCGGCTTCAGCAGCTCATCCGGCGGCATTTCACACTTGATCTTGCGCCCCAGCAGCTCTTCGATCGCGGGCAGCTGGTACGAGTCATCCTCGCCGGCAAAGCTGATCGACACACCACTGGTGCCCGCACGGCCTGTCCGGCCAATGCGGTGCACGTAGTCGTCCGGGTCTTCCGGCAGGGTGAAGTTGATCACGTGGCTGATGCCATCGATGTGAATGCCACGCCCCGCCACGTCGGTGGCCACCAGCACGGTGATGCGCCCTTCGCGGAAGTTCTCCAGGGTACGGATACGCTTGTGCTGCGGCACGTCGCCCGACAACTGCGCGGCATTGATGCCGTCGCGCACGAGTTTTTCCTCGATGCGCCGCACTTCGTCCTTGCGGTTGGCGAACACCATCACCCGTTCCCACTTGTTCTGGGTCACCAGGTTGTACAGCAGCTTGTACTTGTCGCTGCCGGCCACCGCATAGACGTGCTGCTCCACCGTTTCGCTGGCAACGTTCTCCGGCTCGATCTCGACGATGGCCGGGTTGGTGGTCCATTGCTTGGCCAGGTTCATCACGTCGTCGGTGAAGGTGGCGGAGAACAGCAGGGTCTGGCGCTCGCTTTTCGGCGGCGTCTGGCGAATGATCTGGCGCACCTGGGGGATGAAACCCATGTCGAGCATGCGGTCGGCTTCGTCCAGCACCATCACCTCGACCATGTCCAGGTGCACCTCGCCGCGCTGGTTGAAGTCCAGCAGGCGGCCCGGAGTGGCCACCAGGATGTCGCAATGGCGCGCTTCCAGGGCCTTGAGCTGCTTGTCGAAGTCCATGCCGCCGACAAAGCTCATCACGTTCAGGCCGGTGTACTTGGTCAGGGCGATGGCATCCTTGGCGATCTGCACCACCAGCTCGCGTGTTGGCGCGATGATCAGTGCGCGTGGCTCGCCCATGTAGCGTTCCTTCGGCGGCGGCGTCTGCTGCAGCTGGGAAATGATCGAGATCAGGAACGCCGCAGTCTTGCCGGTACCGGTCTGGGCCCGGCCGATGGCGTCCTGGCCACGCAGGGTGTAACCCAGCACCTGTGCCTGGATCGGCGTGCAGTACGGGAAGCCCAGGTCGTGGATGGCGTGCATCACCTCGTTGGACAGCTTGAAATCGTGGAAGCGGGTCTTGCCTTCCTGCGGCTCGACCACGAAGTCTTCCGGTTTCCACAGGCTGGCCTGCGGCTTGGGCTTGCGCTCGCGACGCGGTTTGTCCTTGGCCGGCTTGTCGGCGGCTGGCGTAACGGCGGCAGGCTGTTCGGCCTGTGGCGCTGGGGTGGCGCGTGGGGCGGCCGGTTTTGCCGCAGGCTGGGCCTCGCTGGCGGGTGCGGGCGCAGGCAGCGTCACGCTGGCAGCAGGAGCGACGGCCTGTGGCGCGGCGTCTCCCTTGCCGAAAATTTTCTTGAGTGCCTTGAGCACGATCGTCTCGTCAACTGGTTAAGGAATGTACGCCGGGCAGTGTAAAGCAAGATTCAGGCGCGGCGTAGTGGAATAGCCTTACAACTACAGGCGGCCCTGGCTTATTGCAATTGCTTGCTCAGCCAGTCGTGGATGTCGCTCAACTCTTCCACCACCACTTCATGTTCCATCGGGTATTCGTGCCAGCGGGCGGCGACGCCCCAGGTATTCAGGTACTCGAAGGCGGTGCGGCCCATGGCAGGGATCACCACCGGGTCGTGCACGCCGTGCAGGCACAGGGCCGGGGTGCGTTGCTGGCAGGCGCTCAACTGATGCTGGTCGTTGAAGGTGGGGGCGTAGGTGGACAGGGCGATCACGCCACCCAGCGCTTCTTGCCACTTTATATAGGCAGTGTGCAGCACCACCGCGCCGCCCTGGGAGAAACCGGCCAGGAAGATCCGCGACAGGCTGATGCCTTTGGCCTGCTCGGCCTTGATCAGGGCAATGAGCTGCTCGGCCGATTCCTCAAGCTGCGCCTCGTCGATGGCACGGGCCGGGGTCATGGCCTTGATGTCGTACCAGCTGGGCATGGCGTAGCCGCCGTTGATGGTTACCGGGCGGGTTGGAGCCTGGGGCATGACGAAACGGGTGCTGAGCAGGCGCTCCTGCATGAATTCGGCCACTGGTAGGAAGTCGTAACGGTCGGCACCCAGGCCGTGCAACCAGATCACACAGGCATCTGCGGTTTTCTGCGGTTCGAGAATCAGCGGGTTGGTCATGACTGCTCCGAAAGTGTGCGGGTCTTGTTATGGCGTGCGTGAAAAGAAGGCGCTGGAAATGATTGTCGGAAAAAGAATGTCGCAACGATACAACTTTCCCTACTTGACGAGCGCTTAAACGCTACAGCCGTAAATTCTGGTACGCGCTTTGCAATTCAACCAATGATGCAAAGGGCAGGCCGTGACGGTAACACCCTTTGCACGCGAAGGCTGTCACAGAACAGTCCATTGCGCCATTGACCCAATAACAAGCCAATACGGGTCGGATACGCCTCAAAAGGGTGCGGTGCAATTCCGGCTCGATACAACAAGAGCGATTTGGAGGTTGTGAATGAAGATGTTGAAAACCACCCTGGCAGTCCTGACCGCTGCCGCCGCGCTGGGCGCCGTGAGCAACGCCCAGGCCGGCGCCACCCTCGATGCGGTAAAGAAGAAGGGCTTCGTCCAGTGTGGCGTGAGCGACGGTCTTCCAGGCTTCTCGGTACCTGATGCGCAGGGCAAGATCGTTGGTATCGACGCCGACGTGTGCCGCGCCGTGGCCGCCGCCGTGTTCGGCGACGCCAGCAAGGTCAAGTTCAGCCAGCTCAACGCCAAGGAACGCTTCACCGCCCTGCAGTCGGGCGAAGTCGATGTGCTGTCGCGCAACACCACCTGGACCAGCTCGCGTGATGCTGGCATGGGCCTGGTATTCGCCGGTGTTACCTACTATGACGGCGTCGGTTTCCTGGTCAACAAGAAGCTGGGTGTTTCCAGCGCCAAGGAGCTCGATGGCGCGACCATCTGCATCCAGGCGGGTACCACCACTGAGCTGAACGTGTCGGACTTCTTCCGCGCCAATGGCCTGAAATATACCCCGATCACCTTCGACACCTCCGACGAAAGCGCCAAGTCGCTGGAGTCCGGCCGTTGCGACGTGCTGACCTCGGACAAGTCGCAGCTGTTCGCCCAGCGCTCCAAGCTGGCCGCGCCGACCGACTACGTGGTACTGCCGGAAACCATCTCCAAGGAACCGCTGGGCCCAGTGGTGCGCAAAGGCGACGAGGAGTGGTTCAGCATCGTCAAGTGGACCCTGTTCGCCATGCTCAACGCCGAAGAGGCGGGCATCACCTCGAAGAACGTCGAGGCCGAGGCCAAAGGCACCAAGAACCCGGACGTCGCCCGCCTGCTGGGTGCGGACGGCGAGTACGGCAAGGACCTCAAGCTGCCCAAGGACTGGGTAGTGCAGATCGTCAAGCAAGTCGGCAACTATGGCGAAGTGTTCGAGAAGAACCTGGGCCAAGGCACCGACCTGAAGATCGACCGTGGCATGAACGCCCTGTGGAACAACGGCGGCATCCAGTACGCGCCACCTGTGCGCTGATGGCTGCACCCTGCGGCGGCATCCCGCCGCCGCAGGTTGTTCGAATCCCTACTGTCCGGGGCACTTCATGCAAAATCAAATCGGCGCACCCAAGGGCTTGTCCCTTAACGATCCGCGTGTGCGCGCGTGGCTGTTCCAGATTCTCACGATAGTCTTCGTGGTCGGTCTGGGCTGGTACCTGTTCCACAACACGCAAACCAACCTGCAACACCGGGGCATCACCTCGGGCTTCGACTTCCTCGACCGCAGTGCCGGTTTCGGCATCGCCCAGCATCTGATCCCCTACGTGGAATCCGACAGCTATGCGCGGGTGTTCGTCATCGGCCTGCTCAACACCCTGCTGGTGACCTTCATCGGCGTGGTGCTGGCGACCATCCTCGGCTTCATCATCGGTGTGGCGCGGTTGTCGCCGAACTGGATGATCAACAAGCTGGCGACCGTGTATGTGGAAACCTTCCGCAACATCCCGCCGTTGTTGCAGATCCTGTTCTGGTACTTTGCCGTGTTCCTGACCCTGCCGGGACCGCGGGGCAGCATCAATATCGACGACACCTTCTTCATCAGCAACCGTGGCCTGAACATGCCCGGCGCGTCCATGGCCGAAGGCTTCTGGCCGTTCGTCGTGGCCCTGCTCCTGGCGCTGCTGGCCATCGTGGCGATGGTGCGCTTTGCCAACAAGCGCTTCGACGAGACCGGCGTGCCGTTCCACAAGTTCTGGGTGGGGCTGGCGCTGTTCATCGCCATTCCGGGCGTTTGTGCACTGCTGTTCGGCAGCCCGGTGCACTGGGAAGTGCCGCAATTGAAAGGATTCAACTTCGTCGGTGGCTGGGTACTGATCCCCGAGCTGCTGGCGCTGACCCTGGCATTGACCATCTACACCGCTGCGTTCATCGCCGAGATCGTGCGCTCCGGTATCCGTTCGGTCAGCCATGGCCAGACCGAGGCCGCGCGCTCGCTGGGCCTGCGCGAGGGGCCGACCCTGCGCAAGGTGATCATCCCCCAGGCACTGCGGGTGATCATTCCGCCGCTGACCAGCCAGTACCTGAACCTGGCGAAGAACTCGTCGCTGGCGGCCGGTATCGGCTATCCGGAGATGGTCTCGCTGTTCGCCGGTACCGTGCTCAACCAGACCGGCCAGGCCATCGAGGTGATCGCCATCACCATGAGTGTCTATCTCGCCATCAGCATCAGCATTTCGCTGCTGATGAACTGGTACAACAAGCGCATTGCGCTGATCGAGCGGTGAGGATACGCCCGTGAATGCCCATGTTTTCAAACCCGACATGCCGCCACCGGTAAAAACCGTCGGCGTGCTCGCATGGATGCGTGCCAATCTGTTCTCCAGCTGGCTCAACACGCTGCTGACCCTGTTCGCCATCTACCTGGTGTGGCTGATCGTGCCACCGTTGCTGCAGTGGGCGTTGCTTGACGCCAACTGGGTCGGTACCACCCGCGCCGACTGCACCAAGGAGGGCGCCTGCTGGGTGTTCGTGCAGCAGCGCTTCGGCCAGTTCATGTATGGCTACTACCCGGCCGAGTTGCGCTGGCGCGTGGACCTGACCGTGTGGCTTGCCGTGCTCGGCGCCGCGCCGCTGTTCATCAAGCGTTTCCCGCGCAAGGCCTTCTACGGCCTGGGCTTCCTGGTGCTGTACCCGCTGCTGGCCTACGCCCTGCTGCACGGGGGCGTGCTGGGCCTGGAAAACGTACCGACCAGCCAGTGGGGCGGGCTGATGCTGACCCTGGTGATCGCCACCGTGGGCATTGTCGGCGCATTGCCGCTGGGCATCCTGTTGGCCCTGGGCCGGCGCTCGAAGATGCCGGCGGTGAAGGTGGTGTGCGTGACCTTCATCGAGTTCTGGCGCGGCGTGCCACTGATCACCGTGCTGTTCATGTCATCGGTGATGCTGCCGTTGTTCCTGCCTGAGGGCATGAGCTTCGACAAGCTGCTGCGGGCGATGATCGGCGTGATCCTGTTCCAGTCGGCGTACATCGCCGAGGTGGTGCGTGGTGGCCTGCAGGCCATCCCCAAGGGCCAGTACGAAGCTGCCGCTGCCATGGGCCTGGGCTACTGGCGGGCGATGGGCCTGGTGATTCTGCCGCAGGCGCTCAAGCTGGTGATTCCCGGCATCGTCAACACCTTCATTGCCCTGTTCAAGGACACCAGCCTGGTGATCATCATCGGCCTGTTCGACCTGCTGAACAGCGTCAAGCAAGCCGCCGCCGACCCGGCCTGGCTGGGCATGGCTACCGAGGGCTACGTGTTCGCCGCCCTGGTGTTCTGGATTTTCTGTTTCGGTATGTCCCGCTACTCCATGCACCTGGAGCGCAAGCTGGACACTGGCCACAAGCGTTAGGAGTTTCGAAATGAGTGAAGCGATCAAGCAACCTGCCGGCCCCGAAGGCATCATCCAGATGCAGGGCGTGAACAAGTGGTACGGCCAGTTCCATGTGCTGAAGGACATCAACCTGAACGTGCGCCAGGGCGAGCGCATCGTGCTGTGCGGGCCGTCCGGCTCGGGCAAGTCCACTACCATCCGTTGCCTAAACCGCCTGGAAGAGCACCAGCAGGGGCGCATCGTGGTCGATGGTGTGGAGCTGACCAACGACCTCAAACAGATCGAGGCCATCCGCCGCGAAGTGGGCATGGTGTTCCAGCACTTCAACCTGTTCCCGCACCTGAGCATCCTGGAAAACTGCACCCTGGCGCCGATGTGGGTGCGCAAGATGCCGCGGCGCAAGGCCGAGGAAATCGCCATGCACTACCTGGAACGGGTGCGTATTCCGGAGCAGGCGCACAAGTACCCGGGGCAGTTGTCCGGTGGCCAGCAGCAGCGTGTGGCGATTGCCCGCGCGTTGTGCATGAAGCCGAAGATCATGCTGTTCGACGAACCGACCTCGGCGCTGGACCCGGAAATGGTCAAGGAAGTGCTCGATACCATGGTGGGCCTGGCCGAGGATGGCATGACCATGCTCTGCGTGACCCACGAGATGGGCTTTGCCCGGACCGTGGCGAACCGGGTGATCTTCATGGACAAGGGCGAGATCGTCGAGCAGGCGGCGCCGGATGACTTCTTCGACCGGCCACGCAGTGACCGGACCAAGTTGTTCCTGAGCCAGATCCTGCATTGATGCAAAAGGGGCCGCTTTGCGGCCCATTCGCAGCACAAGGCTGCTCCTACAAGGGAAATGCGATCTCCTGTAGGAGCAGCCTTGTGCTGCGAATGGGCTGCGAAGCAGCCCCAGAAACCCGATCGCGGCCTTACTTCTCTTCCTTGGCGACTGCCGGCGCCGGTGGCGGCCGCAGCCCCACCTCGGCGATCAGCTTCAGCTGCTGCCCATTGCGCATCACCTCGATGGTGATCTTCTCGTTGGGCTTGATCCGCGCCACCTGGTTCATCGATTTGCGCCCGTCACCGGCCGGCTCGCCGTTGATGCTCAGGATCACGTCACCCAGCTGCAACCCTGCCTTTGCCGCCGGCCCTTCGCGGAAGATACCCGCCACCACGATGCCCGGGCGGTCCTTCATGCCGTACGATTCGGCCAGCTCCTGGCTCAGCGGCTGTACTTCGATACCCAGCCAGCCACGGATCACCTGGCCGTGCTCAATGATCGATTTCATCACCTCCAGTGCCAGTTTCACCGGGATGGCGAAGCCGATGCCCTGTGAACCGCCGGATTTGGAGAAGATCGCCGTGTTGATGCCGATCAGGTTGCCGTTGGCATCCACCAGCGCACCGCCGGAGTTGCCCGGGTTGATCGCGGCGTCGGTCTGGATGAAGTCTTCGTAGTTGTTCAGGCCCAGCTGGTTGCGGCCGGTGGCGCTGATGATGCCCATGGTCACGGTCTGGCCGACCCCGAACGGGTTACCGATGGCCAACGACACGTCGCCGATGTGAATGTTGTCGGAGCGGCCGATGGTGATCGCCGGCAGGCTCTTCAGGTCGATCTTCAGCACCGCCAGGTCGGTTTCCGGGTCGCTGCCGATGACCCGGGCCAGGGTCTCGCGGCCATCCTTCAGGGCCACGACGATCTGGTCGGCACCGCTGGTGACGTGGTTGTTGGTCAGCAGGTAGCCCTCGGGGCTCATGATCACCGCCGAGCCCAGGCTCGACTCCCAGCGGCGCTGCTTGGGCAGGTTGTCGCCGAAGAAACGGCGGAACTGCGGGTCTTCGAACAACGGGTGGGCGCTCTTGTTCACCACCTTGGTGGTGTACAGGTTGACCACTGTCGGGGCGGCCAGGGTCACGGCGTCGGCGTAGGAAACCGGGCCCTGCATGATCCGCGAGGTCTGCGGCGCCTGTTGCAGGTTGACGTCCTGACTGGGCAGGCCGACCCATTCCGGGAAGCGCTGGATGATCAGCATGGCGATCAGTACGCCGGTAAGCAGGGGCCAGCCAAAATAACGCAAAGCCTTGAACATGAATGAATCCTGGAAAGGGCCGGGGGACGGTGACCGTGCGGTGGGGCATGAGCGCGCGCGATCATACACCGGTTCCCCCAGTGCCGGCGACGGCCCATAATGGCCGGCATTATACGGGCGTTGCATGGGCGTTGTGCCCGAGAAAAACGCAGATTTCGAGGAGATTTTCATGGCCGTCGCTCTGAACACCCTGGTCGAGGAAGCCGAGCGTTACCTGGGCAGCGCGAAGATCCAGGATTATTGCCCCAACGGCCTGCAGGTCGAAGGCCGGCCGCAGGTCAGCCGCATCGTCAGCGGCGTTACCGCCAGCCAGGCGCTGCTGGATGCGGCGGTCGAGGCCGAGGCCGACCTGGTGCTGGTGCACCATGGCTACTTCTGGAAGGGCGAGAACCCGTGCGTCACCGGTATCCGGCAGCGCCGGCTGAAGACCCTGTTGAACAACGACATCAGCCTGCTGGCGTTCCACCTGCCGCTGGATGTGCACCCGGAGGTGGGCAACAACGTGCAACTGGCGCGGCAGCTGGACATTACTGTCGAAGGGCCGCTGGACCCGGAGAACCCCAAGGTAGTCGGCATGGTCGGCTCGCTGGCCGAGCCGATGACCGCCCGCGACTTCGCCCGGCGGGTGCGGGAGGTGCTGGGGCGTGAGCCTTTGCTGGTCGAAGGTGAGCAGATGATCCGCCGGGTCGGCTGGTGCACCGGGGGCGGGCAGGGCTACATCGACACGGCGATCGCGGCCGGGGTGGACCTGTACCTGACCGGTGAGGCGTCGGAGCAGACCTACCATAGTGCCCGCGAGAATGGCGTCAGCTTCATTGCCGCCGGGCACCATGCCACCGAGCGGTATGGGGTACAGGCGCTGGGTGATTACCTGGCGCGGCGCTTTGCTGTGGAGCACCTGTTCATCGATTGCCCGAACCCGATCTGATATCGGCGTCGCCTTCTTCGCGGATACAGTGTTGATGGCGCGGTCCCTGTAGGAGCAGCCTTGTGCTGCGAAGAGGCCAGTGAGGCAAAAGAGCTTTTTGGGCAGTAACAGCCTCTTCGCAGCACAAGGCTGCTCCTACAGATCCTATGCATGTCCAGAGACCAATACCGGGCCTGCCAGCCCAAACCCCCAGTCATATCGTTAGACTTTTTCGATCTAGCCAGCCTCCTAAATAGAAGCAGCCGCTGTGATAAAGTGGCTCGCTCGAACACGGCCCGCAGGCCGTCCATAAGATCGTTTTTCGTGAGTAGCCATGGTCGACAAACTGACGCACTTGAAACAGCTGGAGGCGGAGAGCATCCACATCATCCGCGAGGTGGCCGCCGAGTTCGACAACCCGGTGATGCTGTACTCGATCGGCAAGGATTCCGCCGTGATGCTGCACCTGGCGCGCAAGGCCTTCTTCCCGGGCAAGCTGCCGTTCCCGGTGATGCACGTCGACACCCAGTGGAAATTCCAGGAGATGTACAGCTTCCGCGACAAGATGGTCGAGGAAATGGGCCTGGAGCTGATCACCCACGTCAACCCCGAGGGTGTGGCGCAGGGCATCAACCCGTTCACCCATGGCAGCTCCAAGCACACCGACATCATGAAGACCCAGGGCCTGAAGCAGGCGCTGGACAAGCATGGTTTCGACGCCGCCTTCGGTGGTGCGCGCCGCGACGAAGAGAAATCGCGGGCCAAGGAGCGCGTGTACTCGTTCCGTGACAGCAAGCACCGCTGGGATCCGAAGAACCAGCGCCCGGAACTGTGGAACGTGTACAACGGCAAGGTCAACAAGGGCGAGTCGATCCGCGTCTTCCCGCTGTCGAACTGGACCGAGCTGGACATCTGGCAGTACATCTACCTCGAAGGCATCCCGATCGTGCCGCTGTACTTCGCCGCCGAGCGTGAAGTCATCGAGAAGAACGGCACCCTGATCATGATCGACGACGAGCGCATCCTCGAACATCTCACCGATGAAGAGAAAGCGCGCATCGTCAAGAAGAAGGTGCGTTTCCGTACCCTCGGCTGCTACCCGTTGACGGGTGCTGTCGAGTCGGAAGCCGAGACCCTGACGGACATCATCCAGGAAATGCTCCTGACCCGTACGTCCGAACGCCAGGGCCGTGTCATCGACCACGATGGCGCCGGTTCCATGGAAGACAAGAAACGCCAAGGCTACTTCTAATTTCAGGGTTACTCCATGTCGCACCAATCTGATCTGATCAGCGAGGACATCCTCGCCTACCTGGCCCAGCACGAGCGCAAGGAACTGCTGCGCTTCCTGACCTGCGGCAACGTCGACGACGGCAAGAGCACCCTGATCGGGCGCCTGCTGCACGACTCGAAGATGATCTACGAGGACCACCTCGAGGCCATCACCCGTGATTCGAAGAAAGTCGGCACCACCGGCGAGGAAGTCGACCTGGCACTGCTGGTCGACGGCCTGCAGGCCGAGCGCGAGCAGGGCATCACCATCGATGTCGCCTACCGCTACTTCTCCACCGCCAAGCGCAAGTTCATCATTGCCGACACCCCGGGCCACGAGCAGTACACCCGCAACATGGCTACCGGCGCGTCCACCTGCGACCTGGCGATCATCCTGGTCGACGCCCGCTACGGCGTGCAGACCCAGACCCGCCGCCACAGCTATATTGCCTCGTTGCTGGGCATCAAGCACATCGTCGTCGCGGTCAACAAGATGGACCTCAAGGGCTTCGATCAGGGCGTCTTCGAGTCGATCAAGGCCGATTACCTGAAGTTCGCCGAAGCCATCAACCTGACCCCGAGCAGCCTGCATTTCGTGCCGATGTCGGCGCTCAAGGGCGACAACGTGGTCAACCACAGCGAGCGTTCGCCGTGGTACGCCGGCCCGACGCTGATGGAAATCCTCGAAACCGTAGAAGTGTCGGCCGACCGCAACTTCACCGACCTGCGCTTCCCGGTGCAGTACGTCAACCGTCCGAACCTGAACTTCCGTGGCTTCGCCGGCACCATCGCCAGCGGCGTGGTGCACAAGGGCGACGAAATCGTCGTGCTGCCATCGGGCAAGAGCAGCCGCGTCAAGTCCATCGTCACCTACGAAGGCGAGCTGGAAAACGCAGGCCCTGGCCAGGCCGTGACCCTGACCATGGAAGACGAGATCGACATCTCCCGTGGCGACCTGCTGGTGCATGCCGACAACGTCCCGCCGGTCACCGACCAGTTCGACGCCATGCTGGTGTGGATGGCCGAGGAGCCGATGCTCCCGGGCAAGAAATACGACATCAAGCGCGCCACCAGCTACGTGCCGGGCTCGATTGCCAGCATCACCCACAAGGTCGATGTGAACACCCTGGAGCAGGGCGCTGCCAGCGCGCTGCAGCTGAACGAGATCGGCCGCGTCAAGGTGTCCCTGGACGCTTCGATCGCCCTGGACGGTTACGACAGCAACCGCACCACCGGTGCGTTCATCGTCATCGACCGCCTGACCAACGGCACCGTCGGCGCCGGCATGATCATCGCCCCGCCAGTCCTGCCGCACGGCAGCACCGGCCATCATGGCAAGCTGTGCCATGTGGCCACCGAAGAGCGCGCCCTGCGCTTCGGCCAGCAGCCTGCGACCGTGCTGTTCAGTGGCCTGTCCGGCGCTGGCAAGAGCACCCTGGCCTACGCCGTGGAGCGCAAGCTGTTCGACATGGGCCGTGCGGTGTACGTGCTCGACGGCCAGAACCTGCGCCACGACCTGAACAAGGGCCTGCCACAGGACCGCGCTGGCCGTACCGAAAACTGGCGCCGCGCCGCCCACGTGGCGCGCCAGTTCAACGAAGCCGGCCTGCTGACCCTGGCCGCGTTCGTGGCCCCGGATGCCGAAGGCCGCGAACAGGCCAAGGCGTTGATCGGCAAGGAGCGCCTGGTAACCGTTTACGTCCAGGCCTCGCCGCTGGCCTGCCGTGAGCGTGACCCGCAAGGCTTGTACGCTGCAGGTGGCGACAACATCCCGGGCGAAAGCTTCCCGTACGATGTGCCGCTGGACGCCGACCTTGTGATCGACACCCAGGCCACCAGCGTGGACGAGGGCGTGAAACAGGTGCTGGACGTGCTGCGTCAGCGCGGTGCGATCTAAGCGCCAGGCTGCAAGAAAAACCCCGCTTCGGCGGGGTTTTTTGTTTCTATGCCCGCCATACATGCGCGGGTCTCCTGTGGGAGCGGCCTTGTGTCGCGAAAGGGCTGCACAGCAGCCCCCGGGTCTCAGCACTGATGCACAAATTGCTGGGGCTGCTGCGCAGCCCTTTCGCGACACAAGGCCGCTCCCACAAAGGATTGCGTGAGCTTTGGATTTTGAGCAAGGCAGTTGTTCCCGCATGGACTGTGCATGTCGTTCAGATGTGTTTTTCCGATACCGGTATCACCCGCCGCTCCTTCACTGCCTTGTAGGAAAAACTCGAGTAGATCTCCTTCACCCCCGGCAACCGCTGCAGCACTTCCCGGGTGAACTCGCCAAACGACTCCAGATCCCGCGCCAGGATCTCCAGCAAGAAGTCGTAGCGCCCGGAGATGTTGTGGCAGGCGACAATCTCGGGAATTTCCATCAGCCGCTGCTCGAACGCCAGCGCCATGTCCTTGGTGTGCGAGTCCATCATGATGCTGACGAACGCGGTCACGCCAAACCCCAGCGACTTGGGCGAGAGGATGGCCTGGTAGCCGGTGATGTAGCCGTTGTCCTCCAGCAACTTGACCCGCCGCCAGCACGGCGAGGTGGTCAGCGCTACCTGGTCGGCAAGTTCGGCAACGGTGAGGCGGGCGTTGTCCTGCAGGGCAGCAAGCAGGGCGCGGTCGGTGCGGTCGAGGCTTGAAGGCATGTTTTGCCCTCCTGGTCCGGTAATTATTGTTTTTGTTCCAACAAGCGCACGGATGCGTGGGCCATTTTGGAAAAAATCGGGCAGCTCGGTGGCATAAGCTTATAGCAAACCACAAGAGGCTGTTGCCATGCGCGACTCCCATAACAACACCGGTTTTTCCACGCGGGCCATTCACCATGGCTACGACCCGCTTTCCCACGGTGGCGCCCTGGTGCCGCCGGTGTACCAGACCGCTACCTATGCCTTCCCCACCGTGGAATACGGCGCTGCCTGCTTCGCCGGGGAGGAGCCGGGGCATTTCTACAGCCGCATCTCCAACCCTACCCTGGCCCTGCTGGAACAGCGCATGGCCTCGCTGGAGGGCGGCGAGGCGGGGTTGGCATTGGCGTCGGGCATGGGGGCCATCACCTCGACGATCTGGACCCTGCTGCGCCCCGGCGATGAGCTGATTGTCGGGCGTACTTTGTATGGCTGCACCTTTGCTTTCCTGCACCATGGCATTGGCGAATTCGGGGTGAAGATCCGCCATGTCGACCTGAACGACGCCAAGGCCCTGAAAGCGGCGATCAACAGCAAAACGCGGATGATCTACTTCGAAACGCCGGCCAACCCCAACATGCAGCTGGTGGATATCGCCGCGGTGGCCGAGGCGGCGCGCGGGCATGATGTGCATGTGGTGGTCGACAACACCTACTGCACGCCCTACCTGCAGCGGCCGCTGGAGCTGGGGGCGGACCTGGTGGTGCATTCGGCGACCAAGTACCTCAGTGGCCACGGTGATATCACTGCCGGGCTGGTGGTGGGGCGCAAGGCGCTCGTCGACCGCATTCGCCTGGAAGGGCTGAAGGACATGACCGGGGCGGTGCTGTCGCCCCACGATGCGGCGCTGCTGATGCGCGGGATCAAGACCCTCGCCTTGCGCATGGACCGCCATTGCGCCAATGCCCTGCAGGTAGCGGAGTTTCTGGCCCGGCAGCCGCAGGTGGAGCTGATTCACTACCCGGGGGTGCCGTCGTTTGCCCAGTACGAGCTGGCGCAGCGGCAGATGCGTTTGCCGGGCGGGATGATCGCCTTCGAGCTCAAGGGTGGTATCGAGGCCGGGCGCAGGTTCATGAATGCCCTGCAACTGTTTGCCCGTGCGGTGAGCCTGGGCGATGCCGAGTCGCTGGCGCAGCATCCGGCGAGCATGACGCACTCCAGCTATACCGCGAAGGAACGGGCGCATCACGGGATATCGGAGGGGCTGGTGCGCCTGTCGGTGGGGCTGGAGGATGTGGAGGACCTGCTGGCGGATGTCGAGCAGGCATTGGGGCACCTGTAGGAGCGGCCTTGTGTCGCGAAAGGGGCGCGTAGCGGCCCCAGGATTTCAGCCAGCCTGCAAGATCGCCGGGGCTGCTGCGCAGCCCTTTCGCGACACAAGGCCGCTCCTACAAGGGATCGCGCCCAGGCAGGAAGACATGCCCATAAAAAAGGCCTCTTGCGAGGCCTTTTTCATGTTCGGCAGATCAGCGCTTGAGCCCGTAGCTCTCGTCAAGCATGCCCGGCGAGTTCGGCGTTTTCGGCGCATAGTCGCGCGGTACTTCGGCAGTGTCCTTCGGCGGGGTCAGGCGGTCACGTGGGCCCTGGCTGCCTTCGGAATGCAGGGCGGCCAGCAGGCGCTGACGGGTCACGTCGTCGAGGGCCAGGGTATTGGCGCCGTCGGCCAAGTGATCCTGGACGTCCTGATAGCTCTGGGTCAGTTTCTTGACCAGCACGGCGGTGCTGTTGAAGTGGGTGACCACTTCGTTCTGGTAGCTGTCGAAACGCTTCTGGATGTCATCCAGCTGACGCTGGGTGCTGCTCGGCGCGGCATTGGGCAGCAGGCGAGCGACGACGAAACCGACTACCACGCCGATGACCAGGGCCAGGGTCGGCAACAACCAAACAAGGAGCGAGAGTTCCACGAGTCCTTCCTCTATAAACGGCTTTGCTTTACGTTAACGGCTCAGACCTGCGCTGTATACCGCGAGCGATCGCAAATCAGAACAGAATTCCTCACCTAGACGAATCGACCCCTTCCGAGGTCACGGAGTAGTGCCTTGCTTGTCCGCGAAACCCCCTTGTTCATCGATGGCCCCAGCGGCCAGCTGGAAGCCTTGTACCTGGACGTGGCCAATGCTCGTGGCGCGGTGCTGATCTGCCACCCCAACCCGGTCCAGGGTGGCACCATGCTCAACAAGGTGGTCTCGACCCTGCAACGCACCGCCCGCGACGCCGGCTACGTGACCCTGCGGTTCAACTACCGTGGCGTCGGGCAGAGCGCCGGCAGCCATGACATGGGCGCTGGCGAAGTGGCCGATGCCGAGGCCGCTGCGGCCTGGCTGCGCGAAAAGCATCTGGGCCTGCCGCTGGTGCTGATGGGCTTCTCGTTCGGCGGCTTCGTCGCCACCAGCCTGGCCGGCCGCCTGGAGGCCGCTGGAGTAGAGCTGCAGCAGCTGTTCATGATCGCCCCGGCGGTCATGCGCCTGACGGCGGATTTCCCGCTGCCGCAGCGCTGCCCGCTCACCGTGGTGCAGCCGGACGCCGACGAAGTCGTCGCCCCGCAGCTGGTTTACGAATGGTCCGACAGCCTGTCGCGCCCCCATGAGCTGCTGAAAGTGGCAGAATGCGGACACTTCTTCCATGGCAAGCTGACCGATCTGAAGGATCTGCTGCTGCCGCGCCTTTCGAACTGAGCCAAGCCTGAATAAGCGAACACCCATGACCACGCGCATTCTTACCGGTATCACCACCACCGGCACTCCGCACCTGGGCAACTACGCCGGCGCCATCCGCCCGGCGATCCGTGCCAGCCAGCAGCCCGGTGTCGACTCGTTCTACTTCCTGGCCGACTACCACGCCCTGATCAAGTGCGACGACCCGCTGCGCATCCAGCGTTCGCGCCTGGAAATCGCCGCCACCTGGCTGGCCGGTGGCCTCGATCCGGACAAGGTGACCTTCTACCGCCAGTCCGATATCCCGGAAATCCCCGAGCTGACCTGGCTGCTGACCTGCGTCAGCGCCAAGGGCCTGCTCAATCGCGCGCACGCCTACAAGGCCTCGGTGGACAAGAACCTGGAAAACGGCGAAGACCCGGATGCCGGCGTGACCATGGGCCTGTACAGCTACCCGGTGCTGATGGCCGCGGACATCCTGATGTTCAACGCCAACAAGGTGCCGGTCGGCCGTGACCAGATCCAGCACGTGGAAATGGCCCGCGACATCGGCCAACGCTTCAACCACCTGTTCGGCCAGGGCAAGGACTTCTTCGCCCTGCCGGAAGCGGTGATCGAGGAGAGCGTGGCGACCTTGCCGGGCCTGGACGGGCGCAAGATGTCCAAGAGCTACGACAACACCATCCCGCTGTTCACCAGTGCCAAGGAGATGAAAGACGCCATCTCGCGCATCGTCACCGACTCGCGTGCGCCTGGCGAAGCGAAAGACCCGGACAACGCTCACCTGTTCACCCTGTTCCAGGCCTTCTCGACGCCGGCGCAGTGCGCCGAGTTCCGTGAAGAGCTGCTGCAGGGCCTGGGCTGGGGCGAGGCCAAGCAGCGCCTGTTCCAGCTGCTGGACGGCCAGTTGGCCGAGAAGCGCGAGTACTACCACCAGCTGATCGCCCGCCCGGCGGACCTGGAAGACATACTGCTGGCCGGTGCCGCCAAGGCTCGCAAGATCGCCACGCCATTCCTCGAGCAACTGCGCGAGGCCGTTGGCCTGCGTTCGTTCCGCAGCAGCGTGCAGGCCAGCACCGAAGTTAAGAAGAAGGCCGCCAAGAGCGCGCGTTTCGTCAGCTTCCGCGATGAAGACGGCAGCTTCCGCTTCCGCCTGCTGGCCGCTGACGGCGAACAACTGCTGCTGTCGCGCAGCTTCGCCGACGGCAAGAGCGCCGGCGCCGTGAGCAAGCAGCTGCAGCAAGGTAGCGAGGCGGATGTGCGCGTCGAAGGGCTGGGCTTTGGGCTGTGGCTGAACGGCGAACAGGTTGCCGACGGGCCGCAGTTCGACAGTGCCGAAGCCCGTGATTCGGCCATTGAAAGCCTGCGTGCAGCGCTTGCTCCTCAACCGGACTGAGGCATTTCGCCTATAGGAGCGGGTTTACCCGCGAACACCGGCAAAGCAGGTACCATCCAGCACTTAGTTGGTCTGGATGAGGCATATTGACGCAAGTCGCATTGCCATTAAGCGGGCCTGTCGCTACAGTGACGGCCCGTTTTTTGTTGCCTCGCTAACGAATCATGACGCCCCTAGAACGATATCAAGCAGATCTGAAACGTCCCGACTTCTTCCATGACGCGGCGCAGGAAACTGCGGTGCGTCACCTGCAGCGCCTGTACGACGACCTGGTGCACGCGCAGAACAACAAGCCGGGCGTGTTCGGCAAGCTGTTCGGCAAGAAGGAGCAGACCCCGGTCAAGGGCCTGTACTTCTGGGGTGGGGTAGGGCGCGGCAAGACCTACCTGGTCGATACCTTCTTCGAGGCGCTGCCGTTCAAGCAGAAGATGCGCACGCACTTCCACCGCTTCATGAAGCGTGTGCACGAGGAAATGAAAACCCTCAAGGGCGAGAAGAACCCGCTGACCATCATTGCCAAGCGCTTCAGCGAAGAAGCCAAGGTCATCTGTTTCGACGAGTTCTTCGTATCGGACATTACCGACGCGATGATCCTCGGCACCCTGATGGAAGAGTTGTTCAAAAACGGCGTATCGCTGGTGGCTACTTCCAACATCGTGCCGGACGGCCTGTACAAGGACGGCTTGCAGCGCGCGCGCTTCCTGCCCGCCATCGCCATGATCAAGCAGTACACCGAGGTGGTGAACGTCGACAGCGGGGTCGACTACCGCCTGCGTCACCTGGAGCAGGCCGAGCTGTACCACTACCCGCTCGATGAGGCGGCGCACCAGAGCCTGCGCGCCAGCTTCAAGGCGCTGACCCCTGAATGCACCCAGGCGGTCGAGAACGACGTGCTGATGATCGAGAATCGCCCGATCAATGCCCTGCTTACCTGTGACGACGTGGCCTGGTTCGACTTCCGCGCCCTGTGCGACGGCCCCCGCAGCCAGAACGACTACATCGAACTGGGCAAGATCTTCCATGCCGTGCTGTTGAGCAACGTGGAGCAGATGGGTGTCACCACCGACGACATCGCCCGCCGCTTCATCAACATGGTGGACGAGTTCTACGACCGCAACGTCAAGCTGATCATCTCGGCCGAGGTGGAGCTGAAGGACCTGTATACCGGTGGGCGCTTGGCCTTCGAGTTCCAGCGTACCCTGAGCCGCTTGCTGGAGATGCAGTCGCACGAGTTCCTGGCGCGGGCGCACAAGCCCTGAGAATCCGGGGCCGCTTTGCGGCCCTTTCGCGACACAAGGCCGCTCCTACAGGATTACGCGATTCCCTGTAGGAGCGGCCTTGTGTCGCGATGGGCTGCAAGGCAGCCCCATTGGCCTCAAGCTTCTTGCATGAACTGCTGCCGATACTGGTTCGGCGACAACTCGGTGTGCTGACGGAACAGCCGCGCAAAGAAACTGGCATCGTCATATCCGACCTCATAGCTGATGGTCTTGATGCTCTTGCGCGTACTCGACAGCAACCCCTTGGCCGTCTCGATCCGTAGCCGTTGCAGGTAGTGCAGCGGCTTGTCACCCGTCGCGCCCTGGAAGCGGCGCATGAAATTGCGAATGCTCATGCCGTGGTTGCGGGCCACGTCCTCGAAGCGGAACTTGTCGGCGAAGTGTTCCTCCAGCCAGTGCTGGATCTGCAGGATGATCAGGTCCTGGTGCAGCTTCTGCCCGCCAAAGCCCATGCGCCCGGGGGTGTAGTTGCGCTGCACTTCGTAGAGGATGTCGCGGGACACGGCGCGGGCCACGTTGGCGCCACAGAAGCGTTCGATCAGGTAGATGTACAGGTCACAGGCCGAGGTGGTGCCGCCGGCGCAGTACAGGTTGTCGGCGTCGGTCAGGTGCTTGTCCTGGTTCAGCCGGATCTTCGGGAAACGTTCGGCAAAGCTGTTGAAGAAGCGCCAGTAGGTGGTCGCTTCCTTGCCGTCGAGCAGGCCGGACTCGGCCAGCCAGAACACGCCACTGGCCTCGGCGCACAGCACAGCGCCACGGGCATGCTGTTCACGCAGCCACGGCAGCACCTGTGGATAACGTTGCAGCAGGTTGTCGAAGTCGTCCCAGAAGGCCGGGAGGATGATCACATCGGCGTCGTCCAGGCCGCCTTCGACCGGCAGCTGCACATTGCTGAAGCTGTCCACGGGCTGGCCGTCCGGGCTTACCAGGCGGATCTCGAACATGGGCTGAAGGCCCAGGCCCAGCTGCTTGCTGTAGCGCAAGCTGGCGAGGTGGAAGAAATCCTTGGCCTGCATCAAGGTCGAAGCGAACACCTTGTCAATGGCCAGGATGCTGACGCGCCGCAGCGACGCGGAGGGTTGGGTAAACATCATTGTCATTGTTCTTATAGGGTAGAGTGGTCAATCACCGGCTGGATCGTCTTATTTTTTGGCGATTGTGTCTAGCCTGCTACACCGCGCTGGTTTCTTCGCGGGCTTGCCCGCGAAGAACACAGCACAGGGTCCGGCTCAAGGCGCCGGGTTCGGTTGCTCCTGGTGAATCGCCTCGATCGCCGCCAGCAGTTCATCACTCAGGCTCAGCTCGAGGCTGGCAAGGTTGCTGTCCAGTTGCTCGAGGCTGGTCGCGCCAATGATGTTGCTGGTCACGAACGGCTGCCGGGTGACGAATGCCAGGGCCATCTGTGCCGGGTCCAGGCCGTGCTCGCGGGCCAGCTGCACATAGCGGCTGCAGGCCGCCACGGTCTGTGGGTTGGAGTAGCGGGCAAAGCGGCTGAACAGGGTCAGGCGTGCGTTTTCCGGGCGTGCGCCGTTCTCGTATTTGCCGGAAAGCATGCCGAACGCCAGCGGCGAATAGGCCAGCAGGCCGCACTGCTCGCGGATGGCCACTTCCGCCAGGCCCACCTCGAAGCTGCGGTTGAGCAGGTTGTACGGGTTCTGGATCGACACCGCTCGCGGCCAGCCGCGGCTTTCGGCCAGTTGCAGGAACTTCATGGTGCCCCACGGCGTTTCGTTGGACAGGCCGACGTGGCGGATCTTGCCCGCGCGCACCTGCTCGTCGAGCACTTCGAGGGTTTCTTCAAGCGGGGTGAAGTGGTCCTGTGGCAGGTGCTGGTAGCCCAGCTTGCCGAAGAAGTTGGTGCTGCGCTCGGGCCAGTGCAGCTGGTACAGGTCGATGCGGTCGGTCTGCAGGCGCTTGAGGCTCTCGTCCAGCGCGGCGACGATGTGCTGGCGGTTGTGCTTGAGCTGGCCGTCGCGGATGTGGCTGATGCCGTTGCCGGGGCCGGCGACCTTGCTGGCCAGCACCCAGTCGTCGCGATCGCCATTGGCGCGGAACCAGTTGCCGATGATGCGTTCGGTGGCGGCGTAGGTTTCGGGGCGGGGCGGCACCGGGTACATCTCGGCGGTGTCGATGAAGTTGACCCCGGCGGCCTTGGCCCGGGCAATCTGCTCGAAGGCCTCGGCCTGGACGTTCTGCTCGCCCCAGGTCATGGTGCCCAGGCACAGGGCGCTGACATTGAGGTCGGTACGGCCGAGCTGGCGGTATTCCATCGGGTAGACACTCCTTGACAAAGAAGCCCATCAAAGCAGGTTGAAATTTTTCGCGCAATCTGGATAATTCGGCCCCTCTCCGTGTGGCGGAAGTGATGCACCACCACGCAGGAAGAACCCCGTCGAACATTGGCGTGCCTGACCCGAGCCCCCAAAAGCGTCAGCGTTCGGCTGCGCGCTTGCCCTTGGCAAGCTGTGCACTATCCAGTAAGATTCGCCGTCTATTTTTCGCTGGGCGGCCTCTGAGGCTTTAGAGAATGAAAACTTTTACTGCTAAACCGGAAACAGTAAAGCGCGAGTGGTTCGTAGTCGACGCCGCTGGCCAGACCCTGGGTCGTCTGGCTACCGAAATCGCTAGCCGTCTGCGTGGCAAACACAAACCAGAATACACCCCTCACGTTGACACCGGCGACTACATCGTCGTCATCAACGCCGAGCAGGTTCGTGTGACTGGTGCCAAGTCTTCCGACAAGATGTACTACTCCCACTCCGGTTTCCCGGGCGGTATCAAGGAAATCAACTTCGAGAAGTTGATCGCCAAGGCCCCTGAGCGTGTTATCGAAACTGCGGTCAAAGGCATGCTGCCGAAGAACCCGCTGGGTCGCGACATGTACCGCAAGCTGAAAGTGTACGCGGGTGCTGCTCACCCACACACTGCTCAGCAGCCTCAAGAACTGAAGATCTAACGGGATAGTTCATTATGTCGGCGACTCAAAACTACGGCACTGGCCGTCGCAAGACCGCAACCGCTCGCGTATTCCTGCGTCCGGGTACTGGTAACATTTCCATCAACAACCGTTCTCTGGACGTGTTCTTCGGTCGCGAAACCGCTCGCATGGTTGTTCGTCAGCCGCTCGAGCTGACCGAAACCGTCGAGAAGTTCGACATCTACGTCACCGTTTCCGGTGGTGGTGTCAGCGGTCAAGCCGGTGCGATCCGTCACGGTATCACCCGCGCTCTGATGGAATACGACGAAACCCTGCGTGGCGCTCTGCGTCGTGCTGGCTACGTCACCCGCGACGCTCGTGAAGTTGAGCGTAAGAAAGTGGGTCTGCGTAAAGCGCGTAAGCGTCCTCAGTACTCCAAGCGTTAATACCGCTTCGGCAGTCGAAAAAAGCCCGGTTCCTTGGAACCGGGCTTTTTTTATGTCTTGAACTAACCTGTCAGCATGTCGGTGACGACTTGCCGCATAGACGCAGATCAAGCAAAGCGAGGGTTGTAGCCCGTTCCCCGGGTAATCACCTTGTCAGTGTGTGGATTTGTTTCTTACCATGGCGGCCAATTTTTAGTGCCACAGACATTACCTAAGTACAGGCCAGGTCCAACTGGCCAAGCAAGCTGATGGGAGAGGACTGAATGAGCAATGACGGCGTCAACGCAGGCCGGCGCCGCTTCCTCGTAGCCGCGACATCTGTAGTCGGGGCAGCGGGGGCAGTGGGGGCTGCGGTACCGTTCGTGGGGTCATGGTTTCCCAGTGCCAAGGCGAAAGCCGCGGGTGCACCGGTGAAGGTCAATATCGCCAAGGTCGAGGCCGGGCAGCAGATGGTGGCCGAGTGGCGTGGCCAGCCGGTGTTCATCGTGCGGCGAACGGACGAGATCCTCGGTAACCTGAAAAAGGTCGTCGGTGACCTGGCTGACCCCGAGTCCAAGGCCTCGGTACAGCCCACCTACGTCGACCCGCAGGTTCGTTCGATCAAGCCGGAAATCCTCATCCTTGTCGGCCTGTGCACACACCTGGGCTGCTCGCCCACCTTCCGTCCGGAAGTCGCACCCGCCGACCTTGGCCCGAAATGGGTCGGTGGCTATTTCTGCCCGTGCCACGGCTCCCACTACGACCTGGCCGGGCGTGTCTACAAGTCGCAGCCGGCACCTCTCAACCTGCCCGTGCCACCGCACTCTTACGAGTCGGACGAGATCGTCGTCATCGGCGTTGACCAGGAGAACGCATGATGAGCAAGTTCATGGACTGGATTGATGCTCGCTTCCCCGCCACCAAGATGTGGGAAGACCACCTGAGCAAGTATTACGCGCCCAAGAACTTCAACTTCCTGTACTTCTTCGGCTCCCTGGCGCTGCTGGTGCTGGTCAACCAGATCGTCACCGGTGTGTGGCTGACCATGAGCTTCACGCCCTCGGCGGAAGAGGCGTTCGCCTCTGTCGAGTACATCATGCGTGATGTGGAATACGGCTGGATCCTGCGCTACCTGCACTCCACCGGTGCATCGGCGTTCTTCATCGTGGTCTACCTGCACATGTTCCGCGGCCTGCTCTACGGCTCCTACCAGAAGCCGCGTGAACTGGTTTGGCTGTTCGGCATGCTGATCTACCTGGCGCTGATGGCCGAAGCCTTCATGGGCTACCTGCTGCCGTGGGGCCAGATGTCGTACTGGGGTGCCCAGGTGATCATCTCGCTGTTCGGTGCCATTCCGGTGATCGGTGGCGACCTCACCCAGTGGATCCGCGGTGACTACCTGATCTCGGGTATCACCCTGAACCGCTTCTTCGCCCTGCACGTGGTCGCCCTGCCGATCGTGATTCTCGGCCTGGTGGTGCTGCACATCCTCGCCCTTCACGAAGTGGGTTCGAACAACCCCGATGGCGTCGACATCAAGAAGAAAAAGGACGAGAACGGTATCCCGCTGGATGGTATCCCGTTCCACCCGTACTACACCGTCAAGGACATTGTCGGCGTGGTGGTGTTCCTGTTCGTGTTCTGCGCCGTGGTGTTCTTCTTCCCGGAAATGGGCGGTTACTTCCTGGAGAAACCTAACTTCGAGCAGGCGAACGCCTTCAAGACCCCCGAGCACATTGCGCCTGTGTGGTACTTCACGCCGTTCTACGCGATCCTGCGTGCGGTGCCTGACAAACTGATGGGCGTCATCGCCATGGGTGCGGCCATTGCCGTGCTGTTCGTGCTGCCCTGGCTCGACCGCAGCCCGGTGCGCTCCATGCGCTACAAGGGCTGGATCAGCAAGCTCTTCCTGCTGGTGTTCTGCGTGGCCTTCGTCATCCTCGGCGTGCTGGGCGTACTGGCGCCGACACCTGGGCGTACCTTGCTGTCGCAGGTGTGCACGGTGTTGTACTTCGCCTACTTCCTGCTGATGCCGTTCTACACAAGGCTCGAGAAGACCAAACCGGTTCCGGAAAGGGTGACTGGCTGATGAAAAAGTTGATTGCAGTATTTTTGCTGGCAGTGATGCCTGCCTTTTCCTTCGCGGCCGAAACTGGCCTGGAGCTGGACAAGGTCGACATCGACCTGAGCGACAAGGCCGCCATGCAGGACGGTGCGCGTACCTTTGCCAACTATTGCATGGGTTGCCACAGTGCCAAGTTCCAGCGTTACGAGCGGGTGGCCGATGACCTTGGCATCCCCCACGAGCTGATGCTCGAGAAGCTGGTGTTCACCGGTGCCAAGATCGGTGACCACATGCAGATCGGCATGAAGCCCAGTGACGCCAAGACCTGGTTCGGCGCCGCACCGCCAGACCTGACCCTGGTGGCGCGGGTGCGTGGCACCGACTGGCTGTACACCTACCTGCGCAGCTTCTATGAGGACCCGTCGCGGCCTTATGGGGTGAACAACAAGGTGTTCCCGAACGTCGGCATGCCAAACGTGCTGGTTGGCCTGCAGGGCAACCAGTACGTCGGCTGCAAACAGGTGCAGACCGTGACCGATGGCAAGAAGCAATTCGACCCGTTGACCGGCGCCCCGATCACCCATGAAGCCTGCGACCAGCTGACCATTACGCCGAATTCCGGTACCCTGACGACCGAGCAGTTCGACGAGAAGGTCAAGAACCTGGTGACCTTCCTGGCCTATTCGGCCAACCCGGTCAAACTGGAAAGCCAGCGCATCGGTACCTACGTGTTGCTGTACCTGGCTTTCTTCTTCGTATTCGCCTACTTGCTCAAGCGTGAATACTGGAAGGACGTGCACTGATCACGCAGTAGTTTCTGGTTGTTGAACGCGCCCGTGGTGGCCTGGCAGATCTGCCAGGTCACCACGGGCGCGTTTTCATTTACAGTTTCACAAGCATCCCGTGCGAGGAGGCGCTACATGGGCGCAACCAACAGGTTAGCCTGCTATTCCGACCCCGCTGATCACTATTCTCATCGGGTACGCCTCGTGCTGGCCGAGAAGGGTATCAGCGTGCAGGTCATCGATGTCGACCCCAGTCGCCTGCCGCCCAAGCTGGCCGAGGTGAACCCTTACGGCAGCGTGCCGACCCTGGTCGACCGTGACCTGGCGCTGTATGAATCGTCCGTGGTGATGGAATACCTCGAGGAGCGTTATCCACATCCGCCGCTGATGCCGGTGTACCCGGTTGCGCGGGGGAACAGTCGCTTGCTGATGCATCGCATCCAGCGCGACTGGTGCTCCCTGGCCGATACCGTGCTCGATCCGCGCAGCAGCGAGGCTGACCGAGCCGAAGCGCGCAAGGCGTTGCGTGAGAGCCTGACCGGGGTCTCGCCGCTGTTCGGCGAGTACGCCTGCTTCATGAGTGAGGAGCAAAGCCTGGTCGATTGTTGTCTACTGCCCATCCTCTGGCGTCTGCCGGTGTTGGGTATCGAGTTGCCGCGGCAAGCCAAGCCGCTGCTGGATTACATGGAGCGGCAGTTCGCCCGCGAGCCTTTCCAGGCGAGCCTGTCCTCTGTAGAACGTGAAATGCGCAAGCTTTAAGGAGCCGTTGATGAACTCCAGTCGCCCCTATCTGGTTCGAGCACTGTACGAGTGGATCGTCGACAACGATTGCACGCCCCATATGCTGGTCAATGCCGAATTCCCGGCGGTGCAGGTGCCGCAAGGTTTCGCCAGTGATGGCCAGATCGTGTTGAACATCTCGCCAAGTGCCGTGCGCAGCCTGCACATGGACAACGACGCGGTCAGCTTCGAGGGCCGCTTCGGTGGCGTGGCTCACTCGCTGTACGTGCCGGTTGGCGCCATCCTGGGTATCTATGCCCGCGAAAATGGCCAGGGTATGGTCTTCGAGCTGGAGCCGCCCGTGATGGATGACGATGAGCCGGAAGATGATGATGTACAGCCGGATGACAATGGCCCACCAGAAGGTGGTGGCCAGCCGCCACGCCCGACTGGCCGGCCAAGCCTGAAAGTGGTCAAGTAACAAAAAAGGCGATCCAACCGGATCGCCTTTTTCTTTACCAGCCCTGGCTTACAGGTCGCTGATGGTGCGTACCTGGTCCTTGTTGATGCGGGTACGCTTGCCGTCGAGTTGCTGGAACTCGTAGAAGCCGGCGTCGCGGTCGAATTCCGGTACGTCGACGGCCTGGATTTCACGGCCATCGTTGAGGGTGATCAGGCTTGGTGTGGAGCAGCCGGCCAGGGTGGCGAAAGTGCCGAACAGCAGGGCAGGCAGCAGAAGCTTTTTCATGCGGTGTTTCCTGGATTTCTGAAAGGTGGGGCAGTGTTGTCGCCTGTGCTGGCCTTTTCGCGGGTAAACCCGCTCCCACAGGAACACAACAAGCCTCGAAAGCTGTGAGATCCCTGTGGGAGCGGGTTTACCCGCGAAGAGGCCGGTGCAGGCAATCAGTGAATCAGTCGATGTACTCGAACAGTTTGACGATCTTCTGCACACCCGAAACGCCCTGTACCACGGCAGTGGCCGAGTTGGCCTCCTGCTGGGTCACCAGGCCGAGCAGGTAGACGATGCCGTTCTCGGTAATCACCTTGATGCGCGAGCTGGGCACGGCATTGTCGGTCAGCATCTGGGTCTTGATCTTGGTGGTCAGCCAGGCGTCGTTGTTGCGCGCCAGGATGGAGGAGGGCTGCATCACCTGCAGCTCGTTGTGTACTTTCTTGACCCGCTGTACCTGGCTGGCAGTCTGCTCGGCAAGGCTCTTGAGGTCGGCGCGCGGGGTCTGGCCGGCCAGCAGGACGATGCCGTTGTAGCTGCTGACAACGATGTGCGAACCTTTATCCAGGTCAGGGCTGGCCTTGGCGATGTTGACCGAGGCCTTGGTTTCGATCAGCGAATCGTCGATCTTGCTGCCGATGGTGCGCGTGCCGCGATCGTCCTCGATCGGCGAATTGCGGGTAGAGGTCAGTACCGAGCTGCAACCAGTGACGCTCAGGCACAGGGTCAGGGCCATAAGGCCGAGGCGCATAGGGGTCATTCTTCACTCCCGAACAGTTGGCTGTCGATCAGATCACACAGGCAGTGGATCGCCAGCAGGTGGACTTCCTGGATGCGCGCGGTAACCGTCGAAGGTACGCGGATTTCCACGTCTTCGGGCAGCAGCAACGAAGCCATGCCGCCGCCATCGCGACCCGTCAATGCTACGACAATCATTTCGCGGTCATGTGCGGCCTGGATCGCCTGGATCACGTTGGCCGAGTTGCCGCTGGTGGAGATCGCCAGCAGAACGTCACCAGGCTGGCCCAGCGCGCGGATCTGCTTGGAAAAGACTTCGTTGTAGCTGTAGTCGTTGGCGATCGAGGTCAGGGTCGAGCTGTCGGTGGTCAGCGCGATGGCCGGCAGGCTCGGGCGTTCGCGCTCGAAGCGGTTGAGCAGCTCCGAGGAAAAGTGCTGGGCATCGCCGGCCGAGCCGCCGTTGCCGCAGGCGAGCATCTTGCCCTCGTTGAGCAGTGCATTGACCATGACCAGGCTGGCCTGCTCGATGTGCGGTGCCAGGATGTCCATTGCCTGTTGCTTGGTATCGATGCTGGCCTGGAACAGCCGGCGAATTCGGGATTGCATGTCCATCTGGTGACCTTAAGTGGGGCGGTGGCCTTTGCTACGCGCAACAACGACCAGCCCGCGAAACATAGAGCAAAAAAATCGGAGTGGGTTCAGCATTCGAAGGCGTTTTTCAGCCATTGAAGCGGTCTGCCTGCATGGTGGCTGCCCTGCAGGGCGACTACGTCGAAGCGGCAGGGGTGGTTGCCCCAGTGGGGCTCCTTCTGCAGGAACAGGCTGGCGGCGAGCACCAACCGTTTCTGCTTGCGCCCGTCGATACTGCCGAGGGCGCCACCGAAGCCCGCGTGCAACCGGTAGCGGACTTCGACGAATACTACTGTATCGGCGTCGAGCATGACCAGATCAAGCTCACCGCCTTTGCATCGCCAGTTGCGCGCCAGCAGGTGCAGGCCCTGCCCTTGAAGGTATTCAAGGGCTTGGGTTTCCGCTGCCTGCCCGGCGCTGGTGGGCGACGCTGCTGCCATCAGCGGGCGGTGTCAGGCAGGCGCTGGACCTGGCCGCCGACGAACTCGGCCCAAGGCAGCTGGCGCTCGACACGCTGGTTGGCGTTCATGCTCAGGCTGCCCGAAAGGCCCAGTACGCGGTTGTCCGGCAGCGCTTTCAGTTGGCCCAGGCGCGGCGCCAGGCTGTAGGCGTCGACACCCATGGCATACAGGCGGCCCAGGCTGCCGGCAGCTTGCGGCCACTGCTGCACGACCTGCTGGCGCAGGCTGTTGCTGGTATCGAGCAGCCACGGGGTTTCGCAGAAGCGGATGCCGTTCATGTCGTTGTACTGGTTGACGTCACCACTGGCGCTGTACAGGTTCGAGGTGGCGTAGACCGGTACGTCACCGGCGTACTGGAAGTTCAGGGTCGGCTTGATCTGCTGGGCCTGTTGCGGGGTCGAGGCGAGGAAGATGAAGTCGATGTCCTGGCGGCGCGACGGCTGCGCGGCGATGCTGCCGCCTACCGTGCTCTGTAGGCTCTTGGCGCGGCCTTCGCTCTGGCGCAGCTGGAACAGGTCGGCAATCTGCTGGGCCAGTGCGACCGGCTGGGCGATGCGCTCGGCGGCGAGCAGGGTGCCACCGTTGCCTTCCCAGTCCTGGCGGAAGGCGGCAAGCACGCGGTCGCCCCATTCGCCGCTCGGCACCAGGGCCACGGCGCGGACCATGCCATCGGCGCGGGCGCGGCGGGCCACTTCACGGGCTTCGTCTTCGGCAGCCAGGCCGAACTGGAACAGCTGCGGCGGCGCCTTCTGGCCGGCGTCGGCGTAGTTCAGGGCCAGGGTGGTGATCGGCAGTTGTGGCTTGGCAGCCAGTTGCTTCACCAGCGGTTTTTCCAGTGGGCCGATGACCAGCTGTACGCCTGCGGCCTGGGCCTGGCGATAGAAGTCGTCGAGCGAACCGATGCGCGAGCTGTCGAATACCTGCACGGCTGGCGCCTGCTGGCCGGCTTGCTGGGCCTGGAAGTGCGCAGCCATGAAGCCGTCACGCAGGGCGCGGGCAACACCGGCCAGCGGGCCTTCCTGAGGCAGCAGCAGGGCAATCTTGGTCAGCGGCTGGCTGGCCAGCTCCTTGAGCTTGGTCAGTGCCAGCGGCAGTTGCTGGGCGGCCGGGTGGTCCGGGTGCTGCTTGACCCAGGCGTCGATAGCCGCTTGCTGCTGTTCCAGGGTGCCGGCGCTTTTTACCGCGAATGCCAGGCTGGTCCAGCCGGCCAGGGTCTGGTCGTTGCCAGGCTGCTGCAGTTGCTCTGCCGGTAGCGAGGCGACCAGTGCCCAGATGGCGTCATTGTTGGCGCTGGCGGCCTGGCCGCTGAGCAGCGGGGTCAGCAGCACGCGCTGTTGCGCGGCGGCGAGGGCCTGGCCATCGGCTTCGAGGGCGGCCGCGTGCACGCTGTAGGTGCGCGCTTGCTGTTCTTCCGGCAGTTCGGCGACGCGCTGCAGGCTCGGGTGGGCCAGGGCGGTCAGGGCGGCCTTGGGCTGGTTGCGGCTCATGGCCAGCTCGGCACCGAGGGTGCTGGCGAACACTTGCTGCGCCGGCTTGAGCGTGTCCAGCGGCACCTGCTCGAGGATGCGTGCGGCGCGTGGGAAATCCTTCTGCTTGTAGGCCAGGTCGGCTGCGCTCAGGCGCAGCAGGGCGGCGTCTTCCGCGGACTTGCTGGAAGCAGCCTTCTCGAGCAGTTGCTCGATGCTGGCGTCCGGGGTGCGTGGCAGTTCGCCCAGGCTGGATGAGGGCGAGCTGGCGCAGGCTGCCAGCAAGGCAGCAAGGCAGAGGGCTGTGAACAGCCGCAGGCAAGCGATCATGTAAAGGTCCTGTTACTCGATCAAGGTGGCCGGCAATTGTACCCAAGCGCTGGCCGGGGCGCGATGTTGCCGTGTCGATCCTTCACTATAGGAGGCCTGCCATCGGTCGTCGGCGAAGTTCTTTGCGCCCTGTTGCAGGCGCTCGGGCTACAATGGCGCCTTTGATCCGAACGACAGGTGTGCGCAGTGACTGATGTGGCAGGGGCTTCGAAATCCACCGTGGGGACGCTGTATGTGGTCGCAACCCCCATCGGCAACCTCGACGACATGAGCGCCCGGGCGCTGAAGGTGCTGGCGGACGTGGCCCTGATCGCGGCGGAAGATACCCGTCATTCGATCCGCCTGCTGCAGCACTTCGGCATCGACACGCCGCTGGCGGCCTGCCATGAGCACAACGAGCGTGACGAGGGCGGGCGTTTTCTCACCAAGCTGCTGGCGGGCGAGAATGTGGCGTTGGTCTCCGATGCCGGCACGCCGCTGATTTCCGATCCGGGGTACCACCTGGTGCGCCAGGCGCGGGCTGCGGGTGTGAACGTGGTGCCGGTGCCGGGCGCCTGCGCTCTGATCGCCGCGCTGTCGGCGGCCGGCCTGCCTTCGGACCGCTTCATCTTCGAAGGCTTCCTGCCGGCCAAGGCAGCGGGGCGCCGGGCACGCCTGGAGCAGGTAAAGGAAGAGCCGCGCACGCTGATCTTCTATGAGGCCCCGCACCGTATCCTGGAATGCTTAGAGGACATGGAGGCGGTGTTCGGTGGCGAGCGCCCGGCGCTTTTGGCGCGCGAGCTGACCAAGACTTTCGAGACCCTCAAGGGCCTGCCCCTGGCCGAGCTGCGCGCGTTCGTTGCCGGCGACAGCAACCAGCAGCGCGGTGAGTGCGTGGTGCTGGTCGGTGGCTGGAGTGCGCCGGAGGGCGAGCAGGCGATCAGTGCCGAGGCGCAGCGGGTGCTCGACCTGCTGCTGGCCGAGTTGCCACTCAAGCGGGCGGCGGCACTGGCCGCAGAAATTACCGGGGTGCGCAAGAACCTGCTGTACCAACTGGCCCTGGAAAAGCAGAAAGCCGAGTAGTGGCAAATTGATATAGATGTCGGTATTGCTTGTTCTCGGGCGCGCGTGCCGTTAATCTTGGCGGCGGAGAGTCGATCGGACAGTCGCTGCCTGCTTTTGTTCCGCAACAGCAGGGGGAGGAAAGTCCGGGCTCCATAGGGCAGAGTGCCAGGTAACGCCTGGGAGGCGCGAGCCTACGGAAAGTGCCACAGAAAATAACCGCCTAAGCACTTCGGTGCCGGTAAGGGTGAAAAGGTGCGGTAAGAGCGCACCGCACGGCTGGCAACAGTTCGTGGCTAGGTAAACCCCACTCGGAGCAAGACCAAATAGGGTTCCATCAGGCGTGGCCCGCGTCGGAACCGGGTAGGTTGCTAGAGGCGTCCAGCGATGGCCGTCGTAGAGGAATGACTGTCCTCGACAAAACCCGGCTTACAGATCGACTCTCCACCTTTCCCTCCCTGCTTTATTCGATAGCAGATGCCCTCTGGTAATACCGAAAAAATCTTACTCTTAATAAATCACTTTAACTTCGAACTCCATTCGCCTGCGTGGATTTGATTTTTCTCGTGTTTTTTTCTCCTCGGTAGTCCTTCCGCATTCCTTTATTGCGCTAAATCTCGGTCCTGTAAGGCTTTTCCTTCCGAACGTGCCTTGACGGTGCTGCGGGCGGATTCCTATAGTGTGCGCAAGTGGCAGAAAGTGGGATGAAGTGGGTTTTCTGGCACAAAAAAGCTAACATTGTGGGGAATCGCAGCCGTGTTCCGCGGAGCCAACGCCGTCAGCCTCGATGCCAAGGGCCGTCTCGCCATGCCGAGCCGGTACCGTGACGAGCTCGATTCGCGTTGCAATGGTCAGCTGATCGTGACCATCGACGCCGTTGACCCCTGCTTGTGTGTTTATCCCCTCGATGAGTGGGAACAGATAGAAGCCAAGTTGCGTGCCTTGCCATCGTTGCGTGAGGAGAACCGCCGCCTGCAGCGTTTGCTGATCGGTAATGCGGTTGACCTGGAGCTCGATGGAAGCGGGCGTTTCCTGGTACCGCCCCGTCTGCGTGAGTACGCCAAGCTCGACAAGAAGGCGATGCTGGTGGGGCAACTGAACAAATTCCAGCTGTGGGATGAAGATGCCTGGAACGCGGTTTCGGCAGCCGACCTTGCAGCTATTCAACAACCGGGCGCCATGCCCGACGAATTGCGTGACCTGATCCTGTGACCATAGATAGCGGCTTCAACCACATTACCGTCCTGCTCGACGAAGCTGTCGAGGCATTGGCCTTGCGCGCCGACGGTTGCTATCTGGACGGCACTTTCGGCCGTGGCGGGCACAGCCGGCTGATTCTCAGCAAGCTCGGGCCGCAAGGGCGGCTGCTGGGTTTCGACAAAGATCCACAGGCGATTGCCACGGGGCAAGCGCTGGCGGCCGAAGACGGCCGCTTTGTCATTGTGCAGCGCAGCTTTGCCGAGCTGGGCGCGGAGGTGGCCGAGCGCGGCCTGGATGGCAAGGTCAGCGGCGTATTGCTGGACCTGGGCGTTTCCTCGCCGCAGCTGGATGACCCCGAGCGTGGCTTCAGCTTCCTCAATGATGGCCCGCTGGACATGCGCATGAACCCGGACCAGGGCATTAGCGCCGCCGAGTTCATCGCCACTGCGCCGGTGGAAGAGATCGCCCGCGTATTCAAGGAATACGGCGAGGAGCGCTTTGCCGGGCGCATGGCGCGTGCTGTGGTGGAGCGCCGCGAAAAGCAGCCGTTCACCCGTACCGCCGACCTGGCGGAAGTGCTCAAGGTGGCCAACCCGGCTTGGGAAAAGGGCAAGAACCCGGCTACCCGTGCCTTCCAGGGCCTGCGCATTCACGTCAACAACGAACTGGGCGACCTTGAGACCGGTCTTGAGGCGGCGCTCGAAGCGCTGGAAGTTGGCGGGCGCCTGGCAGTCATCAGTTTCCACTCGCTGGAAGACCGTATCGTCAAGCTGTTCATGCGCAAGCTGGTCAAGGGCGAGGCCGACAACCTGCCACGCAACCTGCCGGTTCAGCACAAGGCCTTCGAGCCGAAAATCAAGCTCATCGGCAAGGCCCAGTTCGCCTCCGAAGCCGAGCTCAAGGCCAACCCGCGGGCGCGCAGCGCCGTGATGCGGGTGGCGGAGAAACTGCGGTGAGCAGGCTGTTTGCCAAACCCTTGCCAGGCGGAAGCTTCCTGATGCTTCTGCTGTTCGTTGCCGTGCTGATTTCGGCCATCGCCGTGTCCTACAGCGCGCACTGGAACCGTCAGTTGCTCAATACCCTGTACGGCGAGTTGAACGAGCGCGACAAGGCCCAGGCCGAGTGGGGCCGGCTGATCCTCGAACAAAGCACCTGGACCGCCGCCAGCCGCATCGAAAACCTGGCTTCCGAGCAACTGAAGATGCGCGTACCTTCGGCTGACGAAGTACGGATGGTGGCGCCATGATGAAGCTCGAAGGCGCACTCTACCCGTGGCGTTTCCGCGTGGTGATCGGCTTGCTGGCGCTGATGGTCGGTGCCATCTGCTGGCGCATCATCGACCTGCAGGTGGTCGACCGTGACTTCCTCAAGGGCCAGGGCGATGCGCGCAGCCTGCGTCACATCCCTATCCCGGCGCACCGCGGCCTGATCACCGACCGTAACGGCGAACCGCTGGCGGTCAGTACCCCGGTCACCACCCTGTGGGCCAACCCCAAGGAAATGCAGGCCTCCAAGGACCGCTGGCCACAGCTGGCGGCAGCGCTGGGGCAGAACCCGCAGCAGCTGACCGAGCGCCTGACCCAGCAGGCCAGCAAAGAGTTCATCTACCTGGTCCGCGGCCTGACCCCGGAGCAGGGCCAGCATGTGCTCGACCTGAAAGTGCCGGGTGTATACGGCCTGGAAGAATTCCGCCGCTTCTACCCGGCCGGTGATGTCACCGCGCACATGGTCGGCTTCACCGACCTCGACGACCACGGTCGCGAAGGGGTGGAACTGGCCTATGACGAGTGGCTGGCCGGTGTGCCCGGCAAGCGGCAGGTGATCAAGGATCGGCGCGGCCGGCTGATCAAGGACATCCAGGTAACCAAGAACGCCAAGGCAGGGAAGACCTTGGCGTTGTCGATAGACCTGCGCCTGCAGTACCTGGCCACCCGCGAGCTGCGCAACGCCATTGCCGAACAGGACGCCAAGGCCGGCAGCCTGGTGATCATGGACGTCAAGACCGGTGAGGTCCTGGCCATGGTCAACCAGCCGACCTACAACCCCAACAACCGCCGCAGCATGTTCCCGGCCGCCATGCGTAACCGCGCGATCATCGACGTGTTCGAGCCGGGTTCCACGGTCAAGCCGATCTCCATGAGCGCGGCACTGGAAAGTGGCCGCTGGAAGCCGACCGACAAGGTCGAGGTGTACCCGGGCAGCCTGCAGATCGGCCGCTACACCATCAAGGACGTGTCCAGGAGCGAAGGCCCGATCCTCGACCTGACCGGCATCCTGATCAACTCCAGTAACGTCGGCATGAGCAAGATCGCCTTCGACATCGGCGGCGAGGCCATCTACCGGGTCATGTCCCAGGTCGGCCTGGGCCAGTACACCGGCCTTGGCTTCCCCGGCGAGCGCGTCGGCAACCTGCCCAACCACCGCGAGTGGCGCAAGGCAGAGACCGCGACCCTGTCCTATGGCTATGGCGTGTCGGTCACCGCCCTGCAACTGGTGCATGCCTACGCGGCGCTGGCCAACGACGGCAAGATGGTGCCGCTGTCGATCCTCAAGGTCGACAAGGCCCCAGAAGCCGTGCAGGCCATTCCGAAGGAAACCGCCGAAACCGTCCAGGGCATGCTGCAGCAGGTGATCGAAGCACCGCGCGGCGTGTTCCGCGCCCAAGTGCCGTTCTACCACGTGGCCGGCAAGTCCGGTACCGCGCGTAAAGCCACCGTGGGGTCCAAGGGCTACACCGAAAACGCTTACCGCTCGCTGTTCGCCGGCTTCGGGCCGATGAGCGACCCGCGCTACGCCATCGTCGTGGTCATCGACGAACCGGGCAAGGGCGGCTACTTCGGTGGCCTGGTTTCGGCACCGGTGTTCAGCAAGGTCATGTCCGGCACCCTGCGCCTGATGAACGTGCCGCCAGACAACCTGCCGCCACCAGCACCCGTCGAACAGTCGCAAGTCAATGCAACAGCAACCGCCAAGGGAGGGCGTGGATGATGACAATGCCATTGAGCAAGCTTTTCGCTCACGCCAGCCGTGACCCGCTGATCCGTGAACTGACCCTGGACAGCCGCAATGTGCGCCCGGGCGACCTGTTCCTGGCTGTGCCGGGCGCCAAGGTCGATGGCCGCGAGCATATCGCCGATGCCCTGGCCCGTGGCGCCGCTGCCGTGGCCTATGAAGAGCAGGGCGCAAGCGTCCTGCCGATCACCGACGTGCCGCTCATCCCGGTCAAGGGCCTGATCGCCCAGCTTTCGGATATCGCAGGTCGCTTCTATGGCGAGCCGAGCCGCCAGCTGAACCTGGTGGGCGTCACCGGTACCAACGGCAAGACCAGCGTCACCCAGCTGGTGGCCCAGGCGCTTGATGTGCTTGGTCAGCGTTGCGGCCTGATCGGCACCCTGGGTACCGGCTTCTATGGTGAACTGCAGAGTGGCCGCCTGACCACGCCCGACCCGATCGCCGTGCAGTCGACCCTCAACGACCTCAAGAAAGGTGGCGCCAAGGCCGTGGCCATGGAGGTTTCCTCCCATGCTCTGGAGCAGGGCCGGGTCGCCGCGCTGGAATTCGACATCGCGGTCATGACCAACCTGTCCCGCGACCACCTGGACTACCACGGCAGCATGGAGGCCTACGAGGCCGCCAAGGCCAAGCTGTTCGCCTGGCCGAGCCTGCGCTGCCAGGTGGTCAACCTGGATGACGATTTCGGTCGTCGCCTGGCCGCCGATTTTGCCCGCCGCCCGAGTGTCGACCATATCGAGACCCGGTTGCTCAGCTACAGCCTGGAGAACCCGGAGGCCTCGCTGTTCTGCCGCGAAGCCGTGTTCAATGACGATGGCGTGCGCGCCACCCTGGTCACCGCCCAGGGCGAACGTACCCTGCGCAGCCAGTTGCTGGGCCGCTTCAATCTGAGCAACATGCTCGCCGCCGTGGCGACCCTGCTGGCGCTGGACTATGCGCTGGATGAAATCCTCAAGGTCACCCCGCAGCTGCAGGGGCCGGTCGGCCGCATGCAGCGCCTGGGCGGCGGCGACAAGCCGCTGGTGGTGGTCGACTACGCGCACACCCCGGACGCCTTGGAAAAAGTGCTCGAAGCCCTGCGCCCGCACGCCCACGGCAAGCTGCTGTGCCTGTTCGGCTGCGGCGGCGACCGTGACCGCGGCAAGCGCCCGCTGATGGCCGAAGTGGCCGAGCGCCTGGCCGACCGCGTGCTGGTCACCGACGACAACCCGCGTACTGAAGACCCGCTGCGCATCTTTGACGACATCCGCCCGGGTTTCGCCAAGCCTGCCGAGGTCGAGTTCGTCGCTGGCCGTGGCGAAGCCATCGCACACCTGATCGCCACTGCCGCTGCCAACGATGTGATCGTGCTGGCCGGCAAGGGGCACGAGGATTACCAGGAGATCAATGGCGAGCGCCATGATTTCTCCGATTTGATCGAGGCCGAAAAGGCACTTGCAGCCTGGGAGGCTCCACATGCTTAAGCCGATGTCACTCAGCCAGCTGACCACAGCACTGAGTGGTCAACAAATCGGTGCCGACGCCACCTTCACCGGCGTCAGCATCGACAGCCGCAGTGTTGGCGCCGGGCAACTGTTCGTCGCCCTGGCCGGCCCGCGCTTCGATGGCCACGACTACCTGGCCGATGTGAAGGCCAAAGGCGCTGTCGCGGCCCTGGTCGAGCGGGAAGTAGCCGATGTCGACCTGCCGCAGCTGCTGGTCGCCGATTGCCGCCTGGCCCTCGGCCAGCTTGGCGCGCTGAACCGTGCTGCCTTCGACAAGCCGGTGGTGGCCATCACCGGTTCCAGCGGCAAGACCACGGTCAAGGAGATGCTCGCCAGCATCCTGCGCACCCGTGGCCTGGTGCACGCCACCCGCGGCAACCTGAACAACGACCTCGGCGCGCCGCTGACCCTGCTGGAGATCGCTCCCGAGCACAGTGCCGCGGTGATCGAACTGGGCGCCTCGCGCATTGGCGAGATCCGCTACACCGTCGGCCTGACCCAGCCCCAGGTGGTCATCATCAACAACGCCGGTACCGCCCACGTTGGCGAGTTCGGCGGCCCGGAAAAGATCGTCGAAGCCAAGGGCGAGATCCTCGAAGGCCTGGGCGAGGGCGGCATCGCCATCCTCAACCTGGACGACAAGGCCTTTGATATCTGGAAGGCACGCGCCGGCGCGCACAAGGTCTTCAGCTTTGCCCGCAGCAATGCAAAGGCCGATTTCCATGCCACGGACATCGGTCGCGATGCCCGTGGTTGCCCGTCGTTCAAGCTGCACGGCGCTGGTGACGTGGTAGACGTGCAGCTCAATGTGCTTGGTGAGCACAACGTCAGCAACGCCCTGGCCGCCGCCGCCGCTGCCCATGCCGTTGGTCTGAGCCTGAGCGGCATCGCCGCCGGCCTGGCTGCGGTGCAACCGGTCAAGGGCCGTACCGTGGCGCAGATCGCGCCGAACGGCGTGCGGGTGATCGACGACAGTTACAACGCAAATCCCACCTCCATGTGCGCGGCCATTGATATACTCGCCGGCTTTTCCGGGCGCACCGTTCTGGTGCTTGGGGATATCGGCGAACTGGGGCAATGGGCGGAAGAAGGCCACCGTCAGGTGGGTGACTACGCGCGTGGCAAGGTCGACGCCCTGTACGCAGTGGGTTCCAACATGACACACGCGGTCAAGGCGTTCGGCGCCAATGGTCGCCATTTCGCTACTCAAGCTGAGCTGATCGACGCGGTTGGCGCCGAGAATGCCAGCGACACCACTATCTTGATCAAGGGCTCGCGCAGCGCTGCGATGGAAAACGTCGTGGCGGCATTGTGCGGTGCCAGCGGGGAGAAACATTAATGCTGCTGCTGTTGGCCGAGTATCTGCAACAGTTCCACAAAGGCTTCGCGGTCTTCCAGTACCTGTCCCTGCGCGGAATTCTGGGTGTGCTGACCGCGTTGTCCCTGGCGCTGTGGCTGGGGCCGTGGATGATCCGTACCCTGCAAATCCGCCAGATCGGCCAGGCCGTGCGTAACGACGGCCCGCAATCGCACCTGTCCAAGTCCGGCACCCCGACCATGGGTGGGGCGCTGATCCTGTCCGCCATCGCCGTCAGCACCCTGCTGTGGGCCGACCTGACCAACCGCTACGTGTGGGTGGTGCTGATCGTTACCCTGGCATTCGGTGCCATCGGCTGGGTCGACGACTACCGCAAGGTGATCGAAAAGAACTCGCGTGGCCTGCCAAGCCGCTGGAAGTACTTCTGGCAGTCGGTGTTCGGCCTGGCTGCAGCCATCTTCCTGTACAAGACCGCGCCGACCAGCGTCGAAACCACGCTGATCCTGCCGTTCATCAAGGATGTCACCATTCCGCTGGGCATCGGCTTCGTCGTGCTGACCTACTTCGTCATTGTCGGTTCGAGCAACGCGGTCAACCTCACCGACGGCCTCGACGGCCTGGCGATCATGCCGACGGTGATGGTCGGCGGTGCCCTGGGCATCTTCTGCTACCTGTCGGGCAACGTGAAGTTCGCCGAATACCTGCTGATCCCCTATGTGCCGGGCTCGGGCGAGCTGATCGTGTTCTGCGGCGCGCTGATCGGTGCCGGCCTGGGCTTCCTGTGGTTCAACACCTACCCGGCGCAGGTGTTCATGGGTGACGTCGGCGCGCTGGCGCTGGGCGCCGCGCTGGGCACCATCGCCGTGATCGTGCGCCAGGAAATCGTGCTGTTCATCATGGGCGGCGTGTTCGTCATGGAAACCCTGTCGGTGGTGATCCAGGTTGCCTCCTTCAAGCTGACCGGCAAGCGCGTGTTCCGCATGGCGCCGATCCACCACCACTTTGAACTCAAGGGCTGGCCAGAGCCACGGGTGATCGTCCGCTTCTGGATCATCACCGTGATCCTGGTGCTGGTCGGCCTTGCAACCCTGAAACTGAGGTAGATGAGCGTGTCCCTGATCGCTTCCGACCAATTCCGCATCGTTGTCGGCCTCGGCAAGAGCGGCATGTCCCTGGTTCGCTTCCTGGCGAGCCGGGGCATTGCCTTTGCGGTCGCCGACACCCGCGAGCAACCGCCGGAACTGGACACCCTGCGCCGTGATTACCCGCAGGTGGAAGTGCGCTGTGGTGAACTGGACGTGGACTTCCTGTGCCGCGCCAACGAGCTGTACGTCAGCCCCGGCCTGGCCCTGGCCACCCCGGCCCTGCAGCAGGCGGCCGCGCGTGGCGTGAAGCTGTCCGGTGACATCGAACTGTTCGCCCGCCACGCCAAGGCCCCGATCATTGCCATCAGCGGCTCCAACGCCAAGAGCACCGTCACCACCCTGGTCGGCGAAATGGCCGCCAAGGCGGGCAAGCGCGTGGCGGTGGGCGGCAACCTCGGTACCCCGGCGCTGGACCTGCTGGCCGATGACGTCGAGCTGTACGTGCTGGAACTGTCCAGCTTCCAGCTGGAAACCACCGACCAGCTCAACGCCGAAGTGGCCACCGTGCTGAACATCAGCGAAGACCACATGGACCGCTACAGCGGCCTGCCGGCCTATCACCTGGCCAAGCACCGGATCTTCCGTGGTGCCCGCCAGGTCGTGGTCAACCGCCAGGACGCCCTGAGCCGGCCGCTGCCGGTGGAAGGCCGCCCATGCTGGACCTTCGGCCTCAACCAGCCGGACTTCAAGGCCTTCGGCCTGCGCGAAGTGGACGGCGAGAAATACCTGGCGTTCGAATTACAGGCGCTGATGCCGGCGCGTGAGCTGAAGATTCGTGGCGCCCACAACCAGAGCAATGCCTTGGCGGCACTGGCCCTGGGGCATGCTGCCGGCCTGCCGTTCGAACCGATGCTCGAGGCACTGCGCGAGTTCGGCGGCCTGGCCCACCGTTGCCAATGGGTGCGCGAGCGCAATGGCGTTAACTGGTACGACGATTCCAAGGCCACCAACGTCGGTGCTGCCCTGGCCGCCATCGAAGGCCTGGGTGCCGACATCGAAGGCAAGCTGGTGCTGATCGCCGGTGGCGATGGCAAGGGCGCCGACTTCGCCGCGCTGCGCGAGCCGGTCAAGCGCTTCTGTCGTGCCGTGGTACTGCTTGGCCGTGATGCCGAGCGCCTGGCCGAAGCCCTGGGCGATGGCGTGCAACTGGTCCGCGTCAAGACCCTCGACGACGCCGTGCAGCAATGCGCCGAACTGGCCCAGGCGGGTGATGCCGTGCTGCTGTCGCCGGCGTGCGCCAGCCTCGACATGTTCAAGAACTTCGAAGAACGCGGGCGCCTGTTCGCCCAGGCAGCGGGAGGCCTTGCATGATCTTCGGCATCCTCAAGCCCTATCCGTCGCCGCTGATCAGCGGCCGTGGCATCGACCTGGACTTCGCGATGCTCGCCGGCTGCCTGGCATTGCTGGGCCTGGGCCTGGTGATGATCACCTCGGCGTCCTCGGAAGTGGCTGCGGTGCAGTCGGGCAACCCGCTTTACCACATGTTCCGCCACCTGGTGTACGTGTTCCTCGGCCTGGTCGCCTGTGGCGCCACCATGCTGGTACCGATCGCCACCTGGCAGCGCATGGGCTTCCTGATGCTGCTGGGTGCCTTCGGCCTGCTGGTACTGGTGCTGGTGCCGGGTATCGGCCGCGAAGTGAACGGCTCCATGCGCTGGATCGGCTTCAGCTTCTTCAACGTGCAGCCTTCGGAAATTGCCAAGGTGTTCGTGGTCGTCTACCTGGCCGGCTACCTGGTGCGCCGGCAGACCGAGGTACGCGAAACCTGGATGGGCTTCTTCAAGCCGTTCATCGTGCTGCTGCCCATGGCTGCCCTGCTGCTGATGGAGCCGGACTTCGGTGCCACCGTGGTGATGATGGGCGCGGCGGCGGCCATGCTGTTCCTCGGCGGGGTGGGGCTGTTCCGCTTCAGCCTGATGGTGGTGTTGGCGGTGGTCGCAGTGTTCGTCCTGGTACAGGCGCAGCCTTACCGGATGGCGCGCCTGATTACCTTTACCGACCCGTGGTCCGACCAGTTCGGCTCGGGCTACCAGTTGACCCAGGCGCTGATTGCCTTCGGCCGTGGCGAGTGGTTGGGCGTTGGCCTGGGCAACAGCGTGCAGAAGCAGTTCTACCTGCCTGAAGCGCACACCGACTTCGTGTTCTCGGTACTGGCCGAAGAACTCGGCGTGGTCGGCTCGCTGCTGACTATCGCGCTGTTCGTATTCGTGACTGTACGTGCCTTGTATATCGGCCTGTGGGCGGAAAAAGCCAAGCAGTTCTTTGCCGCTTATGTTGCCTTCGGCCTGGCCTTCCTGTGGATCGGCCAGTTCCTGATCAACATCGGTGTGAACGTCGGCCTGCTGCCGACCAAGGGCCTGACCCTGCCGTTCCTCAGCTACGGGGGCAGTTCGCTGGTGATCTGCTGTGCCTGTGTGGGCCTGTTGCTGCGTATCGAGTGGGAAAGCCGCACGCACCTGGGCAGTGAGGAGCACGAATTCAGCGAAAGCGATTTTGCCGAGGAGACCAATCATGGCCGCTGACGGCAAGAACGTACTGATCATGGCGGGCGGCACCGGGGGCCACGTGTTCCCGGCCCTGGCCTGCGCCCGTGAATTCCAGTCGCGCGGCTACAGCGTGCACTGGCTGGGCACCCCGCGTGGCATCGAGAACGAACTGGTGCCCCAGGCCGGCCTTCCGCTGCACCTGATCCAGGTCAGCGGCCTGCGCGGCAAGAGCAAGCTGTCGTTGCTCAAGGCACCGTTCACCTTGGTCAAGGCCGTGCTGCAGGCGCGGCGTATCGTGCGTGAGCTCAAGCCGGTATGCGTGGTCGGCTTCGGTGGCTATGTGACTGGCCCCGGCGGCGTGGCCGCACGCCTGTGCGGCGTACCGCTGGTGATCCACGAGCAGAACGCCCGCGCCGGTACCACCAACCGCCTGCTGCTGCCGCTGGCTGCACGTGTGTGCGAAGCCTTCCCGGCCACCTTCGCCGCCAGCGACAAACTGCGCACCACCGGCAACCCGGTGCGCCCGGAACTGTTCATGGACGCCCTGCGCGCGCCCTTGGCCGAGCGCCGTGCGCGCCTGCTGGTGATGGGCGGCAGCCTGGGTGCGGAACCATTGAACAAATTGTTGCCTAAGGCCCTGTCCGAAGTGCCCGCCGCGCTGCGGCCAGAGGTATTCCACCAGGCCGGCAAGCAACACGCGCCGATCACCGCCGAGCGTTATCACGAGGCAGGCGTCGAGGCTCAGGTAGAGCCCTTCATCAAGGACATGGCCCAAGCCTATGGCTGGGCCGACATTGTGGTGTGCCGGGCCGGCGCCCTGACCGTCAGCGAGCTGGCGGCAGCGGGCCTGCCTTCGATGCTGGTGCCATTGCCCCACGCGATCGACGACCACCAGACCCACAACGCCCAATATCTGGCCCGGGAAGGCGCTGCCTTCCTGATGCCACAAGCGACAACTGGCGCAGCGCAGCTCGCTGAACGCCTGAACGAGGTGCTGATGCAACCCGAGAAACTCAACGTCATGGCAGGCACCGCACGGCGCCTGGCCAAACCTGCCGCAACCAGCACCGTGGTCGATATCTGCCTGGAGGTGGCCCATGGTTGAGAGCCAGAAAGCCATGCCTCAGCCGAAGATGGGCCGTATCCGCCGTATCCACTTCGTCGGTATCGGCGGCGTGGGCATGTGCGGCATTGCCGAAGTGTTGCTGAACCTGGGCTATGAAGTGTCCGGTTCCGACCTGAAGGCCTCCCCGGTCACCGAGCGCCTGGAATCGTTCGGCGCCGAGATCTTCGTCGGCCACCGCGCCGAGAACGCCGCCACCGCCGATGTGCTGGTGGTGTCCAGCGCCATCAACCCGGCCAACCCGGAAGTCGCAACCGCCCTCGAGCGGCGCATTCCGGTGGTGCCGCGTGCCGAGATGCTCGCCGAGCTGATGCGCTATCGCCATGGCGTGGCCGTTGCCGGCACCCACGGCAAGACCACCACTACCAGCCTGCTGGCCTCGGTGTTCGCCGCTGGCGGCCTGGACCCGACCTTCGTCATCGGTGGCCGCCTGACCGCGGCCGGCACCAATGCCCAGCTGGGTACCAGCCGCTACCTGATTGCCGAAGCGGACGAGAGCGATGCCAGCTTCCTGCACCTGCAGCCGATGGTAGCCGTGGTCACCAACATCGACGCCGACCACATGGCGACCTACGAAGGTGACTTCAACAAACTGAAGAAAACCTTCGTCGAGTTCCTGCACAACCTGCCGTTCTACGGCCTGGCCGTGATGTGCCTGGACGACCCGGTAGTGCGCGAGATCCTGCCACAGGTCAAGCGCCCGACCGTGACCTATGGCTTCAGCGACGAGGCCGACATCCGCGCCATCAACGTGCGCCAGATGGGCATGCAGACCCACTTCACCGTGCTGCGCCGTGACCGCGAGCCGCTGGAGGTGTCGGTGAACATGCCCGGCAACCACAACGTGCTCAACGCCTTGGCCACCATCGCCATCGCCACCGACGAAGGCATCACCGACGAAGCCATCGTCCAGGGCCTGTCCGGCTTCCAGGGCGTCGGCCGCCGCTTCCAGGTGTACGGCGAACTGCCGGTCGAAGGCGGCAGCGTGATGCTGGTCGACGACTACGGCCACCACCCGACCGAAGTGGCCGCGGTGATCCAGGCCGTGCGCGGCGGTTGGCCAAGCCGTCGCCTGGTGATCGTCTACCAGCCGCACCGCTACAGCCGTACCCGCGACCTGTACGACGATTTCGTCCAGGTGCTGGGCGATGCCAACGTGCTGCTGCTGATGGAGGTCTACCCGGCCGGCGAAGAGCCGATCCCCGGCGCCGACAGCCGCCAGCTGTGCCACAGCATCCGCCAGCGCGGCAAGCTGGACCCGATCTACATCGAGCGTGGCGTCGACCTGGCGCCGCTGGTCAAGCCACTGCTGCGCGCTGGCGACATCCTGATCTGCCAGGGTGCCGGTGATGTCGGCGGCCTGGCCCCTCAATTGATGAAAAGCCCGCTGTTCGCTGGCGCCAAGCAGGAGAAGTCGAAATGACCAGCGCCTACGACAAACTGCACTCGACCCTGGACGTCAAGGCGTTCGGCCGCGTCGCGGTGCTGTACGGCGGCAAGAGCGCCGAGCGCGAAGTGTCGCTCAAGTCCGGTGCCGCAGTGATCGACGCGCTGACCACCGCCGGTGTCGACGTGGTCGCCATCGACGTGGGTGACGACCTGCTCGACCGCCTGCAAAGCGAGAAGATCGACCGCGCTTTCATCATCCTCCACGGCCGTGGCGGTGAAGACGGCAGCATGCAAGGCCTGCTCGAGTGCCTGGGCATCCCCTACACCGGTAGTGGCATCCTTGCCTCGGCACTGGCCATGGACAAGCTGCGCACCAAGCAGGTGTGGCAGAGCCTGGGTATTCCTACCCCGCGCCACGCGGTGCTGGCGAGCGAAAGCGATTGTTTGCAGGCCAGTACGGAACTGGGCTTCCCGCTTATCGTCAAACCCGCCCATGAAGGTTCCAGCATCGGCATGGCCAAGGTGAACAGCGCCCAGGAACTGGTCGCCGCCTGGCAGGATGCCGCCCGATACGATTCCCAGGTACTGGTGGAGCAGTGGATCCACGGGCCGGAGTTCACCGTTGCGGTATTGCGCGGCCAGGTGCTGCCGCCGATCGCCCTGGGTACGCCGCACGTGTTCTACGACTACGACGCCAAGTACATCGCCAACGATACCCAGTACCGCATTCCGTGCGGCCTGGACAGCGTCAAGGAACAAGAACTGATCGACCTGACCGCGCGCGCCTGCGATGCCATCGGCATCGAAGGCTGGGGGCGGCTGGACGTGATGCAGGACGAGCAGGGCCGGTTCTGGCTGCTCGAAGTCAACACCGCACCCGGCATGACCGACCATAGCCTGGTGCCCATGGCGGCCCGCGCGGCCGGCCTGGACTTCCAGCAACTGGTGCTGGCGATCCTGGCCGAAAGCGTGGCGACGCGAGGTTAACAACCATGCAAGGCGCGATGATACGTCAGCAGCAACCCGTTACCGGCCGTAGCAAGCCGGTGCCGCGTGGTGCCAGCCGGCTGGTGGCCGACGAGCCCGTATCGGCGCGCCTGCCGCGGCCAAGCCTGGGTGGTCTCAAGCGCCTGCTGTGGCCGGTGCTGCTTGTGGCGGCCGGGTTTGGCGCCTACGAGGGCGCCATTCGCCTGATGCCGTACGCCGACCGGCCAATCACCAAGATCGACGTGCAGGGCGACCTCAGCTACATCAGCCAGCAGTCGGTGCAGCAGCGTATCGCGCCCTACGTGGCAGCGAGCTTCTTCAGTGTCGACCTGCCGGCGATGCGCGCAGAGCTCGAGCAGATGCCGTGGATCGCCCACGCCGAAGTGCGCCGGGTGTGGCCCGACGAGGTGGTGATCCGCCTGGAAGAACAGTTGCCGGTGGCGCGCTGGGGTGACGAAGCCCTGCTCAACAACCAGGGCCAGGCCTTCACCCCGCGCGAACTGGCCAACTACGAGCACCTGCCGCAGCTGGCCGGGCCGCAGCGTGCTCAGCAACAAGTGATGCAGCAGTATCAGGTATTGAGCCAGATGCTGCGCCCCCTGGGCTTTTCCATCGCTCGCCTGGAGCTGCGCGAGCGAGGCAGCTGGTTCCTGACCACGGGCGCGAGCAGCGCCGGGCCAGGCATCGAGCTGCTGCTGGGGCGCGACCATCTGGTGGAGAAGATGCGCCGTTTCATTGCCATTTACGACAAGACACTCAAAGACCAGATCAGCACTATCGCCCGCATTGATCTGCGTTACTCCAACGGACTTGCCGTTGGTTGGCGGGAACCGATTGCACCGACGACGGCCCAACCCGCCGTTGCGAAGAATTAGAGAGAGGCAGGACCATGGCAAACGCGCATAGCGGCAAAATGATCGTCGGGCTGGACATCGGCACCTCCAAGGTGGTGGCGCTGGTGGGTGAAGTGGGCGAGGACGGCACCCTGGAAATCGTCGGGATCGGTACCCATCCGTCCCGCGGCCTGAAAAAAGGCGTGGTGGTGAACATCGAGTCCACCGTGCAGTCGATCCAGCGCGCGGTGGAAGAAGCGCAGCTGATGGCCGGCTGCCGCATCCACTCGGCCTTCGTCGGCGTGGCCGGCAACCACATCCGCAGCCTGAACTCCCACGGCATCGTCGCCATCCGCGATCGCGAGGTCAGCCTGGCCGACCTGGAGCGCGTACTCGACGCCGCCCAGGCCGTTGCCATCCCGGCCGACCAGCGTGTGCTGCACACCCTGCCGCAGGACTACGTGATCGACAACCAGGAGGGCGTGCGCGAGCCGCTGGGCATGTCTGGCGTACGTCTGGAAGCCAAGGTCCACGTGGTCACCTGCGCGGTCAACGCGGCGCAGAACATCGAAAAATGCGTACGCCGCTGCGGCCTGGAAATCGACGACATCATCCTCGAGCAGCTGGCCTCGGCCTACTCGGTGCTGACCGACGATGAAAAAGAGCTGGGCGTGTGCCTGGTGGACATCGGTGGTGGCACCACCGACATCGCCATCTTCACCGAGGGCGCGATCCGTCACACCGCGGTGATCCCGATTGCCGGCGACCAGGTGACCAACGACATCGCCATGGCCCTGCGTACCCCGACCCAGTACGCCGAAGAAATCAAGATCCGCTACGCCTGCGCCCTGGCCAAACTGGCTGGCGCCGGCGAGACCATCAAGGTGCCAAGCGTGGGTGATCGCCCACCGCGCGAGCTGTCGCGTCAGGCCCTGGCCGAGGTGGTGGAGCCACGTTACGACGAGCTCTTCACCCTGATCCAGGCCGAACTGCGCCGCAGCGGCTACGAGGACCTGGTGCCGGCCGGCATCGTCCTCACCGGCGGCACCGCGAAGATGGAAGGCGCCGTGGAACTGGCCGAGGAAATCTTCCACATGCCGGTACGCCTGGGCGTGCCGCACAGCGTTCGGGGGCTCAGCGACGTGGTTCGCAACCCGATCTATTCCACCGGCGTGGGCTTGCTCACCTACGGCCTGCAGAAGCAGACCGAAGACCTGCCCCTGACCGGTAACAGCAGCAGCAACAGCTATGGCGATGAACCGAAGGCTCCAGTGCTTGAACGCTTCAAGCGCTGGGTCCAGGGCAACTTCTAAGTTTCAAAGCAGTAGTGGTAGGCGCGACAACTAGAGAACTGTAAGGAGAGGGAAAATGTTCGAGCTCGTAGACAACGTCCCGCAAAGCCCGGTCATCAAAGTGATCGGTGTTGGCGGTGGTGGCGGCAACGCCGTCAACCACATGGTCAAGAGCAGCATCGAAGGCGTGGAATTCATCTGCGCCAACACCGATGCCCAGGCGCTGAAGAACATCGGCGCGCGCACCATCCTGCAATTGGGCACTGGCGTGACCAAGGGCCTGGGTGCCGGTGCCAATCCGGAAGTCGGCCGCCAGGCCGCGCTGGAAGACCGTGAGCGCATCGCTGAAGTGCTGCAGGGCACCAACATGGTGTTCATCACCACTGGCATGGGCGGCGGTACCGGTACCGGTGCAGCGCCGATCATCGCCGAAGTGGCCAAGGAAATGGGCATTCTCACCGTTGCCGTGGTGACCCGTCCGTTCCCGTTCGAAGGCCGCAAGCGCATGCAGATCGCCGATGAAGGCATCCGCATGCTGGCCGAAAGCGTCGACTCGTTGATCACCATCCCCAACGAGAAGCTGCTGACCATCCTGGGCAAGGATGCCAGCCTGCTGTCCGCCTTCGCCAAGGCTGACGACGTACTGGCCGGTGCCGTGCGCGGTATCTCCGATATCATCAAGCGCCCGGGCATGATCAACGTCGACTTCGCCGACGTGCGTACCGTGATGGGTGAAATGGGCATGGCCATGATGGGTACTGGCTGCGCCAGCGGCCCGAACCGTGCGCGTGAAGCCACCGAGGCAGCGATCCGCAACCCGCTGCTGGAAGACGTCAACCTGCAGGGCGCCCGCGGCATCCTGGTGAACATCACCGCAGGCCCTGACCTGTCGCTGGGCGAGTACTCCGACGTGGGTAGCATCATCGAAGCCTTCGCCTCCGACCACGCCATGGTCAAGGTCGGCACCGTGATCGACCCGGACATGCGTGACGAGCTGCACGTGACCGTAGTGGCCACCGGCCTGGGCGCGCGCATCGAGAAGCCTGTGAAGGTAGTCGACAACACCCTGCAGACTGCCCAGCAGGTGTACGAGGCTTCCAACCCGGCGCCGGTTCGCCAGGAGCAGCCTGCGGTCAACTACCGTGACCTGGAGCGCCCGACCGTAATGCGCAACCAGGCCCATGCAGGTGCTGCTGCAGCCGCTAAACTGAACCCTCAGGATGACCTGGACTACCTCGATATCCCGGCATTCCTGCGTCGTCAGGCTGATTAATGGAATTTATCAGGGGTATAAAGGTGATTGGTATTCATCAAAGGTTGGGTCTGTTATCATCCCCAGCCTTTGTTGATACCTGTTCGCAATTTGCGCTGAAGCGGCCAATGCCATGATTAAACAACGCACCCTGAAGAATACCATCCGTGCCACAGGTGTCGGTCTGCACTCCGGGGAGAAGGTTTACCTGACCCTCAAGCCTGCACCTGTTGACACCGGCATCGTCTTCCGCCGCGCCGACCTCGACCCTGTGGTCGAAATCCCGGCGCGCGCGGCCAACGTCGGCGAGACAACCATGTCGACGACGCTGGTCAACGGTGACGTCAAGGTCGATACGGTCGAGCACCTGCTCTCCGCCATGGCGGGCCTGGGCATCGATAACGCCTACGTCGAGCTCTCCGCCTCGGAAGTGCCGATCATGGATGGCAGCGCCGGACCCTTTGTATTTCTGATTCAGTCTGCCGGCCTGGAAGAACAGGACGCAGCCAAGAAGTTCATCCGCATCCTGCGTGAGGTGACCGTGGAAGAGGGCGACAAGCGCGCCACTTTCCTGCCTTTCGACGGTTTCAAGGTGAGCTTCGAGATCGACTTCGATCATCCGGTCCTCAAGGGCCAGACCCAGAGTGCGGTCGTCGACTTCTCCAGCACCTCGTTCGTGAAGGAAGTCAGCCGCGCCCGTACCTTCGGTTTCATGCGTGACATCGAATACCTGCGCAAGCACAACCTTGCGCTGGGTGGCAGTGTCGAGAACGCCATCGTGGTCGACGAGACCGGTGTGCTCAACGAAGACGGCCTTCGTTCCGATGACGAATTCGTCAAGCACAAGATCCTCGACGCCATTGGCGACCTTTATCTGCTGGGCAACAGCCTGATCGGCGAGTTCAAGGGCTACAAGTCCGGCCACGCGCTGAACAACCAGCTGTTGCGCAAGCTGATTGCCGAAACCGATGCCTGGGAAGTGGTCACCTTCGAAGATGCCAGCACGGCACCGATCTCGTACATGCGCCCTGTTGCGGCCGTGTAAGTTCGAACACTCTCTAGTTCATTAAGGCCACCTTCGGGTGGCCTTTTTTATGGCTTGCCCTGGGCGTGGGCGGCCAATCGTTCCAGTGCTGCGCGCAGCTTGGGGTCAGTGATGCCCTCGGCGGTATCGCGCAGGCTCTCGGCTGCGTTATTGGACAGTTCCGCAGCATGGCCACCACGCTTGGCTGGCACCAGCGGGGGCTGGACCTTGTACAGGATGCGCCTGAGATTGGCGAACGCCTCCATGGCCTGTAATGCCGACATCAGGCGTTTCTGCTGATAGCGCAGGCGGGTTGCCCAGTGGCCGTCGGTTACCACCAGCAACAGTGTGCCATCGCGCCACGACGCCACATGGCAGTGCTCGCGGGCGGCTGGTTGCAGCTGGCTTTCCAGCAGGCGCTGCAGGTGCTCCAGGCGTTCGGCCTGGTTCAGCAGCAGGCGCAGCGGGCGGACCTGGCGGAGCAGGGCCGAGGGCGGCTGGGCGGGTGAGGGTTTGTAGGCCATGGGTATGTGCATGAGGTTACAAGATCGGCAGTTTAACACCTCTTGTAGCCTGCACCGGCCTCTTCGCGGGCTTGCCCGCTCCCACAGGTATTTCGCAACACTTGAGACCTGTGGTGATCCTGTGGGAGCGGGCAAGCCCGCGAAGAGGCCCGTGCAGGCAACCAAGGACAAGACTCATTCTCGATACGTTTCATCTTCCCGAACCTTGAACTCAGGGAAAATGCCCCTATCTAAAACAAGCCCCCGCCAAAACGCTGTACAAGCATCGTGGAAATCCACCACTTTCCTCACCATCGTTTCCGGGTAGAATGCTCGTTCGCATGCGGCCTCAGGGCTGCACGGGCGACTCATGGGGCCGCCCTCCATCCCTACGTGTGGAAGATCCTGCCGATATGTTTGCGCCTTTGTTAAAGAAACTTTTTGGAAGCAAGAACGAGCGTGAAGTCAAACGCATGCTCAAGACGGTGAACATCGTCAATGCTCTCGAAGAGAAGATGGTGGCCCTCTCCGACGAGCAACTGCGGGGCAAGACCGCAGAGTTCAAGGAGCGCCTGGCCAAAGGCGAGACACTGGACCAGTTGCTGCCTGAAGCCTTCGCCGTGGCCCGTGAGGCCGGCAAGCGCGTGATGGGCATGCGCCACTTCGACGTGCAGCTGATCGGTGGCATGACCCTGCACGAGGGCATGATCGCAGAAATGCGTACCGGTGAAGGCAAGACCTTGGTCGGTACCCTGGCCGTGTACCTCAACGCATTGTCCGGTAAGGGCGTGCACGTGGTCACCGTCAACGACTACCTGGCCCGCCGCGACGCCAACTGGATGCGCCCGCTGTACGAGTTCCTCGGCCTGTCGGTCGGCATCGTCTCGGCCTTCCAGCCGCCGGAAGAAAAGCGCGCCGCTTACGCGTCCGACATCACCTACGGCACCAACAACGAATTCGGTTTCGACTACCTGCGCGACAACATGGCGTTCAGCCAGGACGAGAAGTTCCAGCGTGAACTGAACTTCGCCGTGATCGACGAAGTCGACTCCATCCTCATCGACGAAGCGCGTACCCCGCTGATCATCTCCGGTCAGGCCGAGGACAGCTCCAAGCTGTACATCGAGATCAACCGTCTGATCCCGCGCCTTACCCAGCACATCGAAGAGGTCGAAGGCCAGGTCACCCAGGAAGGCCACTTCACCATCGACGAGAAGAGCCGTCAGGTCGAGCTGAACGAAGCCGGTCACCAGTTCATCGAAGAGATGCTCACCCAGTCCGGCCTGCTGGCCGAGGGCGAGAGCCTGTACTCGGCGCATAACCTGAGCCTGCTGACCCACGTCTACGCCGGCCTGCGCGCGCACAAGCTGTTCCACCGCAACATCGAATACATCGTCCAGGACGGCCAGGTCCTGCTGATCGACGAGCACACCGGCCGTACCATGCCGGGCCGTCGTCTGTCCGAAGGCCTGCATCAGGCCATCGAAGCCAAAGAGAACCTGAACATCCAGGCCGAGAGCCAGACCCTGGCTTCGACCACCTTCCAGAACTACTTCCGCCTTTACACCAAGCTGTCCGGCATGACCGGTACCGCGGACACCGAAGCGTTCGAGTTCCAGTCGATCTACGGGCTCAACGTGATGGTCATTCCGCCGAACAAGCCGTTGGCGCGTAAAGACTTCAACGACCTGGTGTACCTGACCGCCGACGAGAAATACGCCGCGATCATCGCCGACATCAAGGAAAGCATGAAGCAGGGCCGCCCGGTGCTGGTGGGTACTGCGACCATCGAAACCTCCGAGCACATGTCCAACCTCCTGAAGAAGGAAGGTATCGACCACAAGGTGCTCAACGCCAAGTACCACGAGAAGGAAGCCGAGATCATCGCGCAAGCCGGTGCGCCAGGTGCCCTGACCATCGCCACCAACATGGCCGGCCGTGGTACCGACATTCTGCTGGGCGGTAACTGGGAAGCCGAAGTGGCTGCCCTGGAAAACCCGACCGCCGAGCAGATCGCCCAGATCAAGGCCGACTGGCAGAAGCGTCACCAGCAGGTGATCGAGACGGGTGGCCTGCACGTGATCGCTTCCGAGCGCCACGAATCGCGCCGTATCGACAACCAGCTGCGTGGCCGTTCCGGCCGTCAGGGCGACCCGGGCTCCAGCCGCTTCTACCTGTCGCTGGAAGACAGCCTGATGCGTATCTTCGCCTCTGACCGGGTGAAGAACTTCATGAAGGCGCTGGGCATGCAGTCCGGCGAGGCCATCGAGCACCGCATGGTCACCAACGCCATCGAGAAGGCCCAGCGCAAGGTCGAAGGCCGCAACTTCGACATCCGCAAGCAGTTGCTGGAATACGACGACGTGGCCAACGAGCAGCGCAAGGTGATCTACCACATGCGCAACAGCCTGCTGGCCGCCGAGAACATTGGCGACACCATCGTCGAATTCCGCAAGGAAGTACTGGACGCTACCATCAGCCAGCACATTCCGCCGCAGTCGCTGCCAGAGCAGTGGGACGTGGCCGGTCTGGAAGCTTCGCTTGCCAGCGATTTCGCCATGAAGCTGCCGATCCAGCAGTGGCTCGACGAGGACGATCACCTCTACGAAGAGACCCTGCGCGAGAAGCTGCTGAACGAAATCACCACCGCGTACACCGAGAAGGAAGACCAGGCCGGTATCGAAGCCCTGCGTACCTTCGAGAAGCAGATCCTGCTGCGCGTGCTGGATGACCTGTGGAAAGACCACCTGTCGACCATGGACCACCTGCGTCACGGTATCCACCTGCGTGGTTATGCGCAGAAGAACCCGAAGCAGGAGTACAAGCGCGAATCCTTCAGCCTGTTCCAGGAGCTGCTCGAGTCGATCAAGCGCGACACCATCCGTGTGCTGTCGCACGTTCAGGTACGCCGCGAAGACCCGGTCGAAGAGGAAGCCCGCCTGCGCCGCGAGGCCGAGGAACTGGCCAGCCGCATGCAGTTCCAGCATGCCGCTGCCCCGGGCCTGGAAAGCGAGCAACTGAACGAGGAGGGCGCCGAAGTGGCCGTCGCCTCGGCACCGGTGCGCAACGAGCAGAAGCTGGGCCGCAACGAGCCGTGCTGGTGTGGTTCGGGCAAGAAGTTCAAGCATTGCCACGGGCAGATCGAGTGATCTGACCAGGCTGTTGTAACCTGAAACATCCGGGGCCGCTTTGCGGCCCATTCGCGGCACAAGGCCGCTCCTACAGGGATCGCGCCAGCCCCAATGGTTGCGATGTCCTTGTAGGAGCGGCCTTGTGCCGCGAATGGGGCGCGAAGCGGCCCCGCTTTCCATCACCTGTTCACCGTATTTTCTAGGAGCGCTCTAATGGCTGTTGGTCTTGGTCCTTTGCCCACCCTGCACCCGGTTCCGGGTTTTGAACTCGGCATCGCTTCTGCCGGCATCAAGCGCCCGGGGCGCAAGGATGTGGTGGTCATGCGCTGCGCCGAAGGCTCCAGCGTGGCTGGCGTGTTCACCCTCAACGCCTTCTGCGCAGCGCCGGTGATCCTGTCCAAGCAGCGTGTGCAGGGCACCGTGCGCTACCTGCTGACCAACACCGGTAACGCCAACGCCGGCACCGGCGCGCCAGGCCTGGCCGCCGCCGAGCGCACCTGCGCCAAGCTGGCCGAACTGGCTGGCGTACCGGCCGAGTCGGTACTGCCGTTCTCCACCGGCGTAATCGGCGAGCCGCTGCCGGTCGAGAAGATCGAAGGCGCGCTGCAGGCCGCCCTCGACAACCTGTCGGAAAACCACTGGGCCGAAGCCGCCACCGGCATCATGACCACCGACACCCTGCCCAAGGGTGCCAGCCGCCAGTTCCAGCACGATGGCGTGACCGTTACCGTCACCGGCATCAGCAAGGGTGCAGGCATGATTCGCCCGAACATGGCTACCATGCTCGGCTATATCGCCACCGACGCCAAGGTTGCCCCAGCGGTACTCAAGGACCTGATGCTGGACGGCGCCAACAAGTCGTTCAACCGCATCACCATCGATGGCGATACCTCGACCAACGACTGCTGCATGCTGATCGCCACCGGCAAGGCCAACCTGCCGGAAGTCACCGAAGCCAGCGGCGCATTGTTCGAAGCGCTGAAGAAGGCGGTGTTCGAAGTGTGCATGGAAGTGGCCCAGGCCATCGTCCGTGACGGCGAAGGCGCCACCAAGTTCGTTACCGTGCAGGTCAACGGCGGTGGCAACCACCAGGAGTGCCTGGACGTCGGCTACGCCGTGGCCCACTCGCCGCTGATCAAGACTGCGCTGTTCGCTTCCGACCCCAACTGGGGCCGTATCCTCGCCGCCGTTGGCCGTGCCGGCGTACCGGAGCTGGATGTGAGCCTGATCGATGTGTACCTGGACAGCGTTTGCATTGCCAGCAAAGGCGGCCGCAGCCCGAGCTACACCGAAGACCAGGGCGCCAAGGTAATGGCCCAGGAAGAGATCACCATCCGCATCGAGCTGGGCCGTGGCCAGTGCAGCGAAACCATCTGGACCACCGACCTGTCCCACGAGTACGTGAAGATCAACGCCGAGTACCGTACCTGATGTAATTGGGGCCGCGTTGCGGCCCATCGCGACACAAGGCCGCTCCCACAAGGACCTGCGTACACCGCCCCATGTGGGAGCGGCCTTGTGTCGCGAAAGGGCTGCAGAGCAGCCCCAAAATTCCCAAACGATGGAGCCGAACCATGAGCTATCACCTGATCATCGGCGACAAGCTGTATTCCTCCTGGTCGCTGCGTGGCGCCCTGGCCCTCGAGCTGGCTGGTGTGCCTTACGAAGAAACACTGATCAAACTCAACCAGCCTGACACCCGTCAGCGCATCCTCGCCTTCTCTGCTACCGGCAAGGTACCGCTGCTCAAGACCGAGCACGGTGTGATCGCCGACTCGCTGGCCATTGCCGAATACCTCAACGAACGCCACCCCGACGCCCAGCTGTGGCCTGCCGACGTCGCGGCCCGGGCCCAGGCCCGTTCGGCCTGCGCGCAGATGCACAGCGGCTTCTTCGCCCTGCGCGGTGCCATGCCGTTCGACCTGTCGCGCGACCAGGCGCTGGACAGCGTGCCGCTGGAGGTTCAAATCGATATCGACCGTATCGTTGCTCTGTGGTCCGAATGCCGCCTGGTGGCCAAGGACAGCGGCCCATTCCTGTTCGGCAAGCCGAGCCTGGCCGATGCCTTCTTCGCCCCGGTGGCCGTACGCCTGCGCACCTACCGCGTGGAAGTGCCTGCGGAGGCGGCGGCCTATATCGAAACCATTTACCAGTGGCCGGCCTTCCAGGCCTGGCAGCAGGCTGGCCTGGCGGAGCGTGAAGGGTGAAACGGATTCATGTAGTAGCCGCTGTCATTCGCGGTACTGACGGCCGCATTCTGATCGCACGGCGTGCCGATACCCAGCACCAGGGCGGCCTGTGGGAATTCCCGGGCGGCAAGGTGGAACAGGGTGAGGGCGTCGAGGCCGCGCTGGCCCGCGAGCTGCGCGAGGAGCTGGGCATCGAGGTAAGCCGTTCGCGCGCGCTGATCAAGGTCAGCCACGACTACCCGGACAAGCAGGTGCTGCTGGACGTGCGCGAAGTCGAGGCGTTCACCGGCGAGCCGCATGGCGCCGAGGGCCAGCCGCTGGAATGGGTTGCCCCACGTGATTTGCCCGAGTACGAATTCCCCGAGGCCAATAAGCCGATCGTTGCGGCCGCGCGCCTGCCGGACCAGTACCTGATCACCCCCGATGGCCTGGAAGTGCCGCAGATGCTCAAGGGCATCCAAAAGGCGGTGGCCAGCGGCATTCGCCTGATCCAGTTGCGTGCCCCGGACATGTACGACCCCAAGTACCGCGATGTGGCGGTGGATGCGGTCGGCCTGTGCGCGGGCAAGGCGCAGTTGATGCTCAAGGGGCCGCTGGAGTGGCTGGGTGACTTCCCAGCCGCGGGTTGGCACCTGACGGCTGCACAACTGCGCAAGTATGCCGCCAACGGCCGGCCGTTCCCCAAGGAGCGCTGGCTGGCGGCGTCCTGCCACAGTGCCGAAGAGCTGGCGCTGGCGGAGCAGATGGGCGTGGACTTCGTCACCTTGTCGCCGGTGCAGGCAACCCTGACACACCCTGAGGCGGTGCCGCTGGGGTGGGACGAGGCACAGCGGTTGATTGCCGGGTTCAACAAGCCGGTCTACCTGCTGGGTGGGGTAGGGCCGGGTGAGCGCGAGCAGGCCTGGGAAGCGGGGGCACAGGGTGTGGCCGGGATCCGGGCGTTCTGGCCTGAGATCTGAGTCGCCTGTAATTGGGGCCGCTTTGCGGTCCATCGCGACACAAGGCCGCTCCTACAAAGAAATCGCGTAATCCTGAATGAATCGCGAACCCCCAGTAGGAGCGGCCTTGTGTCGCGATGGGCTGCGCAGCAGCCCCAAAAATATCAGCCCTGCGGCTTTTCAGCAGGCTGCCACAAAACCTCAGCCACCCCCTGCCGCCGCCCAATGATCCGCGCCGCCACAAACAGCAGATCCGAAAGCCGGTTGATATACGCCAACCCAACCCCCGCCAACGGCTCCAGCGCATTCAACTGCTGGCACCGCCGCTCCGCACTGCGCGCCAGGCTCCGGCACACATGCGCCTGTGCCACCAGCGCCGAGCCACTGGGCAAGATGAAGTTCTTCAACGGCCCCAGCTCTTCATTCCACACATCGATCGCTGCTTCCAGGCGTTCCACTTCCGCCAGGTTCAACGCCTGATAACTGGGCATCGCCAGCTCACCGCCCAAGTCGAACAGGCGGTGCTGACACGGCGCCAATACTGCGCTCACTTCATCCAACCCTTGTTCGGCCAGCCCCGCCAGCAGCAAACCCAGTTGGCTGTTCAGGCTGTCCACCTCGCCAATCGCTTCGATCCGTGGGTGGTCCTTGGGCACCCGACGCCCGTCGCCCAGGCCGGTTTCGCCTTTGTCGCCGGTGCGGGTGTAGATCTTCGACAGGCGGTAGCCCATGTCATTTCTCCGTTTTGGCCGGCGCCACCGCTGCCGGCTGGCCGAGGGGCAGGCGCAGGGTGAAGCAGGTACCCTGGCCGGGCGTGGATTGCACTTCCATCTGCCCCTTGTGGTTGTTGGTGATGATGAAGTACGAGACCGACAGGCCCAGCCCGGTGCCCTGGCCGATTTCCTTGGTGGTGAAGAACGGCTCGAAGGTGCGTTTGCGCACCCCCTCGGGCATGCCGACGCCGTTGTCCTCGACCTGGATTTCCGCCCATGGCGGGCTCAAGCGGGTGCGCAGGGTGATGCGCCCGGGCTCGCTCGGCTGCGGCCGCTGGTGGATGGCCTGGGCGGCGTTTTTCAGCAGATTCAGCAGCACCTGCTCCAATTCGTTGGCGGTGCACGGCACCTGCCCCAGTTCGGGGTCGAACTGGCGCACGATGGCCTGGCCCTTGAAGTCGAAGCCGATGGCCAGGTCGAAGTCGTTGCCGGCAATCTCCACCGCCTGATCGATCAGCGCCGGCAGGTCGCACGGCGCCAACTGGCGGTTGCTGCGGCGGCTGAAACTGAGCATGTGGGTGACGATCTTCGCCGCCCGGGCACCGGCCTGCTGGATGCCGTCGAGCAATAGCGGCACTTCGCGGCTCTCCAGGTAGCGGTTGACCGTGGGCAGGTCGATGCCCAGTTCCTCGGCCTGCTCCTGGTTGCGCGGCAGCTCGGGTGACAGGCGCCGGCGGATGTTCTGCACGTTATGCAGGATCGCGCCTAGCGGGTTGTTGATCTCGTGGGCCATGCCGGCGGCCAGGCCGCCGACCGAAAGCATCTTCTCCGATTGCACCATCATTTCCTCCAGCGACAGGCGCTGGGTGATGTCGTCGATACGGATGACCACGCCACGGCCGCCGCCACCGGTCAACGGGTAGAAGGTCAGGGCGTAGTGGCGCAGGTCGTCGCCCTTGGGCCAGGTGACTCGCTCGATCTTCGCCACCCGGTGCTTTTCCACGGTTTCCTTCAGCTGTGGCAGGAACGGTTTGAGCGGTTCGAAGGCGATGAAGATCGGCTGGTTCAGCGCTTCGTCCAGTGGCGTGCCGGAAAGCACCGTGGCTTCGTGATTCCATTGGGTCACATAGAGCTGTTCGTCGAGGGCGATCAGCGCCGAAGGCATCGAGTCGATGATGCTGTTGAGGTAATTCTGGAAACCGGTGAGTTTCTTCTCGATCTTGCTGCGCACCTGGACTTCCAGCTCCAGCTTGCGGTTGGTATGGCGGGTTTCCTCGGCCAGCCCCTGGGCCTGGTCATAGGCCTCCTGGAACTCGTCGCGGGTGCGCTTGAGCTGCTGTTCGCGGGCTTCGATGCGCGAAAGCATGGTATTGAACGCTTCGGCCAGGCTGCCGATTTCGTCGTCGTTGCCGCGGTGCGCACGCAGGGCATAGCTTTCTTCGCGGGTGACCTGGCGGCTGAGCTCTTCGAGCTGGTTGATCGGCTGGGTGATCAGGCGTTTGATCTGCCGGGCGATGACGATCCACAGCAGGATGCTGAACACCAGGATGCCCAGGCTGGCGCTGAGGGTGCCGGTGTAGAAAGCCGTGGGCAGTTCGCTGCTGGCCACCAGCAGCAGGTGCGCGGGCGGGTTGGCGTCGCGTGGCATGCGGATCAGCTGGGTGCTGCGAAACTCCATCAGGCGCCAGCCGTCGATGTCGCGAAAACGCCTGGGCAACGCCAGCGGCTCGCCGTGCTGCAGTTGCGCCAGTATGCGGCCATCGCCACCGTAGACGGCGGCGGCGCGCAGCGGCGTGTAGCTGTCCAGTTCCTTGAGCAGGGCGCTGGCGGTGTCCGGGCTGTCGCCGGCGCGGGCCGCCAGTTGCGGGTTGGCCACCAGCCGGCCGATGGTGTGCAGCGCCTGTGGCGCCATGCTTTCCTGGGTGATCCAGTAGGCGGCGCTGATGAAGGTGAGGTTGGCCACCAGCAGGATGGTCACCAGCAACACCAGCAGGGCCGCCAGCAGCTTCTGCCCGACCGGGAGGTTTTCCAGGCGTTGGCGCAAGGTCATGGGCTAGGCAATGTCCATATCCGGTTGAAAGGGTCGCGTCAGTCGCAGGGCAAACCACGCACGCGCAAATTATCGACCAGGCGCTGCCGCAGGTGTTCCAGCTGTGGCAGCTGCAGGCCATGACGGCCAGCGACGCGGCAGGCGTGGCCAAGCAGGTAGTGCACCTCGGTGCGCCGGCCAGCGCGTACATCCTGGTACATGGAAGAGTAGTTGGCTGCGGTGGCGAGGATCACCCGCTGTACTTCTTCGTCCAGCCCGTTTGCCGCTTCTGGCTGGCCACAGTGGCGCAGCAGCTGGGCCAGCTCGACGCACAGGGCGTCCACTTCGCCCAGGTGCCCCAGCAGCCCGCCGTTCTGGCAGTCGTGCAGCACGGTCAGCGGGTTGATGGCGCAATTGAGCGCCAGCTTGCGCCACAGGCGGGTGAGGATATCCACCGTCCACTCGGCGGGGATGCCGGCCTCGTGCAGGTCATCGAACCAGGTCGGGATCGTCGGGTTGCGTGGGTCACCCAGCCAGTTGAAGCCGTGGCCGGCAAAGCGTACCTGCCAGTCACCCTCGCGGAACGCCCCTTCGGTACTGGAGGCGAAGATGCAGCGCGCGTGGGGCACCAGGTCGGCGACTTCGTCCTGGCTGCCCAGGCCGTTCTGCAGCAGCACCACTTCGGCGCCCTCGGCCAGGCGCGCTGCCACGCCGGCAATGGCCGGGGCAGCGTCGTAGGCCTTGCAGGCCACCAGCAGACGATGGATCGGGCCGTGTGCCTGCGCGGTTTCGGCGGGGATGGCGTAGTGGCGGGGCTGGTCCTGTTCGACCAGGGTAAGGCCGCCGGCCTGCTGGTAGGCCTGCAGCCGTTGCCCGTCACGCAGGATCAGGCGTACTGCCTTGCCTGCGCGCGCCAGGCGGCAAGCCCACAGGCTGCCCAGGCTACCGGCGCCGAGAATATGCCAGGTGCTGCTCATATGCGTTTCGCAACCCGTTATAATGAGCCCGCATTTTAACCGTCAAACCCAGCGCGCTCCATCTTCAGCCTGAGCGCGCTTTTATTTTGGGAGAACAACCATGCCTTCGTTCGACGTGGTATCGGAACTGGACAAGCACGAAGTGCAGAACGCGGTCGACAACGCCATCAAGGACCTGGACCGCCGCTACGACCTCAAGGGCAAGGGTACCTTCGAGTTCAAGGACAAAGAGCAGACCGTGATGCTCACCGCCGAGGAGGAGTTCCAGCTCGAAGCGATGCTGGAAATCCTGCGCCTGGCGCTGGTCAAGCGCAAGATCGACGTGAAGTGCCTGGAAACCAAGGACCCGTACGCCTCGGGCAAGGAAAAGAAACAGGAAGCCAAGTTCCGCGAAGGCATCGACAAGGACCTGGCGAAGAAGATCGTCGCCACCATCAAGGATGCCAAGCTGAAAGTGCAGGCCGCCATCCAGGGCGAACAGGTACGCGTTACCGGTAAAAAGCGTGACGACCTGCAGGAAGCCATTGCCCTGCTGCGTACCAAGGAGTTCGACATGCCGTTGCAGTTCAACAACTTCCGCGACTGATGTGGGCACCACCCGGAACCCCGATGGCGAAATGATGTCCATGGGGGCCGGAGCTGCGCAATCGCGCGCGGCCTGTTCTACCGTGTACTTGCCGCTCGGCATCAGGAGATGAATATGGATTTGAACGCTGAAGTCGATCAGCTGGTCCGCCAATCCCAGACCTGGATTCCCTTGATCATGGAATACGGCAGCCGTGTGCTGCTGGCGCTGCTGACCCTGGCGGTCGGCTGGTGGATCATCAACAAGGTCAGCGCCCGCCTGGGCAGGCTGGTTGGCCTGCGCAACGCCGACCTGGCGCTGCAGGGTTTCATCAGCACCCTGTCGAATATCGTGCTGAAGGTGCTGCTGTTCGTCAGCGTGGCGTCGATGATCGGTATCGAGACCACCTCGTTCGTTGCCGCCATCGGTGCCGCGGGCCTGGCCATCGGCCTGGCCTTGCAGGGTAGCCTGGCGAACTTCGCCGGCGGTGTGCTGATCCTGATGTTCCGCCCGTTCCGCATCGGTGACTGGATCGAGGCGCAAGGCGTGGCCGGCACCGTCGACAGCATCCAGATCTTCCACACCGTGCTGCGCACCGGTGACAACAAGACTGTGATCATGCCCAACGGCAGCCTGTCCAACGGCATCATCACCAACACCAACCGCCAGCCGACGCGCAAGGTGGTGTTCGATGTGGGCGTGGACTACGAGGCCGACCTGCAGAAGGCCCGCAACGTGCTGCTGGAGCTGGCGCAGGACCCGCGCGTGCTGCCCGACCCGGCGCCGCAGGCGGTGGTCGCGACCCTGGGCGACAGCTCGATCACCGTGTCGTTGCGCTTGTGGACCAAGACTGCCGATTACTGGGATGTGATGTTCATGCTCAACGAGCATGCGCGTGACCGGTTGAAGGCTGAAGGGATCGACATTCCGTTCCCGCAGCGGGTGATTCGCGTGGTGCAGGAGACTGCAGCGCAGTAATACCGCGTTGTCATCGGTTGGGGCCGCTTCGCGCCCCTTCGCGACACAAGGCCGCTCCTACAGGGAATCGCGTAACCCTTGTAGGAGCGGCCTTGTGTCGCGATGGGGCGCGAAGCGGCCCCGGCTTTTTACACTTGTTCACAGCAATACCCCGCCATTTCTGGCATATAGCCTGACCCCACCTGCCACACCCGATACGCCATCATGAAACCACTGCTGTACATCACCCCCCTGCGCGCCTTGCTGTTCGGCCTGACCCTGGCGCTGTTCGAGCTGCTCACCTACCTGGCCAGCGACGCAGTCATGCCGGCCATGCCGGTGGTGGTCGGCGACCTGAACGCCAGCCCCGAATACATTCCCCACGCCCTCAACCTGTACCTGCTGGGTGGCGTGGTGCTGCAATGGCTGATCGGCCCGCTGGCCGACCGTTATGGCCGGCGCCCGTTGCTGCTGATCGGCTGCGGGTTCTTCGGCCTGGCCTGCCTGGCCACCTTCTGGGTCCACGACATCGGCCTGTTCAACTTGCTGCGCCTGCTGCAGGGCATCGGCCTGGGTTTTGTGGTCACGGTCAGTTACCCGGCCCTGAATGAAGCCTTCAGCGAAGCGGACGCCGTGCGCATGATGGCCCTGCTGGCCAACATCGCCTTGCTCTCGCCACTGCTCGGGCCGCTGGTGGGTACCTTGCTGCTGCAGTGGCTGGACTGGCGCTGGCTGTTCGTGGCCTTTGCCATCGGCGCGGTTCTGGCCTGGCTGCTGCTGCACCGGCTGATGCCGGAAACCCTTGGCGTGGAACGCCGTGATGGCTCGCGCCTGGAATTCACGCCCATCCACCTGCTGCCGCTGCTGGCCGGTTACGGCCAGTTGCTGGCCAACCGCCGCTTTGTCGCTGGTAGCGCGGCTCTGGGCCTGGTCGGTCTGCCGCTGATTGGCTGGATCGGCCTGTCGCCGGTGCTGCTGATCCACGACGAGGGGCTGAGCACCATGGAGTACGCCTTGTGGCAGTTGCCGGTGTTTGGCGGGCTGATCCTGGGCAACCTGATCATCAACCGCATCGCCGACCGCTATCCGCTGCCGGCGCTGGTGCGGGGTGCGTTGTGGCCATACCTGGCCGGCCTGTGCCTGATGGTGCTGGCGACCTGGTACTGGCCGAGCGTGACCAGCGTGGTGGCGGGCATGTCGCTGTACGCACTGGGGTTGGGCGTGGCCAACGCGGTGCTGTATCGCATGACGCTGTTCGCCAGCGAGCAGAGCAAGGGCCTGGTCTCGGCCATGCTGGGGATGATCACCATCGCCTTGCTGGGGTTGGGTGGGGCGGTGCTGGCGATGATTGGCGCCGGGGCCAGCCTGCTGCACTTTGCCCTGGCGGCAGGCGTGGCGGGGGCCTTGGCGCTGTGGCCGCTGTGGTTTGTGGTGGGTGGAAGGCCTGGGGAAGGGGCTGTCACTCAATAATCTTTGATTACCTGTACCGGCCTCTTCGCGGGCTTGCCCGCTCCCACAGGGACTGCACAGCTTTCAAGGGCAGTGCTTTACCTGTGGGAGCGGGCAAGCCCGCGAAGAGGCCAGTACAGGCAATACAAATCTGTCAGGGCCGCTCGGCCGCCGAACCTTCCTCTGCCACCGGTTTGCCCGGCCCGGCCTCCTGGCGCCACTGCAGGGCAATCAGGATCAAGGTCGGCACGCCCAGCAGGGCAGTGATCAGGAAGAAGTCGTGGTAACCGAACTTCTCCACCATCACCCCCGAATAACCCCCGATCAGCCTTGGCAACAGCAGCATGATCGAACTGAGCAACGCGTACTGGGTAGCCGAGAACTTCAGGTTGGTCAGGCTCGACAGGTAGGCGACGAAGGCCGAGGTGGCCATGCCGGAGCTGAAGTTGTCCAGCGAGATGGTCACCACCAGCATCTGCAGGTTCGGGCCCATGTCGGCCAGCATCAGGAACAGGATGTTGGTGCCCGCCGAGGCCACACCGCCGATGAACAGGATCGGCATGATGCCGAAGCGCACGATCAGCAGGCCACCAACCCCGGCGCCGACCAGGGTCATGATCAGGCCGAAGATCTTGCTGACGCTGGCGATCTGGTCCTTGGTGAAGCCCATGTCGATGTAGAACACGTTGGCCATCACGCCCATCACCGTGTCCGACATGCGATAGGTGGCGATCAGGCCGAGCAGCAGCAGTGCCTGCCAGCGGTAGCGGGCGATGAAGTCGTTGACCGGGGTCAGCACCGGGGCCAGGCCGCGACGGCCCAGGCTCGACAGGCACGCCCAGGTCAGCAGCACGTAGAGGATCAGGCGCAGGAAGGCGCGGTCTTCCAGCAGCAGGTCCAGTGGCGTGGCATCACCGGAGATGACGCTGGACCAGCCGGTATTGAACATCTGGGTGAAGCTGGCCGGTACCGAAACCAGCAGGATGATCAGCACGAACACCGAGGCCAGCTGGTGCACCAGCCCATAGCGCGCTGCCGACAGCTGGGTACGCATGGGTACGGGCGGTTCGCGCATGATCAGGGTGGTGAACACGGCGGGCAGCATCATCACCGCGAACATGACGTAGGTGCCGGCCCAGGCCTTGTGCAGGTAGCTGAAGCCGGTGGAGCCGAACCACTCGGCGAAGAACAGTGCACCAGCCGTGGCCAGCAGGGCCGCCACGCGGTAGCCGGCCATGTAGCTGGCAGCGAGCGCAGCCTGGCGCTGGTCGTCGGCGATTTCCAGGCGGTAGGCATCGACGGCGATGTCCTGGGTAGCGGAGGCGAAGGCCACCAGCACCGCCAGGGCGATCAGCCATGACAGGTGCTGCTGCGGATCGCACAGGCTCATGCCGACCAGCCCGACCACCACCAGCGCCTGCGACAGCAGCAGCCACGAACGCCGACGCCCCAGGCTGCCGAGCAGCGGCAGGCGCCATTGGTCGAGCAGCGGCGACCACACCCACTTGAAGGCGTAGGCCAGGCCGATCAGGCTGGCGTAACCAATGGTCTCGCGGGCCACGCCGGCTTCGCGCAACCACACCGAAAGGGTGGAGAACACCAGCATGTAAGGCAGACCGGCAGCGAAGCCGAGCAGCAAAAGTACCAAGGTTGACGGGCTGGCATAGGCAGCAAGCGCAGCGCGCCAGGTTTTACGGGGCATGGGCCAACATCTGCCTCAAGTTTGCGAAAACAAAGCGCGCACTCTAACCGCTGTGCTCCATCGGGCGCCAGCCATGGCGCGTCATATCCACACGATTGTTGGTTACATTCACACCCTCCGCACGCAGTCGCGCCCGTTGTTCATCCCCGGACGGGGTACCCAGTGCCAGGCTCAGCCGGCCGCCTGCGCCAAGCACCCGGTGCCAGGGCAGGCGAGTGTCCGCGGGCAGTTGCCCGAGGGTACGCCCGACCCAGCGTGCCGCCCGCCCAAGCCCCGCCAGCTCGGCCAACTGGCCATAGCTGACCACCTTGCCGGCCGGCACTTGGCCGAGTACCGAATACAGCGCCGTTCGTCGGCCCTCGGCGGACTCGAGGGCGTGCTCATATCCGTCAGACATCAGGCCCCCTCTGGGCTGCAGATGAAACCGGACCGGCGGTCTGGCAAATGAGAGTTGAACTCAACGGCATGCTCCCGGTCTTTCCTTGCTCTGGTCGTGGTTATCTGGATAATGCCCGGCTTTTTTCGCCAAATCGAACCCGTAGTCCGCAAAACATAGCCCGCTTATGAATTCTAGATCCTTGTTGTGCCTGCTTGCTGTTTCCCTGTGCGCCTCCCCGGTGTTCGCCGACACCGTGTGGATGAAGAACGGTGACCGGCTCAGCGGCAAGATCAAAGTCTTCGATGGCGGCAAGCTGCTGCTGGAAACCCCCTATGGCGGTTCCATCGCCCTGGACTGGAAAGAAGTCCAGACCCTGGAGAGCGACCAGGAGATGCTGGTCAAGCAGGACGCCTACAGCGGTGAGCGCGCCAAGTCGCTGAAGGCCGCCGAGCCCGGCAAGGTGACCTTGGCCAATGGCGAGGCGCCGAAGACCGTGGAACTGGCCAGCATCGAGCAGATCATGAAGCCCAAGCCACTGGTCGAAGACTTCGTGTGGAAGGGCAACGTCGACGTGGCGCTGGACTACAAGCGCGCCGAGAACGACACCGACGACTACGACGTCGGCTTCAAGACCAGCGCCCGCCATGGCCGCTGGCGGCACAACGCCGAAGGCGAATACAACCGCGAGACCAAGGACGACGTCACCACCACCGACAACTGGAGTGCCGAGTACGCCTTGGACCGCTTCCTCACCGAGAAGTGGTTCTGGCAGGGGCGCGTGGAGTACAAGCGCGACCGCATCGAAGACCTTGCCCGCCAGCGCACCGTGGGTACCGGCCCGGGTTACCAGTTCTGGGACGACGAACTGGGCGCATTCTCGCTGGGTTCGCTGATCAACCGTACCGACTTCGAATACCAGGATGGCGCCAAGGACAACTTCTATTCCGCGGCGGTGAAGTGGGACTACACCCGCTACCTGATTGGCAAGAACGTGCAGCTGTTCACCAACGGCGAGTTCGCCAAGCCGCTGGGTGGCGTGGCCGACTACGCGCTGGATGCCGAGATTGGCCTGCGCTACAAGGTCACCGAGTGGGCCTCGCTCAACCTCAAGGCGGAGAAGGACGTCATCACCGGTACGCGTGACAGTGACCTGGACAAGACCCGCTATACCGCAGGCTTTGGCGTTACCTGGTAAATCTTTGCGGCCTATCGCGACACAGGATGTACGCGATCCCTTGTAGGAGCGGCCTTGTGTCGCGATGGGCTGCAAAGCAGCCCCATTGGCACTGGATCTGATAATGCTTATCTTGTCCCATCCAGCCCGATATCAGGAGCCGCCCCCAAGTGAGTACCAATGCCATCCGCCCCGCCCGGGAGCTGCTGCTCAAGGAATACCGCGGCGTGCTCTCGACCCATTCCAAGTCGATGCCCGGCTACCCGTTCGGCTCGGTCGTGCCGTACTGCCTGGACGCCCAGGGCAACCCGCTGATCCTCATCAGCCGCATCGCCCAGCACACCCACAACCTGCAGAAAGACCCCAAGTGCTCGCTGCTGGTGGGCGAACGCGAAGCCGAGGACGTGCAGGCCGTGGGACGCCTGACGGTGATGGCCGAGGCGCACAAGCTGGTGGAGGAGGCCGCCATCGAGGCCGCCGCCGAGCGCTACTACCGCTATTTCCCGGACGCGGCCAACTATCACAAGGCCCACGACTTCGACTTCTGGGTGCTGCAGCCGGTGCGCCACCGCTACATCGGCGGCTTCGGCGCGATCCACTGGCTTGACCAGGTAACACTGGCCAACCCGTTCGCCGGTAAAGCCGAGGCAAGCATGGTCGAACACATGAACAACGACCACGCCAACGCCATCGCCCACTATGTGCAACTGACCGAGCTGCCAAACCATGCGCCAGCGCAGATGGTCGGGGTAGACAGCGAAGGCATGCACCTGCGTATCGGCCAGGCGGTGTACTGGTTGCCTTTCCCAAGTACTTGCAACACGCCGACACAAGTCCGCGAAGCCCTGGTTTTGCTGGCACGCGCCGACCAGTGGCCGGTTGCGACGGAAGTCGAGGGTTGAAAAGCCGAGCGCCCGCATCCATTTGTTGGTCTTACAGGAAGGGTCTCTTCCGACGAGGAATGCTTTGATGCGTGCTTTTCTACTGTTGTTTCTACTGTTTCCCGTGCTGGAGCTGTTCGTCTTCGTGAAGGTCAGTGCCGCCATCGGTTTCTTCCCGGCGCTGCTGCTGATCATCGCCGGCTCCGCCCTGGGTGTGCTGGTGATGCGCGTGGCGGGGTTGGCCACCGCACTGCGCGCCCGTGAAAGCTTGCAGCGTGGCGAACTGCCCGCCGAGGACATGTTCCAGGGCATGATGCTGGCCGTTGGTGGTGGCCTGCTGTTGCTGCCAGGTTTCATCAGCGACGTGCTGGGCCTGCTGTGCCTGCTGCCATTCACCCGCCACCTGGCCGCGCGCAAGATGCGCGAGCGTGCCGAGGCCCAGGCCATGCGCCAGCGCGCCTTCCAGGACGACCCGTTCCAGGCCCGGCCGCAGGATGGCGGGCATCGGCCGAATGTGATCGAAGGCGAGTACGAGCGCCGCGACAAGTAATAGCCGGGGGCCGCTTCGCGCCCCTATCGCGACACAAGGCCGCTCCTACAGAGTATGCGAACCCCTGTAGGAGCGGCCTTGTGTCGCGATAGGGCTGCGAAGCGGCCCCAAGCTTTTCAGGCTAATGAAAAATTTTCTGAAACAAGCCTTGTAATTGAATATGGCGGCCTCATGTATGTGGTCACCGCAAGGTTTCTGGTGGCGACACCAGACATTACACAGGTGCTTCGCCCATTGCGGATCACCCCCGGCAACGCCGGACTGCATCAAACCGCCGGTGTCGACACCGGCCGATGAAAACCACTATTTGGGAGAGATCGACAATGAAGCTTCGTCCTCTGCATGACCGCGTCGTTATCCGTCGCAGCGAAGAAGAATCGAAAACCGCTGGCGGTATCGTCCTGCCGGGTTCGGCCGCTGAAAAACCAAACCGCGGCGAAGTCGTCGCCGTCGGCACCGGTCGCATCCTGGACAACGGCGAAGTTCGCGCGCTGGCCGTGAAAGTGGGTGACAAAGTGGTTTTCGGCCCTTACTCGGGCAGCAACACCGTGAAAGTCGATGGCGAAGACCTGCTGGTCATGGCCGAAAACGAAATCCTCGCCGTTATCGAAGGCTGATTTCCCCGACTTCCCGTTACTCCAAAGAATTCCAAGGATTAAACGATCATGGCTGCTAAAGACGTAAAATTCGGCGACTCCGCTCGTAAGAAAATGCTGGTTGGTGTCAACGTTCTGGCTGACGCGGTAAAAGCGACCCTGGGCCCGAAAGGCCGTAACGTGGTGCTGGCCAAGAGCTTCGGCGCGCCGACCATCACCAAGGACGGCGTTTCCGTCGCCAAAGAAATCGAGCTGAAAGACGCCTTCGAGAACATGGGCGCCCAGCTGGTCAAGGAAGTTGCTTCCAAGGCCAACGACGCTGCCGGTGACGGCACCACCACCGCTACCGTCCTGGCTCAGGCCATCGTCAACGAAGGCCTGAAAGCCGTCGCTGCCGGCATGAACCCGATGGACCTGAAGCGCGGCATCGACAAGGCCACCGCTGCCGTCGTCGCCGAGCTGAAGAACCTGTCCAAGCCATGCGCCGACTCCAAGGCCATCGCCCAGGTAGGTACCATCTCCGCCAACTCCGACAACTCCATCGGTGAAATCATTGCCGAAGCCATGGAAAAAGTCGGTAAAGAAGGCGTGATCACCGTTGAAGAAGGCTCGGGCCTGGAAAACGAACTGTCGGTCGTGGAAGGCATGCAGTTCGACCGTGGCTACCTGTCGCCGTACTTCGTCAACAAGCCGGACACCATGGTTGCCGAGCTGGAAGGCCCGCTGCTGCTGCTGGTCGACAAGAAGATCTCCAACATCCGTGAGCTGCTGCCAGTTCTGGAAGCCGTTGCCAAGGCCGGCCGCCCACTGCTGATCGTTGCTGAAGACGTTGAAGGCGAAGCCCTGGCTACCCTGGTAGTCAACAACATGCGCGGCATCGTCAAGGTTGCTGCGGTCAAGGCTCCGGGCTTCGGCGACCGTCGCAAGGCCATGCTGCAGGACATCGCCGTCCTGACTGGCGGCCAGGTCATCTCCGAAGAAATCGGCCTGTCCCTGGAAACCGCTACCCTGGAGCACCTGGGTAACGCCAAGCGCGTCATCCTGTCCAAGGAAAACACCACCATCATCGACGGCGCTGGCGCCGACACCGAGATCGAAGCACGCGTCAAGCAGATCCGTGCCCAGATCGAAGAGACTTCCTCGGACTACGACCGTGAGAAGCTGCAAGAGCGTCTGGCCAAGCTGGCTGGCGGTGTTGCCGTGATCAAGGTCGGTGCCGGCACCGAAGTTGAAATGAAAGAGAAGAAAGCCCGCGTTGAAGACGCCCTGCACGCTACCCGTGCAGCCGTTGAAGAAGGCGTGGTGCCTGGCGGTGGTGTGGCCCTGGTTCGCTCCCTGGCTGCCATTGCCGACCTCAAAGGCGACAACGAAGACCAGAACGTTGGTATCGCCCTGCTGCGTCGCGCCGTTGAAGCGCCGCTGCGCCAGATCACTGCCAACGCCGGCGACGAGCCAAGCGTTGTCGCTGACAAGGTCAAGCAAGGTTCGGGTAACTTCGGTTACAACGCTGCTACCGGCGAATACGGCGACATGATCGAGATGGGCATCCTGGACCCAGCCAAGGTCACCCGTTCGGCGCTGCAAGCTGCTGCTTCGATCGGCGGTCTGATGATCACCACCGAAGCCATGGTTGCCGACCTGCCGGAAGACAAGCCAGCTGCTGGCATGCCTGACATGGGCGGCATGGGTGGCATGGGCGGCATGATGTAAGCCAGCCTTACCCCCTGCACCATGAAAAGCCCCGGTTCGCGAGAACCGGGGCTTTTTTGTTTTCCTTGTGAGGGCCCTTTCGCAGCACAAGGCTGCTCCTACAGACGATCTCGTACTCTTGTAGGAGCAGCCTTGTGCTGCGAAAGGGCCGCAAAGCGGCCCCTGGGTCAGGCGACGCTACGCTCGGCAGCAGGCACCTCAGCCATTCCCCGACGATACAGAACCAGGTAATACGACCCCAAGCCGATCAACCAGCAGAACACCGCCGTCCACACGTTGTGCGAAAGGAAGTGCGCCCCCTGCATCATCCGCCCCAGCGACAGCACCGACCCGGCGACGAAGGCCACCGTCAACGCCACCCGCGCCAGCCTCGGTTTGCGATCACGCAACATGAAGAACAGCCCGAACAGGCAGAACCCGGTGGCGGCATGCCCGCCCGGCCAGCACAGCCCGGGTTTGTCGGTCGCCGGCCGCGGTTCCAGCAGCTTGCTGTAGGTTTCCTTCCCGCCAAACTGGGTCAGGCTCCACGGGCATTGCACCTGGGTCACTTTCTTCAGCGGTGTGACAAACGCCGTGGACAGGCCCAGTGCCAGTACCAGGCAGCCCAGCTCACGGCGCCAGCCGAACAGCCGCTTCCAGAAGAAGCTGGCAGCAAAGGTCACCAGTGACATCACCCCCAGCAGGATCACCCCCTGTTTGACCCGGTCATGCAGGATGTTCTCCAGCAAATAGCTGTGGCGGCCGATGAATTGCCCGGCAGCAGGGTCGAAGAACAGGTTGGCAATGTCCATGTCGACCGAGGTCAGTTCCAGCAGGATCAGGCCAAGCGCGGTCGCCAGGGGTAGCCCAAGGTACAGCCAGAAATTGATCGGGCGAGGGCGGGTTGGTTGCTGCATGACGGCTCCAGGGCGCGAAAAAGATCGGGCATTGTCGGCCGCCCGCTATCCTGTGTCCGTGAAGGATCAGTGAAAAAACCGTCAAGTGCGCTGAATTTTCCCTGGGGCTGGCACCCTGCAGGCATAGGCCTTAAGCTGCGCCTGCCGCGCACCACAGCGAGAAGCGCCGCACAGGAGAAACCGATGCGCATTCTTTTGGTTGAAGACAACCGCGATATCCTGGCCAACCTGGCCGATTACCTGGGCATGAAGGGCTACACCGTCGACTGCGCCCAGGATGGCCTGTCCGGCCTGCACCTGGCAGCCACCGAGCACTACGACCTGATCGTGCTCGACATCATGTTGCCGGGCATCGACGGCTACACCCTGTGCAAGCGCCTGCGCGAAGACGCCCGCCGCGATACGCCGGTGATCATGCTCACCGCCCGCGACCAACTGGACGATCGCCTGCAAGGCTTCCGCTCCGGTGCCGACGATTACCTGCTCAAGCCCTTCGCCCTGTCGGAGCTGGCCGCTCGCATAGAGGCGGTGCTGCGCCGGGCCCAGGGTGGCGGGCGCCGCACCTTGCAGGTGGCCGACCTCAGCTATGACCTCGACACCCTCGAAGTCACCCGCCAGGGCCGCTTGCTCAAGCTCAACCCGGTCGGCCTCAAGCTGCTGGCGGTGCTGATGCAGAAGAGCCCGCACGTATTGCGTCGCGAAGTGCTGGAAGAAGCCCTGTGGGGCGATGACTGCCCTGACAGCGACAGCCTGCGCAGCCACGTGCACCAGCTGCGCCAGGTGATCGACAAGCCGTTTGAAAAACCGCTGCTGCATACCGTCCATGGCGTCGGCTATCGCCTCGCCGAGGGCCGTGATGGAGTTTAAGCAAAGCCTTGCCCAGCGCATCATCATCGCCTTTGCCCTGATGAGCGCGCTGGTGGCCGGGGCCTTCGCCTTCGGCATCGTCGGCACCGTGCACCTGGTCGAAGAGCGGCTGATTTCCTCGGTGCTGGGCGGTGACCTGCAACGCCTGCTGCGCATGGACAGCGTCAGCGACTGGAGCCACCGGCCACGTCCCGACCAGCTGTTCTACTTCAGCGGCGGGCGTGACGACTTCGAGCTGCCCAAGGACCTGCGCCACCTCGACCGCGGCTTCCACGAGGTATTCCGCGATCAGCTGTCGTACCACGCCATGGTCGAGATCGTCGATGGCCGCCGCTATGTGCTGCTGCAGGACCAGAGCGACTTCGAGGAGCGCGAGCGCGTGCTGTTCGCGGTGGTGGTGGTGGGCTTCCTGCTCAGCCTGGTGCTGGCGGTCATCCTCGGCTGGCTGGTGGCGCGCCGAGTGATGGCGCCGGTGATCCGCCTGGCGCGCCAGGTACGCCACCGTGACCAGTTGCTGGGCCTGGCCCCGCCGCTGGCGCCGGACTATGCCGCGGACGAAGTCGGCCAGCTGGCGGTAGCCTTCGACGATACCCTGGGCCGCCTGCGCGATGCGCTGACCCGCGAACGGTTGTTCACCAGCGACGTCAGCCATGAACTGCGCACGCCCTTGATGGTGCTGGCCACCTCGTGCGAACTGCTGATGGAAAACCCGACGCTGGACGCCCGCTCGCGCAGCCAGGTGGAGCGCGTGGCGCGGGCCACGGAAGAAATGCGCGAACTGGTCAAGACCTTCCTGATGTTGGCCCGGGCACAGCGCGACGAGGGCGCCGTGGCTTCGCGGGCCACCCTGCGGGAAGTGGCGGACGAACTGGTCGGGGTCTGGCGCGACACCATCGAACAGAAGGGCCTGGCCCTGTATTTCGATGGTCGCGTCAGTGCCAGCCCGGTGCTGTACAACGCCACCTTCCTGCAGTCGGTGATGGGCAACCTGCTGCGCAATGCCGCGCACTACACCGACAGTGGCTACATCCGCCTGAGCCTGGAAGCCAACGGCTTCAGCGTGGAGGACAGCGGCGTGGGTATCCCGGAGGAGCAGCGCGAGGCGATGTTCCGGCCGTTCGTGCGCGGCGATGAGCGGCGCGGCGAGGGCCTGGGCCTGGGCCTGTCGTTGGTACAGCGGATCTGCGACGACCAGGGCTGGCATGTCACCCTGACCTCGACCTTGCCGCACGGCTGCCGTTTCATGGTGGACCTGAGCAATACCGCGGCCAAGGGCGACCCGGAGGCTTTGGTCGAGTAATCTGTTGTAACAGGTCATGCGGCGCTCAACATATTTTTCACATCAGCATGACCTGATTCCTACGCTTGCTTACCTAATGTGGGCGGAATGGAGTCAGGAGATGCCCAATGCGTAGCCCCATCAAGCTTGAATTTTCCGAGAAGTACGACAAAGAACATGCGCGCGAGTACTTTCTCAAGCACCAGGATGGCCTGGCGCGACGCCTTTCCCACAAGCGTGATGAGCAACTGGCGCGTCGCGCCTTGGCATTGGCTGGTGAGCCTGGGCTAGTCCTCGACCTGCCATGCGGTGCCGGCCGCTTCTGGCCATTGCTGGCAGAAAAGCCCAACCGGGTGATCATCGGCGCCGACAACTCCGAAGCGATGATTGAGACAGCCTGTACCGCGCAAGCGCCAGAGGTGGTTGCACGGGTACGCCCTTTGCAGACTTCGGCGTTTGCCATCGACTTGCCGGACAACTCGGTGGACAGCATTTTCTGCATGCGCTTGTTCCACCACATTGGCGAAGCGGCGCACAGAAAGACCATTCTGTCGGAATTTCAACGGGTTAGCCGTGATAGTGTGATCCTGTCCTTGTGGGTGGATGGCAACTTCAAGGCCTGGCGCCGGAAAAAGCTGGAACAGCGTCGCAGCGCCAGAAAGGGCGACCAGGACAATTACCAGAACCGTTTTGTGTTACCGGCCGACACGGTCGAAGAAGAATTCCGAGCCGCCGGCTTCAGAATCCAGGAACGCCTCGACTTCCTGCCGTTCTATGCCATGTGGCGGGTCTATGTATTGCGTAAGGGGTAGTGTTTGATGGCTGTAGCCCAGAGAGGGGAGTCGCGGTTCGATTTTTACTGGCGCCAGCAGGGCGAGTGGGTCGAGGAGCCTAACCAGCGCCGTGGTGGCGAGAGTGGTGTGCAACGCCTCGACGATGGCAATGGCAAGCTGCTGTATGCCAAGCGCCAGGTCGGGCATATCTACCGTAGCCTGCTGCACCCTTTCGGCCGGCCGACCGTATTGCGTGAACTCGATGCGTTGAACAGCTTCGAGCAACTGGGCGTGCGTGTACCGCGCATCGTCTTCTGTGGCGCCGAGCGTGGTGCCGACCAGCAGTGGCGTGCGCTGCTGGTTAGCGAAGCACTCGACGGCTTCGTCGAACTCGACACCTGGCATGCCGAAGGTGCCCGCGAGCGTTACCCGCAGGTGGTGCATGAGCGCATGCTCAAGGACCTGGCGGACAACCTGGCGCGCATGCACCTGGGGCACTGGCAGCACGGCTGCCTGTATGGCAAGCACGTGTTCATCAAGGTGATTGGCGAGGGCGAGCAGGCCCGGGTCGAGGTCGCCCTGCTGGACCTGGAAAAATGCCGGCGGCGCATCAGCTGCCAGCGCGCGGCGGGCAATGACCTGCGCCAGCTGCGCCGCCATTCGTCGATCAATGACGCGGAATGGCAAACACTGCTCTACTTTTACCAGATGGCGTTTGGCAGCGCTGTCAAAGGGTTAGGGCAATGAAACTAGAAATAGCTCGAGCTTTGTTCCTGGTAGCTGGCTTGGCGGTGACCACCGCAGCGGTGGCTGCGTGGGAAGAGCCGAGGCCGACAGTGTTCAGCAAGGCCGAGCTGGCCGACCAGTGCGCGTTGCCGCGGGATGTGAAACCGCAGCAACAGGCCGAGGCCGCGCCGGACCAGGACTTGTTGCTGTTCCTGTTCGGCATGCGCCAGGGGTTGCGGCCGTTCGGTTGAACCCGGTGTAGATGGAAATGCCAGAGGCCTCGCGATTGCGGGGCCTTTGGCATTTTTGCATCTGCCTTGCCGGCCTCTTCGCGGGCTTGCTTGCTCCCACAGGGATGGCACCGGTCCTGAAACTGGTGCCGCACCTGTGGGAGCGGGCGAGCCCGCGAAGAGGCCGGTTCAGGCAACCGATGTTTCCCTGGCAACCGCCTTGTGCGCCAGCAGGGTGTAGATACAAGGCAACACGAACAGGGTAAACAGCGTGCCGATCGACATCCCGGTGGCAATCACCGTACCGATGTCGAAGCGGCTTACCGCCCCCGCCCCGGTCGCCAGGATCAGCGGCACCATGCCGAACACCATCGCCGCCGTGGTCATCAGCACCGGCCGCAGGCGAATCGCCGCGGCTTCCTCGATCGCCTCGCGCACGCTCAGGCCGCGCTCCTCACGCAACTGGTTGGCAAACTCGACAATGAGGATGCCGTGCTTGCTGATCAGCCCGATCAGCGTCACCAGCCCGACCTGGGTGTAGATGTTCATGCTCGATACGCCCAGGAACAGCGGCAGCAGCGCGCCACAGATCGACAACGGCACCGTCACCAGAATCACCAGCGGGTCGCGGAAGCTTTCGAACTGCGCCGCCAGCACCAGGAAGATGATCGCCAACGCCAGGCCGAAGGTCACCCACAGCGCGCTGCCTTCCTGCACGTACTGGCGCGCCACGCCGGCATAGTCGAAGGCGAAGCCTTCCGGAGCCTCTTCGCGGGCGATGCCCTGCACGGTCTGCAGCGCCTCGCCCAGGCTGACCATGGGCACGCCCTGGATGATCGCCGAGTTCAGCTGCTGGAACTGGTTGAGCTGGCGCGGGCGGGCGCGGTCGGTGAGGGTGATGAGGGTGGATAGTGGCAGCAGTTGGCCCTGGTCGTTCTTCACGTAGTAGTTGTTCAGCCAGCCGGGGTTGTCGCGGTACGGCCGCTCGACCTGGGCAATCACCTTGTAGCTGCGGCCTTCGAGGGTGAAGCGGTTGATTTCCGCCTCGCCCAGCAAGGTCGCAAGGGTGCTGCCCAAGGTGTCCATCGACACCCCCATCTGCGCCGCCTTGGCCCGGTCGATATCCACCACCACCTCGGGCTTGTCGAAGGCCAGGTCGATGTCGAGGAAAGCGAACTTGCCGGATTCCTGGGCGCGGGCCTTGATGCGCTGGGCCACATCCAGCAGTGCCGGGTAGTCGCCAGCGCTGTTGATCACGAACTGGAATGGCAGGCCTTCGCCGGTGCCGGGCAGCGACGGCAGGTTGAAGCCGAAGATCTGCAGGCCACTGATTTCCTCGAGCTTGCTCTGCACCAGCGGCAGCAACTCCATCTGCGTGCGCTCGCGCTCGTTCCAGGGCTTGAGCAGGAAGCCGCCGATGCCGGTCTGCACGCCATTGAAACCGTTGATCTGGAACGATGAGTAGTACTCGGGGAAAGCCTTGAACAGCGGGGTGAATTCGTCGGTATAGGCGTTGAGGTAATCAAGGTTGGCCGGCTGCGGCGAACTGCTCATCATGAAGATCACCCCCTGGTCCTCGTTGGGCGCCAGTTCGTTCTGGGTGAACTTCAGCAGTACCGGAATCAGGCACAGGATGATCACGGCAAACACCAGCACGACAGGCCGGCTGTCGAGGGTGGTGTGCAGCAGGCGCTGGTAGCGCACCTTCAGGCGTTCGAACAGCATGTCCAGGCGGTGGGCCAGGCCGCTGGGGTTCTGTTCCTGGCGCAGCAGCAGGGCGCACATCATCGGTGACAGGGTGAGGGCAACGATGCCGGAGATGATCACCGCACCGGCCAGGGTCAGGGCAAACTCCTTGAACAGCGCGCCGGTGAGCCCGGTAAGGAAGCCGATCGGTGCATACACCGCCGCCAGGGTGATGGTCATCGACACCACCGGCATGGCGATTTCGCGGGCGCCCTCGAGGGCGGCGTCGAACGGTGACTTGCCTTCTTCCATGTGCCGGTGGATGTTCTCCACCACGACAATCGCGTCGTCCACCACCAGGCCGATGGCCAGCACCATGGCCAGCAGGGTCAGCAGGTTGAGCGAGTAGCCCATCATCTGCATGAAGAACAGCACGCCGATCATCGACAGCGGGATGGTCACCACCGGGATCAGCACCGAACGCAGGGCACCTAGGAACAGGAACACCACCACGATGACGATCAGTACCGCTTCGCCGAGGGTCTTGATCACTTCGTCGATGGAGGCCTGGATGAACAGCGTGGCGTCGTAGGCGATCGATACCTTCAGTGCCGAGGGCAGCTGGCTTTCCAGCTCGGGCATGATGCGCCGCACTTCCTTGATGACGTCCAGCGGGTTGGCGGCCGGTGTGGCCTTGATGCCGATGTACACCGATGGGGTGCCGTCGAACGAGCTGACCGTGTCGTAGTTTTCCGCCCCCATCTCGACCCGTGCCACATCGCCCAGCAGCACGCGGCTGTCGCCACTGGTCTTGACCGGCAGGGCGGCGAACGCCTCGGCCGACTTCAGCTCGGTGCTGGCGTTGATGCTGGTGACCACGTATTCACCCTTCACCTCGCCGGCCGCGGAAAGGAAGTTGTAGCGGCGCACGGCATTGGTCACGTCGGTGGCCGACAGGCCATAGCCTGCCAGTTTCACCGGGTCGATCCAGATGCGCATGGCGAACACCTGGTTGCCGAGGATTTCCGCTTCGGCCATGCCCGGCAGGGTCGCCAGCTTGGGCTGGATCACCCGTGACAGATAGTCGGTGATTTGCGGGTTGCTCATCTCCTTGCTGTAGAAACTGATGTACATCAGCGCCGAGGCATCGGCGGCTTCCTTGCTCAGTACCGGGTCTTCCGAGTCCTGGGGCAGCTTGTTGCGCACTTCGTTGGCCTTGGCCAGCAGTTCGGTGAACAACCGGTCGCTGTCGGCGCCGATGCGGGCGTAGATGGAAATGATCGAGAAGTTTTGCCGGCTCACCGAGGTCATGTAGTCGATGCCTTCGGCGCTGGCCAGGCTTTGCTGCAGCGGCTGGGTGATATAGCCCTGGATGGTCTCGGCGTTGGCGCCGGGGTAGGCGGTGGTCACCGTGATCAGGGCGTTTTCCATTTGCGGGTACTGGCGGATCTGCAGCTTGTTCCAGGCCTGGAAGCCCAGCAGCAGGATCAGCAGGCTGACCACGCTGGCCAGCACCGGGCGGCGGATGAACGGGTCGGTGAACGCCATGCCAGCCTCCTGTCAGTCCTTGCCCGGCGCGCCCTGTGCGGGCTTGAGGGCTTTGTCCTGGCCGATGCGGATCGCGGCGCCGGGGGTGAGCTTCAGTTGGCCGGCGGTGACCACCTGTTCCCCGGCCTGCAGGCCCTTGCTGACCACCACCACGCCGTCACGGCGCTCGCCGGTCTGCACCGTGCGCTGCTCGGCGGTGAGCTGCGGCTGGCCCTTGTCGTCGTTTTCCGGCTTGCCGTCCTTGTCCTTTTTCGGCGTGGCGACGTATACCGAGTTGCCATACAGGGTGTAGGTGATGGCGCTTTCCGGCACTACCACTTGTGGCTGCGGGTTGGGTAGCAGGATCAGCAGGCTGGCGAACATGCCCGGCAGCAGCTTGCCGTCCGGGTTGGCCATGGTCGCGCGCACCAGCAGGTTGCGCGTGGTTTCCTCGACCTTGGGGTTGATGGCGCTGAGGCTGGCTGGGAAGGTCTGGCCCGGGTAGGCGGCCACCTGCACCAGCACCTGCTGGCCCAGGCTGAGGTGCGGGAGGGCCTGTTCCGGTACGTTGAAGTCGACGTAGAGGCTGGATGTGTCCTGCAGGGTGGCGATCACCGTGCCGGCGGCGAGGTAGTCGCCGACGTCCACCTGGCGAATGCCGATGGTGCCGCTGAACGGGGCGCTGATGCTCTTCTTGGTCTTCGATGCCTTGAGCTGGTCGACCACCGCCTGGTTGCGCCGGTACTGGGCGGTGAGGCGGTCGAACTCGCCGCGGGAGATGGCCGAGTCGCCGACCAGCTGGCTGCCACGTCCGAAATCTACCTTGGCCAGGCCCAGGTCGGCCTGGGCGGTGCCGAGCAGGGCGGTTTCCTGGTCGTCGTTGAGTTGCAGCAACAGTTGCCCGGCCTTGACCTGCTGGCCCGAGTCGAAATGCAGGGCCTTGACGATACCCTCCACCTCCAGGCTCAGCTCCACGCCCTGTAGCGCCTTGAGGCTGCCGACGGCGGGCAGGCGCTCTTGCCACGGGCGCTGTTCGGCCAAGGCGGCCGCCACGGTGATGGGCGGCTTGGGGGCAGTGAACATCTGGATCTGCTGGTAGATCGAAAAGGCTTTGTAGCCCCCCAGGGCCAGCACGATCAGCAGAACCACGGCCAACATGATGAGCATGCGGCGGCGCAGCATAGGTCCGGTTCCTTGGATGCGGTTGTTATTCGCTTAGACACGACAACGGGCGATCCTGCCCACGTGTGGATGGGGGAAGTATTGACTGTTTTTGGGGGGAAGGGGAGTGGAATGCCTGGGCCGGCCCCTTCGCGGGCACGCCCGCTCCCACAGGAACCGCGCAGTCAGTGGGTTGCGCGGCCCCTGTGGGAGCGGGCGTGCCCGCGAAGAGGCCGGTGAAGGCAGCAGAAAAATCAGACCAGATGCAGGTGGTTGTCCCAGAAACCCGACGGCAGGTTCATCGGTTGCCCGACCAGCTCGGCCTTGCGGCAATCATAGAACCGGCAACGGCCCTGCCCGGAGGTGACGACAAAGCCGTCCTGTACCGCGCCCACCCCCGCGCAATCGGGCATTGGCGCATCCAGCCGCACCGCGCCGCTGTCCAGGTCCCAGACGAACAGGCGGTTGGCCCGTGGCGCGGTCAGCGCCACCAGCCGCAGCTCGCTGTGGATAGCCACGCTGGCGGTGTACTGGGCCATGGCCTGCAACTGCCGCTCCGGCACCGGGAAGGCCTTGAACGGCTCGCCCGGGCGCTTGATCGCCAGCAGCTCTGCGGTTTCATCGGCATCGCCCATGAACTGTTGGCAGGCGGCGATGGTGCCATCGCTGCCTACTGCCAGGTGGCGCACGCTGTTCATCTGCTGGGCCAGGGTTTCCTTGCTCAGCAGGGTACCGTCGCGCTGCATCAGCACCAGGCTCGGTTCCATGGCGTCGAGGTTCATCTCCACCCGGCTTTCGGCTTCGGTGCGGATACCGCCGTTGGCCACGATCAGCGTTTCGCCGTCCGGCAGCCAGGCCACTTCGTGCGGGCCGATGCCGTGGGTCGGAATCTCCCCGGTGTGCACCAGGCGCTCGCCTTCGAAGCGGTACACACCGAGTACGCCACGCCCCGGGTCGGTGGTGTCGTTCTCGGTGGCATACAGCCATTCGCCACCTTTGTGGATGACCGCGTGGCCGTAGAAGTGCCGGTTCGGCTGCGAGGTGACGGTCTGCAGCAGGCGCCCGTCGCGCAGGTCGACCAGGTAGCTTTCGGTGCCGGGACGGCGGGCGACGAACAGGGCGATCGGCAGGTCCGGGTGATGGATGATGGCATGGCAACGTTGGGCGACCTGGGTGCTGAACACCTGGGTGCCGTCCAGGCGGAACCCGACCGCATAGTGCTTGCCGTCGCCGTCGTCACGCGCCGACAGCAGCAGGGGCTCGCTGCCTTTGTTGCGGAACAGGCTCCAGCCGCCCAGGGTGAGGGCGCTGAGCAATACGCTACCGAGTTTGAGGGCCTGGCGTCGCAGCATGATCAGTCACCGTCGTTGGCATTGAAGCCCAGCTGGATGTTCAACGCCTTGGCCAGCTCGCCTTCGTGCAGGCGGTGGACGGCGTTGAGGCTGTCGTAGATCTGGTTCAGGGTTTGCTGGCCGGCGTCGTCGGCCAGCAGCTCGCCCAGGGTCTTCTGGTTGGCGGCCAGCAGTTTGAGCGAGGCAGCGTAGGCGGCATCGATCTTGTCCGCCAGGGCTTTCTGATCGCTGGACAGCAAGCCGCGCAGGCCTTGGTTGTCGACCCCGACCCAGACCGCTTCGGCGGCCTTGAGGCTGGCCTCCAGGCTCTTGAGCGAGCTGTGGCTGCGCCAGGCTTCGGCCTGCAGTGGCTGCGGGATACCCTTGCTCTGGCGGCCCATCGGCGCACCGAGCTTTTTCTTCAGGCTGTCCAGGGCGGTGACCTGGGCGCGCAGCAGGTCGGCAATGGCCTCGTGGGAGTCGGCGTAGCGCTGGTTGGGGAACTTGGTCATCTGCGAGAGCATGCCGTCGGTGCTGTTCCAGCCCTTGAGGATCTCTTCGGCCAGGGCCTTCTGGTGTTCACCAATGGCCACCAGCAACGGGCAGTAGCGGGCTTTCTGCTCGGCTGTGGCGATGTCCGGCTTGCTGTCGAACAGAATGTACTCGTAGGCCGACAGGCCACGTACCACCACGCTGGCCTTGCCCAGGGCCGCGGCATCGACCGGTTGGTCGGCGTTGACCAGTTGCTCGACCTGGCGGCCGACCAGGTTCTTCTTGTCGGGCCAGAACTGTACCTGCCAGGCGCGGTTGCCTTCGGCCAGCGGGCCGACCAGCAGCGGTTGCAGCTCGGCCCAGGCCTTTTGCGCGTTGAGGAAGTCGGCACGGGCCTTGTCCAGGGTTTCCTTGCCTTCGCAGTAGGCCAGGGCGCTGGCGGCCAGCGTGCGGTCGGCTTCGACCCAGCGGCTGTAGGTGGGCAGGATCACCTGCTTGGCGATGGCAGCGGAGGTCACGGCTTGCGGGTCCTGCGGCGAGCAGGCGCCGAGGGCGAGTGCGGCGAGGCTGGTGAACAACAGTTTGGGTCGGAACATGCCCGGCTCCTTTGCGCTTTTTAAAGTGAGTTCAGGAAAGCCAGCAACGCGGCACGCTGCTCGGCATTGAAAGTGAGTACGAAATTGCGTGCCGCCTCGGCCTCGCCACCGTGCCAGAGCACGGCTTCGAGCAGGTTGCGGGCGCGGCCGTCGTGCAGGAACTGGCTGTGGCCACTGACCGTTTCGCTCAGGCCGATGCCCCACAGTGGCGGGGTGCGCCAGTCCTGGCCGTTGGCGGCAAATTCGGTGCGCTCGTCGGCCAGGCCCGGGCCCATGTCATGCAGCAGCAGGTCGCTGTAGGGACGGATCAGCTGGTTGGCCAGCTCCGGCTCGGCGGCATTGGCGGCGGTGGTGAACTGCGGTGTATGGCAGCCCTGGCAGCCGGCCTGGTAGAACAGGTTCTTGCCTGCCAGCACCTGCGGCGAGCCCACGTCGCGGCGGGCCGGCACGGCCAGGTTGCGGGTGTAGAAGGTGACCAGGCGCAGGATGTTGTCGCTGACTTCCTTCTCGCCATTGGCACCGTCGCCGTTGGGCGCGGCCAGGCAATCGGCCTGCGCCGGGGTACAGTCGTCGTTGGGCTGCAGGGTGGTGGTCAGGCCCATGTCGCCGGCAAAGGCGTGCACGTTCTGCTGGTTGACGTTGGGCTGCCCGGCCTTCCAGCCGAAGCGGCCGACCACGGTCTTGCCCAGGGCATCGTCCCACACCCGGTTGGCCCGGCCGCGAATGCCGTCGCGGTTGTGGTCATCCGGGTCTTCGTTGGCCAGCAGGTCGGCTTCGGGGATGGCTTCGAGCAGGCCCAGGCCGATCATTGGCGGCGCCACCCGCGCCGAAAAGCGCGTGTCGGGGTGCATCACGCCATAGCCGAGCTGGGTGATCTGCAGGGCCGGCTTGCGCAGCTCGACCTGGTGGCCGTCCTCGAACGACACCGTTTCGCTGGTGTAGCTCACCCGCACCTTGCCTTCCGGCGTCACGCCGGGGATGGCCATGTCCTGCAGCTGGGTGCCATAGACCGGCTCCGGCACCACGCCGAGGCGTTCGACCACCTTGGCCAAGTAAGGCTGGTCGGGGATCGACAGGCGTACCAGCATCGATACGGCGTTGCTGTCGCCCGGCTCTGGCGGGTGGCCGCGGCCGTCGCGCACGTGGCAGTTCTGGCAGGCATTGGTGTTGAACAGCGGGCCCAGGCCGTCACGGGCGGTGGTGGTGGACGGGGCGATCACCCAGGGGTTGCGGAAGAAGCTGTTGCCTACGGCGAAGTCCAGGCGCCGCTCGGGCGAGAGGTTGGCCGAGGGCAGGGAATAGGCATTGCGGTCAGTGCGCTGCACGGTGGCTTTGCCGCCCGACAATGCTTCGCCGGGCTCGGCCTGGGTGAAACGCGGGGCGTCGTCACAGGCGGCGAGGGCAAAGGCCAGCAGCAGGGGGGAGAGTCGGGACAGCGACAAGGACATCGAGAATCCTGGGCGTGAGCGAAAAACCGGCGTGCAAGCTTAGCAGGGTGAGGGAGTTTGAATAAGAGCAATTTGCAATTGCTGGATGAAATCGGTGTCAGTTGGCCATGGTCTGTGGTTGCCTGGTCGGGCCCTATCGCCGGCAAGCCAGCTCCCACAGGTACTTCACAGCCCTTGAGCCCTGTGGGGTACCTGTGGGAGCTGGCTTGCCGGCGATAGGGCCGGAAGCAAAAAAGGCGACCCGAAGGCCGCCTCTTTCAGAACCGCTACAGCAGGATCAGAACTCGTGATCCGCGGTATCCGGGTTCAGGTTGGCAATGCCCAGCTTGCCCGCGGCCTGCTCGATCGCACCGGTCTGCTTGACCAGGGAGGCGATGGCGTCACGCACGATCTGGTTGCCGGCTGCGTTGTCGGCAGCGATCAGCTGGTCGTAGTGCTCGCCCTTGAGGGCGTGGTCGACGATCACCTGGATCTTGGCTTCGGTGGCTTCCAGGTCGGCCTTGAGGGTGGCGTCGGCGGCCGGGTCTACCTTGGCCACCAGCGACGACAGGCTCGGGCCGGTCACCTTGCTGCCGTCCGGGCGGGTGTACTCGCCCAGGTAGACGTTGCGGATGCCCTTGGCGTCGTAGAAGTGCGAGTAGTGGGTGTTGTCGCTGAAGCAGTCGTGCTCGTCTTCCGGCGAGTTGGCTTCCAGCGAAACCTTCATGCGTTCGCCAGCCAGTTCGCCCAGCGACAGGCTGCCCATGCCGAACAGCATCTTGCGCAGGCCGTCGTTGACCGACTCGGCTTCCAGCTTGGCGCGGTAGTTGTCGGCGACGTTCGGTGCCCAGTTGCCGACCATCTCTTCGAGGTCCTTGACCAGCAGGTCGGTGACCGCTTTCAGGTAGGCACGGCGGCGGTCGTTGTGGCCACCGGTGGCGCCCTTGCCTTCCAGGTAGTCCGACGCCGGACGGTTGCCCGCGCCCGGGCCGGTGCCGTTCAGGTCCTGGCCCCAGAGCAGGAACTCGATGGCGTGGTAGCCGGTGGCGACGTTGGCCTCGGAGCCGCCCAGTTCGTTCAGGCTGGCCAGCTTCTCGGGGGTGATGTCCTTGACGTCGATCTTCTCTTCGCCCACCTGAATCTCGGTGTTGGCGATGATGTTGGCGTTGGCCGCCGGGTTGCCCAGGGCGTGCTCATAGCTCTTGTCGACGTAGTCGATCAGGCCTTCGTCCAGCGGCCAGGCGTTCACCTGGCCTTCCCAGTCGTCGATGATGGTGTTGCCGAAGCGGAAGGCTTCGCTCTGCAGGTACGGTACGCGCGAGGCGAACCAGGCTTCTTTGGCTGCCTTCAGGGTTTCGTCGTTGGGCTTGGCCAGGAACGCGTCGACTGCGGTCTGCAGGGTCTTGGCGGTGCTCAGCGAGTCGCTGTACACGGCGTAGACCAGCTCGGCGTAATGTTTGACCACGGCTTTGCCGGCGGCTTCGTCGACAGCCCCGGGCGCCGCAGCGGTGGTGCTGGCGGCAGCAGGTGCCTGGGCTTGCGGCGCGGCGGCCTTGTCGTCCTTGCCTTCACCGCAACCGGCGAGAGCGATGGCAATGGCCAGCAGACTGGCGGAGGCCAGAGGCATTCGAATCATTATTGGTTTTCCTGCGTCGTGTGGTTGGACCAAGGGGTGGACCGTGCGCCGTGGCACGCGAAACCGCAACATCATGCGAAAGATTTGCATTTGCTGTAAAGGGGGCGGGCATGCAATTCGTGTAAATGCCGGTCACGGCCTGTAACCGGGCAGGCGGCTCAGAGCATCGAAACCTGGTTTCGCTGTGCCTGCTTGAGGAAGTTGGTCAGCTCACGGGCCGACAGCGGCTTGCTGTAGTGGTAGCCCTGGCCCTCGTGGCAGCCCTGGGCGACGATGTAGGTTTCCTGTTCGGCGGTTTCCACGCCTTCGGCGATCACCTGCATCCCCAGGCTCTTGCCCAGCTGGATGATGGCGCGAACGATGGTGGCGTCGTCATCGTCGTCCAGCAGGTCCTGGACGAAGCTCTTGTCGATCTTGATCTTGTCCAGCGGCAGCGATTTCAGGTAGCTGAGCGACGAGTAGCCGGTGCCGAAGTCGTCGATGGCAATCAATGCTCCGGAGCGGCGCAGGCTCAGCAGGTGCTGGGCGGCGGTGCTGATGTCTTCCATCAGGCCGGTCTCGGTGACTTCCAGTTCCAGGCTGCGCGGCGGCAGGCGATAGGCCTGCAGCAGGTTGTTGACCACCCGCGGCAGTTCGCTGTGGTGCAGCTGCACGGTGGACAGGTTGACCGCCATGCGCAGCTCGCTGAAGCCCATGTCGTGCCATTCGCGCAATTGCCGGCAGGCCTGGTCGAGCACCCATTCACCGATGCTGATGATGCTGCCGTTCTGTTCGGCCAGGGGGATGAACTGGTCTGGCGGCACCATGCCCAGCTCCGGGTGCTGCCAGCGCAGCAATGCCTCGACACCGACCACGCGGTGGTCGCGGTAGCTGATCTGTGGCTGGTAAACCAGGTACAGCTGGTTGCGCGGCAGGGCTTCGCGCAGGTCCTTTTCCAGCTCGCGACGGCGGCGCATCTCGCTGTCGACGCTGGCGATGTAGAACTGGTAGCGGTTGCGCGAACGGGCCTTGGCCAGGGTCATGGTCTGTTCGGCTTTCTGCAGCAGCTTCTCGGTGCTGTCGCCGTCTTCCGGGAACAGGGTGATGCCGATGGTGGCGCGCAGGCGGATCTGCTGGTGGTGGTCGAGGTCGAACGGCACTTCCAGGTCGTCGAGGATACTCTGCGCCAGTTCGGCCGCCTCGTAGGGCTGCTCGATATTGGCCTGCACCAGGGCGAACTGGTCACCACCCAGGCGTGCCAGGGCGCCCAGGCGGCCACTGTGGGCGCGCAGGCGGTCGGCCAGGGCCAGCAGCAGCTGGTCGCCGACCTGGTAGCTGAACTGCTCGTTGATGCCCTTGAAGTCGTCCAGGCCTACGCACAGTACCGCCACGCGGTGTTGCAGGCGGCCGCCGTCGACGAGGATCTTGTCCAGTTGCTGCTGCAACTGCTGGCGGTTGGGCAGGCCGGTGAGGAAGTCGTACTGGGCCATGCGTTGCAGGCTGTTTTCCGCCTCGTGGCGCAGATGGGTGTTGCGCTCGATCGAGGCCAGCAGCTGGTTGGCGGTATTTACCCACAGGCCCAGCTCGTTCTTCTCGTGGCCCTTGAGCAGCGGCAGCTGGTGCTGGCTTGGGCGGTCGGGGTTGATCTGGGTGAGGTGCTCGATGATCTTCGACAGCGGTTTGGTCAGCAGCCAGTGGTAGACCAGGTACAGCACCAGGCCCATGGCCAGGGCCCGCAGCACACCGGAGATGAAGATGATCACGGCGTTGATCAGGAAGTCTTCGCCGTAGGACGAGGTGTCCAGGGTGATGCTCAGGTCGCCGTAGTATTCGCTGTAGGGGCCGCGGCCGACCAGTTGCGTGGTGTAGGTACGTTCCTGGCCGAGGATCAGGTCGGTCAGCCAGCGCATGGACATGTCCTGCAGCGGGCGGGACTTTTCCGCCAGCATGGTTTCGTTGGGGTGGCCGATGGAGGCCATGCGTACCGATTCGTCCTGGAACAGGCCTTCCATCACCTGCATGCCCATTTCGCGGTCGAGGCTGTATACCGCCTGGGTCGAGGGGTCGCGGAACATGTCGAGGATGCGCTGGGCATCGTTGTTCACGGCCTGGCGGGTCTTGTAGGTGTCGTAGACGATTTGCGCACAGCTGAGCACGACACCGACCGCTAGCGCCGACAGCAGCACGACCCTGAGCAACTTGACCGACAAGCTGTTCCGCAATTCCAGCTTCAATGGGGTTTCCTTAATCCATGCGCATGGCATCATTTTGCCATCAACGATGACGATACACTATCGGCCGACCATCAATAGTGTATCGGTTGCCTGACCCCGCAACTTGAATGCGCTGTAACAATCTTCCAGAGGTTTGATGTTAGCGTGCTATGCGGGCTGAGCAAGCCTTTGCTGGTGGGTTGAAGGTGAAATCTGTGGTGACCCCTTCGCGGGCACGCCCGCTCCCACAGGTAGGGCGCCGCCTGTGGACCTGATGCTATCCCTGTGGGAGCGGGCGTGCCCGCGAAGAGGCCGGTACAGGCATAAAAAAACCCGGCACCGGGCCGGGTTTTTCGTTCAGGGCTGAATGACTCAGGCCTTGAAGGTCTTGCCTTCGAACTGCTCGGCAACGAAGGCCCAGTTGACCAGGTTCCAGAACGCCTCGACGTACTTCGGACGCAGGTTGCGGTAGTCGATGTAGTAGGCGTGTTCCCAGACGTCGCAGGTCAGCAGCGGGGTGTCGCCGCTGGTCAGCGGGCAGCCGGCGCCGATGGTGCTGGCCAGGGCCAGGGAACCGTCAGCCTTCTTCACCAGCCAGCCCCAGCCGGAACCGAAGGTGCCAACCGAAGTCTTGGTGAACTCTTCCTTGAACTTGTCGAAGGAACCGAAAGCGGCGTTGATGGCGTCAGCCAGGGCACCGGTCGGCTGGCCACCGGCGTTTGGTGCCAGGCAGTTCCAGTAGAAGGTGTGGTTCCAGACTTGAGCGGCGTTGTTGAAGATGCCGCCCGAAGAGCTCTTGACGATCTCTTCCAGGGTCTTGCCTTCGAATTCGGTGCCTGGGACCAGGTTGTTCAGGTTCACGACATAGGTGTTGTGGTGCTTGTCGTGGTGATACTCCAGGGTTTCCTTGGAGATGTGCGGCTGCAGGGCATCGTGGGCGTACGGCAGCGGCGGCAATTCAAAAGCCATGGTGGATCTCCTGATTCAGGTCTGTTTGCGGTTTGCGCAAGGCCGATCACGGGCGGCCCGATGAGCGTCGGCGAGTTTGTACTCTTTGCGACGCAAGGGCTGGATCATAGCACCGGGCCCGGCGCATAACCACGCAACAAAGATAGGGAATAGAGGTTCCAGAGCGGTCGGGGTGTGCCGACCGGTGGTGTTCGGCTTAACGCTTGTAGCGCCTGTGAGATCGAGCGCCGCCCGCGCGGCGCTTCGCAGCACAAGGCTGCTCCTACATCTGTTTCAGGCCAGTCATTCCTGAGGCAGGCGCGCTCGGCCCCTTAGTGTTCACCTCGATATCGTGTCGGACCAACAAGGCGGTCGCGCGCGTTGGTGCAGGCATTGCTGGCCCAAAACAGATGTAGGAGCAGCCTTGTGCTGCGAAGCGCCGCGCGGGCGGCGCTCGATCTCACAGGCGATAAAGATGTTGTGGTGAGCCGAGGTCAGTTGAAGATCAACTGCGCCGCCACCGCGAACATCATCACCGCCACCATCAGGTCGAGCATGCGCCAGGTCGCCGGCCGAGCCAGCCAAGGTGCTAGCCAGGCGGCACCGATCGCTAGGGTCGAGAACCACAGCAGCGAGGCGCTGGCAGCGCCGGCCACGTAGGCGCCAGGCGCAGCCTGCTGGGCGCCCAGCGAGCCGATCAGCAGCACCGTGTCGAGGTATACGTGCGGGTTCAGCAGGGTCACCGCCAGGGCGCTGAGCAGTACCGCGCGGCGTGAGCGCGCACCCTGGCCTTGCTGGTGCTGCAGGCTCTGCCTGGAGCAGGCGCTGCGCAAAGCCTTGGCGCCGTACCAGATCAGGAACACCGCCCCGCCCCAGCGGGCGATCGCCAGCAACGTCGGGTTGTGCGCCAGCACGGTGGCCAGGCCGAACACACCGGCTGCTACCAGGATGGCGTCACAGACGATGCACAGTGCCGCCACCGGCAAATGATGCTCGCGGCGCAAGCTCTGGGCGAGGACGAAGGCGTTCTGTGCACCGATGGCCATGATCAGGCCGAAGGCCACGAGCATGCCGTTGAGATAGCTTTGCCACATGGCGTGCTCTCCAAAGAGTCCAAAAGATGCTGGTCATTGTGATGAACCACGCTGTATAAGAAAAACAAATAGAGCTGATCCGTCATTAGGAAAATCGATGTTCGACTACAAGCTGCTGGCCGCCCTTGCCGCCGTGATCGAGCAGGGTGGTTTCGAACGCGCGGCGCAGGTGCTGGGCTTGTCGCAGTCGGCCATCTCCCAGCGCATCAAGCTGCTCGAGGCGCGGGTCGGCCAGCCGGTGCTGGTGCGTGCCACACCGCCAAGCCCGACCGAAGTCGGCCGCCAGTTGCTCAACCATGTGCAGCAGGTGCGCCTGCTCGAACGCGACCTGCAGCGCCAGGTGCCGGCGCTGGACGAGGAGGGCATGCCGGAGCGCCTGCGCATCGCCCTCAACGCCGACAGCCTGGCTACCTGGTGGGCCGGCGCAGTGGGCAACTTCTGCGCACAGCAGAACGTGCTGACCGACCTGGTGGTGGAAGACCAGGAAGTGGGCCTGAAACGCATGCGTGCGGGCGAAGTGGCGGCCTGCCTGTGTGGCAGCGAGCGGCCGGTCGCCGGCGCGCGCAGCCTGCCGCTGGGCGCCATGCGCTACCGGGCGCTGGCCAGCCCCGGGTTCATGGCGCGGCATTTTCCGCAGGGCTTCGCTGCCAGCCGCCTGGCCCGTACCCCGGCGATCGTGTACGGCCCGGACGACTTCCTGCAACACCGCTACCTGGCATCGCTGGGCATCGAGGATGGCTTCCTGCACCACTTGTGCCCGTCGTCCGAAGGCTTCCTGCGCATGACCGAAGCCGGCCTGGGCTGGGGCCTGGTGCCGGAACTGCAGGCTCGCGAGCAACTGGCCAGCGGCCAGTTGGTGGAAATCTGCAGCGATACCCCCATCGATGTGCCGCTGTACTGGCATCATTGGCGCAATGGCGGGCAACTGCTCGCGCAACTGACCGACCACCTGCGGCACACCGCACGGCAATGGCTGGTGCCCTTGTAGCCACGGCTGGCGTCAGTTGCATCTGAAATCTGGCAAGACGGAGTCTTACATGCGAATTCTGGTCACCGGCGCGAGTGGCTTCATTGGCGGGCGCTTTGCGCGCTTTGCCCTGGAGCAGGGCCTGGACGTGCGGGTCAGCGGCCGTCGAGCCGAAGGGGTCGAGCACCTGGTCAAGCGCGGCGCCCAGTTCATCCCCGGCGACCTGGGTGATGCCGAGCTGGCACGCCGCCTGTGCCAAGGCGTCGAGGCGGTGGTGCACTGCGCCGGCGCAGTGGGCAACTGGGGGCGCTACCAGGACTTCTATCAAGGCAATGTGGTGGTCACCGAAAACGTGGTCGAGGGCTGCTTGAAGGAGCACGTACGACGCCTGGTACACCTGTCGTCGCCGTCGATCTACTTCAATGGCCGCTCGCGCCTGGACATCCGGGAAGAGCAGGTGCCGCGCCGCTTCCATGACCATTACGGGCAGACCAAGCACATGGCCGAACAGAAAGTGTTCGGTGCCCAGGAGTTCGGCCTCGAGGTGCTGGCGCTGCGCCCGCGCTTCGTCACCGGCGCCGGCGATGCCAGTATCTTCCCGCGGCTGATGCAGATGCAGCGCAAGGGGCGTGTGGCGATCATCGGCAACGGCCTGAACAAAGTCGATTTCACCAGCGTGCACAACCTCAACGAAGCGCTGCTCAGTGCTCTGTTCGCCGACGACCGGGCGCTGGGCCAGGCCTATAACATCAGCAACGGCCAGCCGCTGCCGCTGTGGGACGTGGTCAACTACGTGATGCGCCAGATGCAGTTGCCGCAGGTTACCCGGTACCGCTCCTACGGCCTGGCCTACAGCCTGGCCGCGCTGAACGAGGCGGCCTGCATGTTGTGGCCGGGGCGCCCGCAACCGACCCTGTCGCGCCTGGGGATGCAGGTGATGAGCCGCGATTTCACCCTGGATATCAGCCGCGCCCGGCAGTACCTGGACTACCAGCCCAAGGTCAGCCTGTGGACGGCGCTGGATGAATTCTGTGCCTGGTGGAAGCACCAGCCGCCGGGGCAGTGAAGCCGCTCGGCTGACAATGGTCATCAACGCGCCGCGCTGGCGGTTTATACTCGTGCCTCTTTGCGACTACCGCGGTTGAATGTATCCATGCGTAACCATGCTCACGATGACTACGATGATGTGCCTACCCTGAGGGCCGGCACCCATGACGATGACGAACTGATGCCGGCGCACGTGGTGCGCAGCCGCCAGAAAGCCGCTCGCGGTGCCAGCACCGCGCCGCTATGGGCATTGCTCGGGGCCTCGTTCATCGCCTTGGCGGGCCTTGGCTGGTGGAGCTTCCAGCAGATCTCGCTGATGGAGCAGCAACTGGTGGCGACCCAGGAAAGCTTCGCCCGCATCAGCGAAGAGGCTGCCGGGCGCCTGCAGGCGATCAGCGGCAAGGTGGCGGCCAGCGAATCCGGCGCCACTACCAACAGCGAGGCGTTGAAGCTGCAGCTGCGCCAGTTGCAGAAGGGTGTGGCCGGGCAGACCGGTGACCTGGGCAAGCGCCTGGAGCAGGTACTGGCCGATACCCGTGAACAGCAGAAGGCCGTGACCGAGCTGCAGAGCCAGTTGCAGGCGCAACTGAAGGCAGTGAATGGTGAGCTGGCCGCGTTGCGCTCGGGGCAGGTCGATGGTGGCAAGCTGGATACGCAGTTCAAGGGCCTGAACGAACAGGTTGCTGCGCTGAAGGCCGCGCAGGCTGATGGCGCCAAGCTGGACGGGCAGCTCAAGAGCCTGGGCAACGAGGTGGCAGCGCTGAAGAAGCAGGGTAACCCGAGCGCGGCCATCCAGGACCTGGAGCAGGACATCCTGGTGCTCAAGAGCCAGATCGACAACCGCCCGGCCGCGGCGGCGTCCAGTGGTGCTTCGGTGCAGGAATTCGACGCCTTCCGGGCGCAGACGACCCGCAACCTGAATACCTTGCAGAGCCAGATCCAGAACCTGCAGCAGCAGATCAATGCCCGGCCGTGAGATCACCTGAACCTTCTTCGCGGGCACGCCCGCTCCCACAGGTACAGCGACAAGCTTGAAGATTGTGCTGACCCTGTGGGAGCGGGCGTGCCCGCGAATGGCCCTGAATCACAACCGCGGATAATCGATGTACCCCACCGGCCCCTTGCCATAGAAAGTCTCCGGCCGCGCCTCGTTCAACGGCGCATCCGCCGCCAACCGCGCCGGCAGGTCAGGGTTGGCGATGAACGGCACGCCAAACGCCACGGCGTCGGCCTTGCCATTGGCCAGGGCTGCATTGGCACTGGCCTTGTCAAACCGCTCATTGACGATGTACGGGCCACCGAACGCCTCTTTGATCAGCGGGCCGATACTGTCATCGGCTTCCTTTTCCCGTGAGCAGATGAAGGCAATACCCCGCTTGCCCAGCTCACGGGCCACGTAGGTAAAGGTTTCGGCACGGTCGGCATCGCCCATGTCATGGGCATCGGCACGCGGCGCCAGGTGCACGCCCACGCGGTTTGCGCCCCACACCTCGATGGCCGCATCGGTCACTTCCAGCAGCAGCCGCGCACGGTTTTCCAGCGAGCCGCCGTAGCGGTCGGTGCGCTGGTTGGTGCTGCTCTGCAGGAACTGGTCGAGCAGGTAGCCGTTGGCACCGTGGATCTCCACGCCATCGAAACCGGCAGCCTTGGCATTCTCGGCACCGCTGCGGTAGGCCTCGACGATGTCGATGATTTCTTCGGTTTCCAGCGCGCGTGGGGTGGGGTAGTCACTGAGCGGGCGCACCAGGCTTACATGGCCCTTGGGCTGGATCGCGCTGGGGGCCACCGGCAGCTCGCCGTTCAGGTAGCTGGGGTGGGAGATGCGGCCAACGTGCCACAGTTGCAGGAAGATGCGCCCGCCAGCGGCATGCACGGCCTTGGTCACATTGTTCCAGCCACGCACCTGCTCGTCGTTCCAGATACCAGGGGTATCCGGGTAGCCGACGCCCATGGCGCTGACCGAGGTCGCCTCGCTGAGGATCAGCCCGGCGCTGGCGCGCTGCACGTAGTACTCGGCCATCAGCGCATTGGGCACGCGGCCTTCGTCGGCCCGGCAGCGGGTGAGCGGGGCCATGATGATGCGGTTGGGCAGTTGCAGGTCGCCCAGGGTGATCGGATCGAAAAGCGTGGTCATGACGGTTACCTGCCTGTTCAGAGTGCTTGGCGCAGTTGTTCGAGAAACGCCTGGATAGTGGCTTCGTTGCGTTTGAAGAAGTGCCATTGGCCGATCTTCTGGCTGCTGATCAGCCCGGCGCGCTGCAGGGTGGCCAGGTGGGCGGAGACGGTCGACTGCGACAGGCCGCAGCGTTGGTCGATCTGCCCGGCACACACACCGTTCTCGGTGCTGTGGTACTGGTCGGGGAATTGCGTTGCCGGGTCCTTCAGCCAGCTGAGGATTTCTCGCCTGACCGGGTGGGCCAGCGCTTTTATGATTTCGTCGAGATCGAGAGGCATGGGTTGAGGCTCGTTGTAGCGGTATATCGCGATAGGGCGAAATGTAAATCGTGGATTCCCGATATACAAATACGAAGAGGTTTTGAGCTGAGCACGAATCGCTATATCGCGTTATAACGATATAGGGGGCGGCGGTGCTAGACTGCGCTCATGAACTACCTCGCACACCTGCACCTTGGCGGCCCGGCGCCGCAACAACTGCTTGGCAGCCTGTATGGCGACTTTGTCAAAGGCTCGCTGGAAGGGCGCTTCCCGCCTGCGCTGGAGGCGGCCATCCGGCTGCACCGGCATATCGACAGCTATACCGACCAGCATCCGTTGGTGCTGGCGGCACTGGCGCGCTTTCCGCGGGAGCGGCGGCGCTTTGCGGGGATTGTTCTGGATGTGTTTTTCGACCATTGCCTGGCCCGGCATTGGCGGGATTATGCCGAGCAGCCGCTGGCGCAGTTCACCGGGGACTTTTATCGGGTGTTGTTGGCGGAGCCCGAGTTGCCGGGGCGGCTGGCGCGGATTGCGCCGTTCATGGCGGCGGATGACTGGCTGGGGGCGTATGGCGACTTTGCCACGCTGGAGCAGGTGTTCAACGGCATTGCCCGGCGCTTGTCGCGGCCGGAGGGGATGGTTGGGGTGATGGGGGAGCTGGAGCGGCTGTATGAGCCATTGCTGGCGGACTTCAGGGAGTTTTATCCACAGTTGCAGGCGTTTGCTGCAGCGGGGCGGATGTCTGACAGTTAGTGCTGGGTTGGCGTTGCCGGCCTCTTCGCGGGTAAACCCGCTCCCACAGGTACACCACAGAACTCAGGATGAGTACCATCCCTGTGGCTCCCACAGGTACACCACAGAACTCAGGATGAGTGCCATCCCTGTGGCTCCCACAGGTACACCACAGAACCCAGGATGAGTGCCATCCCTGTGGCTCCCACAGGTACACCACAGAACTCAGGATGAGTACCATCCCTGTGGCTCCCATAGGTACACCACAGAACTCAGGATGAGTGCGGTCCCTGTGGGAGCGGGTTCACCCGCGAAGGGGCCAGAACAGGCAGTGCATAAAACTCAGGCAGCCCGCGCCTGCCGCCGTGGCGCCAGCTCAACTTCTTCAACCCCGAACAACGCCAGGTGAATCGCCTGCTGCGCCTGCAACGCCAACACCGCTCGCTCCTTGCCCACGCTGCCGATCGGCTGCAGCAGGTGAATGCATACCTCGCCCCGCGGCAGGGCAAACAGGCGCATCAGGTGCGACACCAGGTCATCGTCACCAATGAACGGTGCAATCGGGTCGATCTGGCCATCGCGCAGGTACTGGATGGCGACCGGCTGCACCGCCACGCCACGGTCGATGGCGCCTGCCAGCAGGCGACCATGGAAGGTGCGCAGGGTACGGCCGCTGGTGGTGGTGCCTTCCGGGAAGATCAGCAGCGGCCGGGCAAGGCCCAGCTGCCCGGCGATCTGTTCACGCAGGCGCTGGCTGTCGCCCCCGCCACGGCGGATGAACAGGGTGCCGGCCTTTTCCGCCAGCCAGCCGGCCACCGGCCAGTGGCGCACTTCGGCCTTGGACAGGAACGACAGCGGCAGCAGCATGCCGAGCAGCGGGATATCGGTCCAGGACACGTGGTTGCTGACCCACAGCATCGGCCGCTGCGGCAGCTCGCCGACCACCCGCACATCGAAGGGCAGGGCCGCGACCAGGCGCTTCATGAACAGGTAGGTCCAGCGCTGGCGGCGCTCGATGGGCGCCTTGAACCCCAGGCGTTCGCCCAGGGCGATCACGCTGGCCATCAGCATGCCCAGCAGCAGTACCAGCAGCAGTCGAGTCAGGCGGGCCATTACCCGCAGCTTCGGCATCAGACCGCTGCCTTGAAGTGGCGGGCGTAGCGTGGGCACAGTTCGTCGCGCTTGAGCAGGATGAATACATCGGCCACCTGGAAGTCTTCGTCCCAGCACGGCTCGCCGCAGATCTTCGCGCCCAGGCGCATGTAAGCCTTGAGCAGCGGTGGCATTTCGGCGATGACGTTGTTCGGCAGGGCCAGGTTGGGCAACGGGTTCTTCGGCTCGGCGCGCAGGTGCTCGGTGCACAGGTAGCGGTCACGCAGGCGCTGCATTACCGCGTGGGCCTGCACCCCGCCATCCTGCATGGGGATGCTGGCGCAGCCCATCAGGTAGCTGTAGCGGCCTTCGTTGAGCACTTCGGCCAGTTCGCCCCAGAGCACGGCGATGGTGCCGCCGTTGCGGTAATCGGGGGCTACGCAGGTGCGGCCCAGCTCCAGGATCGGGCCCTGCAGCTGCAACAGGCCGTGCAGGCTGAATTCCTCTTCGCTATAGAAGCGGCCCAGGCTGCTGGCGGCCTGATGGTCGAGCAGGCGGGTGGTGGCAACCAGCTCGCCAGTGCTCAGGTCGCGTACGCCAATATGGCGGCAGTGCACGTCGTAGTCGTCCATGTCCAGGCCTTGCTCGGCTCCTTTGAGCTTGGCCTTGAATTCGGCGCTGAACACTTTGTAGCGCAGGGCCTGGGCTTCCTGCAGGGCCGCGGCGCCAACCAGGCGTTCGGCTTGCAGACGGCGTTCGGTGCTGTTGTCGCCAGCGTGAGCGATCCGAGTCATTACGAGTCTCCATAAGCCAGCCATGAAGGGTTGCGGCCGGTCGGCTTTGTTGTGCAAAGTCAGCCTAGGTAGATGGGGTGTCACCCCTGTGAATCTTTGGTGATGCTTGCGTGACACCCCCTGAGCCTCAACTGAAAGCCCTTCAGCAAGGAGCCGACCGATGGCCTGGTTGCAACGACTCAACGACCCGCTTCGCCAAGCGCTGGCGGGCACCCTGGGCGAAACCTATGCCGCGCTGCTCGAGCGCCTTGGCCCGGTTGCCCCGTTCGAACTGGCGGTGCTCGGCGGGCGCGCGATGGCCACCCCGGGCCTGGCCTTCCTGGTCGGCTACCAGGCCGCCTTGCGCGTGCTGTGGCCCAGTGCTCCACCCAGCCTCGGCGCCCTGTGCGCCACCGAACGGCGCAGCGTGCGGCCGGCGGACATGCGCACGCGCCTGGACGGCTTGCGGCTGACCGGTAGCAAGGACTTCGTCACTGCCGGCCTGGAGGCGGAATGGCTGCTGGTGGCGGCGCGCTGCGAGGCGACGGGCGCGGCGCCGCAGTTGAACCTGGCGGTGGTCTACCCCGGGGAGCCAGGTGTGACGCTGGAAGCGCTGCCGACCCTGCCGCTGATGCCGGAGGTGGGCCATGGGCGACTGGTGCTGGACCAGGCGGCGTGCGAGTTGCTGGCCGGTGATGGTTGGGATGCCTATGTGAAGCCGTTCCGTTCGCTGGAGGACTTGTATGTGCTTACGGCGTTGACCGCCTGGCTTTATGGCGTGGGGCAGGAGTGCGCCTGGCCGCAGGCCCTGCGCCTGCAGTTGCTTGGGCTGCTGGCCGGGTGTGCCGAAGGTAGCCGGCAGTGCGCCGATAGCGTTGGCTGCCATTTGTTGCTGGGGGGATTGTTTGCACAGTTCCAGGCGCTGCGAGGGGAGATCGATGCTGCGTTGGCGGCGGGGCCGGCGCAGTGGGCGCAGATCTGGCAGCGTGACCAGGGGGTGATGGCGTTGGCGGCGGCGGCGCGGGAGAAGCGGCTGAACAAGGCTTGGGCTGCTGCGGGATTGTCATGAATGCCTGATAGGTTTGTGTGATCCGATGAATCCTGGGGCCGCTTTGCGGCCCTTTCGCGACACAAGGCCGCTCCTACAGGTACAGCGTCAGCCTGAACTTGACGCGTTCCACTGTAGGAGCGGCCTTGTGTCGCGATAGGGCTGCGCAGCGGCCCCAATAATGGCGATCACGATGAAGGTACTGTTGATCATCCTGATATTGCTTGCGGGTTGTGCCCGGGCCGAAGACTGGCCTGAACCCGACTGGCCAATCGACAACACCTCCCTCGACTGGCAAGCCGTCGACGCCTACGCCTTCCCCGCACACACCACCCCCGAACGCAGCGGCATCCGCACCGATGCCCTGCTGATCATCCGCGACGGCCGCATCCTCCACGAACGCTACGCCGCCCCCAGCACCGCCGCCACCGCCCACCTGACCTGGTCGATCAGCAAGAGCATACTCGCCACGCTATTGGGCGTAGCCCAGGGCGAAGGCCGCTTCCAGCTGCAGGACCCGGTCACCCGCTTCTACCCGGCCATGCACGCCCATCCCGGCGTGCGCATGGCCGATCTGCTGCATTGGGCCAGCGGCCTGGACTGGCAGGAAGACTACGAATACGCGCCGCTCAAGTCCTCGGTGGTGGCCATGCTGTATACCCGTGGCCGCGAGGACATGGCGGCCTATACGGCGGCGCGGGAAGCGGTGGCCAGCCCGGGCCAGCGGTTTCTCTATTCCAGTGGCGACAGCAACCTGCTGGCCGCCGCGTTGCGCGGCATGCTCGATGCCGGTCAGTACGCCGACTACCCCTGGCATGCACTGTTCACCCCGTTGGGGATCGACAGCGCGGTATGGGAGCGTGACCGCGCGGGTACCTACGTGGGTTCGTCCTACCTGTACCTCAGCGCTCGCGACCTGGCGCGCATCGGCCTGCTGATGCAGCGCGACGGGCGCTGGCAGGATCGGCAATTGCTGCCCAAGCCCTGGGTGGCTTTCAACCGCACGCCGTTTGCCGCGGCCCAAGCGCTGCCCGGCGAGGCCAACCCCGGTGGCCACTGGTGGCTCAACCAGCCGCTGGCCGGCGCTGCACGGCCTTGGCCGAGTGCGCCCGCAGACACCTATGCCGCCCTTGGCCACTGGGGCCAGGCGCTGTACGTGCTGCCCGCGCAAAAGCTGGTGATCGTGCGTTACGCCGATGACCGCGACGGCAGCTACCAGCACGACGAACTGCTCAAGCGGATACTCGCGGCGCTGGCCGGGGAGGGGGCATGAAGCGGGTGCTGCTGGTGGTGTTGCTGGGGCTGGTGTACTGGGCCTGGCACGAGCGCCAGGCCTTGGCGGACTTCCCCGGTATCCTTTCGGCCTACTCGGCCAAGGAATATTGCTCGTGCCGCTTCGTCATGGGGTTCGAGCCGGCGTATTGCCAAGGCTACGTGAAGCAATGGCTGCCGCTGAGCCTGCTGGAGGAAGATAGCCAACAGCGGCAGGTCACCGCCGAAGGCCTGGGCCGACGTAACCAGGCCGCCTGGCAAGGCCCGCGCGAGGGCTGCCGCTTGCTGCCGTGAAGGCGGGCGGGTAAGGTTGGCGGCCTGGTTTCACGAGATCTGTCATGTTCAAGCTGCCCCGCCTGCTGCCCGCCTTGTTGCTGGCTTTTTGCCTGCCCGCCCATGCCAACTGGCACCTCGATGGCGAGTCTTCGCGCCTTTCGTTCATTACCGGCAAGAACGGTAACACCGCCGAAGTGCACCGCTTCCTGGTGCTGCATGGCACGGTCGACCGCAAGGGTGTGGCCGGGTTGAGCATCGAGATGGACTCGGTGAGCAGCGGTATTCCGCTGCGTGATGAACGCATGCGCGAGGACCTGTTCGAGGTCGAGCGCTTTGCCGAAGCCAAGGTGCAGGCGCAACTGGACCTGCGGCCGATCAACGATCTGGCCAACGGTGCCCAGATCGAACTGCGCCTGCCATTGACCGTGACCCTGCATGGCCAGTCGCACAGCTACAACGCCCTGCTGCTGGCCACCCGCCTGGACGAGCGACGCTTCCAGGTGGTGACCCTTGAGCCCCTGGTGCTGCGCGCCGAGGATTTCGGCCTGTTGCCGGGGCTGCAACGCCTGCGCAAGCTCGCCGGGCTCAAGTCCATCAACCCGTCGGTGCCGGTTAGCGCGGTGCTGATCTTCACCGCCCGCTGACATGCCCGGGCCGGTCTTTCCCTGGCGGGATGGCAACCAGTTCGAACTGCTGATCGACGGCCCCGAGTTTTTTCCGCGCATGCTCCTGGCGATCATGCGCGCCGAGTTCCAGGTCGACCTGGAGTTGTACCTGGTCGAGGCCGGTGACTGCGCGGATGCGGTGGTCGAAGCGCTGGAGCAGGCTGCCCGACGTGGCGTGCGGGTGCGCTGCCTGTTCGACGACTATGGCTCGTTGGCTTTCAACAGCCAGTTGCGTCAGCGCCTGCTGGACGCAGGTGTGTACTTGCGCTGGTACAACCGCCTGCGCTGGAAGCGTGGCCTGCGCAACCTGTACCGCGATCACCGCAAGTTGCTGCTGGTGGACGAGCGCTGGGCAGTGGTGGGCGGCACGGGTGTCACCGACGAGTTCTGGACACCGGGCGAGGCGACCAGTGAATGGCACGAGGTGATGGTGCAGATGCAGGGGCCGGTGGTAAGCGACTGGCAGTTGCTGTTCGACCGCCAGTGGCACGCCAACAACCGTCGCACTGCCTGGCGCCCCGCCGAGGGCTTTGGCCTGCCGCGCCTGCCCAAGGTGCCTGCGCAGGGGCAGGGCATGGGCCGGGTGGCCTATGCCGACGCCCGCCAGCACCAGGACATCCTGCATTCGCTGGTGCGGGCGATCAACAGCGGCAAGCAGCGAGTTTGGCTGGCCACGCCTTACTTCCTGCCGACCTGGAGCGTGCGCCGGTCGCTGCGCCGGGCTGCCGGCAAGGGGGTCGATGTGCGGCTGCTGCTGACCGGGCCGCGCACCGATCACCCCTCGGTACGTTACGCCGGGCACCGCTATTACCCGCGTCTGCTGCGCGCCGGGGTGCGCATCTACGAGTACCAGCCGTGTTTCCTGCACCTGAAGATGGTGCTGATCGACGACTGGGTCAGTATCGGCTCATGCAACTTCGATCACTGGAACCTGCGCTTCAACCTCGAGGCCAATGTCGAGGCTCTCGACCCGCCGCTGACGGCTGCCGTGCAGGCCAGTTTCGAGCGTGATTTCGCCTTGAGCGAGGTGGTCGACCTGGGCCACTGGAATGCCCGGCCGCTGTGGCGCCGGGTCAAGCAGCGGTTGTGGGGTTGGCTGGACCGGTTGGTGGTCAACTTGCTCGACCGTCGCGACTGAGACCGGCTATCGTGCAGTGACTGTCTCAAGGCAATCGAAGGAGTGGTGCGATGACGGCGAAGAAAATTCTCATGCTGGTCGGCGACTACGTCGAAGATTACGAAGTCATGGTGCCGTTCCAGGCGCTGAGCATGATCGGGCACACGGTGCATGCGGTATGCCCGGAAAAGGTCGCGGGGCAGACCGTGCGTACCGCGATTCATGATTTCGAGGGCGACCAGACCTACAGCGAAAAGCCGGGGCACAACTTTGCCCTTAACTACGATTTCGTGCGGGTGCGTGCCGAGGGTTACGACGCGTTGCTGATCCCGGGTGGACGTGCACCGGAGTACCTGCGCCTGGATGAAAAGGTCCTAGAGCTGGTGCGCGCATTCAACCAGGCCGGCAAGCCGATCGCGGCGGTATGCCATGGTGCCCAGTTGCTGGCGGCGGCCGGCGTGCTGGAAGGGCGAGAATGCAGTGCGTACCCGGCGTGCGCCCCGGAAGTGCGCTTGGCGGGCGGGACATTCATCGATATCGCGGTGGACCAGGCGCATGTGGACGGCAACCTGGTGACGGCACCGGCATGGCCGGCGCATCCGGCGTGGCTGGCGGCATTCCTCAAGGTGCTTGGTACCCGTATTGCCTGACAGGGCCTCTTCGCGGGCATGCCCGCTCCCACATGTACCTCACTGCTCTCAAGTCGTGTGGGATCCCTGTGGGAGCGGGCGTGCCCGCGAAGAGGCCAGTACAGGCAATACACTCTAATCAGGCCACCTGCTCAACCCAGTCATTGAGGTTGTAGTAGTTGGTCACCCGGGCAATCTTCCCGCAATGGATATAGAAGAACGCCCCCGCCGGCAGTACATAGGTCTGCCCGTTGGCCGCCGGCAACCCCTCGTCATCGGCCAGATATTCCCCATGCACGGTGAACTCCGCCGCCGCGCGGCTGCCGTCGGCGTTCTGCATCACCACGATATCGGCCAGGCGCTCGCGGTAGCAGCGGTTCATCTTGTCCATGAACGCTGCAAACCGGGCCTTGCCCATCTGCCGCTCGCCCTGATTGATGTCGTGGATCACATCCTCGCTGAGCAGGGCGAGAAAGGCCGGCATGTCGCCAGCGTTGAAGGCGGCGTAGTAAGCATTTACCAGTTCGGTAGCGGTCATGGAACAATACCTGTCGTGGAGGGAAAAGGCGGGTCGTTGCTCCGGATGATAGGGTTTCCCCTCAAGCCCGGCTTAGCCGAGCGCGTCATCCACATCGACAAAACGACCGCCAAGCATGGAAATACGCCTGTTGCACGGCGCCGCTATCGCGCCTTACATCGATGACCTCGCTCGCCTGCGCCTTACCGTGTTTCGCGAGTTTCCCTACCTTTACGACGGCACCCCGGAGTACGAGGCCGACTACCTGGCCACCTATGCCCGCTCCGGGCGCAGCCTGGTGGTGCTGGCACTGGACGACGGCAAGGTCGTTGGTGCCTCCACCGGCCTGCCGCTGGTGGATGTCGCCCCCGAGTTCCAGCAGCCGTTCCTGGCCCAGGGGCGCGACCCGGCCAGCGTGTACTACTTCGGTGAATCGGTGGTACTGCCCGAGTACCGTGGCCAGGGCCTGGGGGTGCGCTTTTTCATCGAGCGCGAGTCCTACGCACACAAGCTGGCCGAGTTCGACTACTGCGCGTTCTGTGCGGTCGAGCGGCCAGGCGTGCATCCACGGCGGCCAGCGGACTACAAGCCATTGCATGGCTTCTGGCGTAACCGCGGCTTCCTGCACGACCCGTCGCTGCGCACCAGCTACGCCTGGCGCGACCTGGACGAGCAGGAAAGCTCCGACAAGCTGATGTCGTTCTGGCTCAAGGAACTGCCGATATGATCCGTCTGGCGGCCTGCCAGTACGCCATCGAGCTGCATGAAACCTGGGAGGCCTACGCCGACCACCTGCAAGGCCTGTGTGCCGAAGCGGTGGAGGCGGGGGCCCGCCTGCTGCTGTTGCCGGAGTACGCCGGGCTGGTGCTCAGCGGGCAGCTGAGTGCCGAGCAGCGGGGTGACCTGAAGGCCTCCATCGCCGGCATCCAGCCGCTGATCGAGCCCTGGAAGGCGCTGTGCGAAGGTATTGCCAGGCGTTGGGGTATCTACCTGCAACCGGGCAGTATGCCGGTGCTGGACAGCGACGGGCGCTACCGCAACCGTGCCTGGCTGTTCGGCCCCAAGGGCGTGCTGGGTTATCAGGACAAGCTGATGATGACCCGTTTCGAACGGGAGCAATGGGATATAGCCGCAGGCCAGGGGTTGCAGGTGTTCGACACCGAACTGGGGCGCCTGGGCATCCTGATCTGCTACGACAACGAATTCCCGATGCTGGCACGGCGTCTGGCCGAGGGTGGTGCCGACCTGATCCTGGCGCCGAGCTGTACCGACACCGAGGCGGGTTACCACCGGGTGCGTATCGGTGCCCAGGCGCGGGCGCTGGAGAACCAGATTGCGGTGTTGCAGAGCCCTACGGTCGGGCTGGCGCCCTGGTCGCCGGCGCTGGACGAGAATATCGGCCGGGCAGGGCTGTTCGTGCCGCCGGATCATGGGATGCCGGGGGATGGGGTGGTGGCCTTGAGTGAAGAATCGAGCCCTGCAACCAGTCAGTGGCTGGTCTGTGAGGTGGACCTTGAGGAAGTACGGCGGGTGAGGCGGGAAGGGCAGGTGTTTACCCGCAGGGACTGGCCGGAGCAGTTCGAAAGAACTGTGTAGAACAGGGGCGGCCTCTTCGCGGGTGAACCCGCTCCCACAGGTAGCGCGTAGCCCCAGGCTTGCGCTGTCCCTGTGGGAGCGGGTTTACCCGCGAAGAAGGCGACACTGTTACATGAGGCTTACTTCACTTCGACTGCCAGGCTCTGGGCAATCTTGCTCTGCCACAGGGCAGGGCCAGTGATGTGTACCGACTCACCGTTGCTGTCCACGGCGACAGTCACCGGCATGTCCTTGACCTCGAACTCGTAGATCGCTTCCATGCCCAGCTCGGCGAAGGCCAGGACCTTCGACTTGCGGATGGCCTGGGCCACCAGGTAGGCAGCGCCGCCGACGGCCATCAGGTACACGGCCTTGTTGTCCTTGATCGCTTCGATGGCGGCAGGGCCGCGCTCGGACTTGCCGATCATGCCCAGCAGACCGGTCTGCTCGAGGATCTGGCGGGTGAACTTGTCCATGCGGGTGGCGGTGGTCGGGCCGGCTGGGCCTACCACTTCGTCACCGACCGGGTCGACCGGGCCAACGTAGTAGATGAAGCGGCCTTTCAGGTCCACCGGCAGCTCTTCGCCACGGTTGAGCATTTCGACCATGCGCTTGTGCGCGGCATCGCGGCCGGTCAGCATCTTGCCGTTGAGCAGGATGGTTTCGCCCGGCTTCCAGCTGGCGACCTCTTCCGGGGTGATGGCGTCGAGGTTGACGCGACGGGCGCTCGGGCCGGCTTCCCAGACGATTTCCGGGTAGGCGTCCAGCGACGGCGCTTCCAGCTCGGCCGGGCCGGAGCCATCGAGCACGAAGTGGGCGTGGCGGGTGGCGGCGCAGTTGGGGATCATGCACACCGGCAGCGAAGCGGCGTGAGTCGGGTAGTCCATGATCTTGACGTCGAGCACGGTGGTCAGGCCACCCAGGCCCTGGGCGCCAATGCCCAGCTGGTTGACCTTCTCGAACAGCTCCAGGCGGATTTCTTCCAGGCGGTTCTGCGGGCCACGGGCTTTCAGTTCGTGGATGTCGATGGACTCCATCAACACTTCCTTGGCCATCACGGCGGCCTTCTCGGCGGTACCGCCGATGCCGATGCCGAGCATGCCAGGCGGGCACCAGCCAGCGCCCATGGTCGGGACGGTCTTCAGTACCCAGTCGACGATCGAGTCGGACGGGTTGAGCATGGCCATCTTCGACTTGTTCTCCGAGCCGCCGCCCTTGGCTGCGACATCGACCTCGACCTTGTCGCCGGGGACGATGGAGTAGTGGATCACTGCCGGGGTGTTGTCCTTGGTGTTCTTGCGGGCACCGGCCGGGTCGGCCAGGATCGAAGCGCGCAGGACGTTTTCAGGCAGGTTGTAGGCGCGACGCACACCTTCGTTGATCATGTCGTCGACGCTCAGGGTGGCGCCGTCCCAGCGCACGTCCATGCCCACGCGCACGAACACGGTGACGATACCGGTGTCCTGGCAGATCGGGCGGTGGCCGGTGGCGCACATGCGCGAGTTGATCAGGATCTGGGCGATGGAATCGCGCGCAGCAGGCGACTCTTCACGCAGATAGGCCTCGTGCATGGCCTGGATGAAATCGACGGGGTGGTAGTACGAGATGAATTGCAGGGCGTCGGCGACGCTCTGAATCAGGTCGTCTTGCTTGATCACGGTCATGCAGCGCGCTCCTCTTAAAGACGGGAACATTCATTACGGCGCTCGACGGTGCCGACCAGCGTGTCGAAGCGCCTTGCAAGGCGCCGGCAGGTCAGGCCGACGGAAAAAGGCGCGGCAGTATAGCGCGCATCCGTGCCGGGCACACCTGCGGCCGGTCTGGACCATGGTCGGCAGGTGGCAGGCATTCTTTTTGCTGCTGGGTTGCGCGGCTGGCCGTAAAATCGATTGGGGCTGCTGCGCAGCCCTTTCGCGACACAAGGCCGCTCCCACATGATGGGCCGGTGTACGCCGTGCCTTTGTGGGAGCGGTCTTGCGTCGCGAAAGGGGCGCAAAGCGCCCCCAACAATCCAAAGCGGGAAGAGAAACCAGAACATGCCCGAACTTTGCGTGGGCGAGCGCCGCTGGGCGGTGCCGACCGGCAGCAACCTGCTCGATGCCTTGAACGAGGCCGGGCTGAATGTGCCCTACAGTTGCCGCGCCGGCAGTTGCCATGCCTGCCTGGTGCACTGCCTGGGCGGGCAACCGCTGGATGCCATGCCCGAGGCCCTGGCGCAGGACAAGCACGCCCAGGGCTGGCGCCTGGCCTGCCAGTGCCGGGTAGTCGAGGACCTGCGCGTGGCGTTGTTCGACCCGCAGCAGGATGGCGTGCCGGCGCAGGTCTGTGCCCTGGACTGGTTCGGCGATGTGCTGCGCGTGCGGCTGCGGCCCGAACGGGCAATGCGTTACCAGGCGGGGCAGCATGTGGTGCTGTGGAATGGCGCGGTAGCGCGGCCTTACTCCTTGGCCAGCCTGCCGGGCGAAGATGATTTCCTCGAGTTTCATATCGACTGCCAGCGCCCCGGCGCCTTTTGTGACAAGGCCCGTGGTTTGCAGCTGGGTGATGTGTTGCGCCTGGGCGAGCTAAGGGGTGGGGCATTGCATTACGACCCGGACTGGCAGCAGCGGCCGCTGTGGTTGCTGGCGGCGGGGACCGGGCTGGCGCCGTTGTGGGGCATCTTGCGCGAGGCTCTGCGGCAGGGGCACCAAGGGGAAATCAGGGTCATGCATGTGGCGCGCGAGGGCGTTGGGCATTATCTGGCCGAGCCGTTGCGGGAGATGGCGGATGTGAATGTCGAGCTGGTGCTGGCAGAGCAGCTGGATGAGGCGTTGGCCGGGTTGCGGCCGTCATCGCGGCAGACGGTGGCGCTGGTGTGCGGGGCGCCAGGGAGTGTCGAGCGGTTTGCCCGGCGGCTGTTCATTGCCGGGGTGCCGCGGGGGCAGGTGTTTGCCGATGTGTTTGTCGAGCATGCCTGAGTGAGCAGGGGAGGGCTTTGCCCTCCTTTCGCGACACAAGGCCGCTCCTACAGGGGAATGCGTATCCCTTGTAGGAGCGGCCTTGTGTCGCGAAGGGCCGCAAAGCGGCCCCCTTTCAAGCAGGATCAACCGACCAGCGGATCACCGACATGCAGGATCTTCATGCCATTGGTGCCACCGATGGTGTGGTAGCTGTCACCCTTGGTCAGGATTACCCAGTCACCTTGCTCCACCAGGCCACGCTTGAGCAGTTCGTCGACCGCTGCCTGGCTCACCTTGTCGGCCGGCAGCGAGGCCGGGTCGAAGGCGATCGGGTACACGCCGCGGAACATGTTGGCACGGGCCTGGGTAGCGCGGTGCGGCGACAGGGCGAAGATCGGCACGTGCGAACGCAGGCGCGACATGATCAACGGGGTGTAGCCACTCTCGGTCAGGGCGATGATCGCCTTCACGCCCGGGAAGTGGTTGGCGGTGTACATGGCCGCCAGGGCGATGCTCTCGTCGCAGCGCTCGAAGGTGGTGTGCAGGCGGTGGCTGGACTTCTGGCTGGTCGGGTGCTTTTCGGCACCCAGGCAGATGCGGGCCATGGCCTGGACGGCTTCGATCGGGTAGGCACCGGCGGCACTCTCGGCCGACAGCATCACCGCGTCGGTGTTGTCCAGCACGGCGTTGGCCACGTCGGACACTTCGGCACGGGTCGGCATCGGGTTCTGGATCATCGACTCCATCATCTGGGTCGCCACGATCACCGCCTTGTTGTTGCGGCGGGCGTGCTGGATGATCTTCTTCTGGATGGCGATCAGCTCGGCGTCGCCGATTTCCACGCCCAGGTCGCCACGGGCGACCATGACGGCGTCGGAAGCGAGGATCAGCTTGTCGAGGGTTTCGTCGTCGGCCACCGCTTCGGCGCGTTCGATCTTGGCCACCAGCCAGGCGCTGCCGCCGGCTTCGTCACGCAGCTTGCGTGCGTATTCCATGTCGCTGGCGTCACGCGGGAAGGACACGGCCAGGTAGTCCAGGTCCATTTCCGCGGCCAGCTTGATGTCGGCCTTGTCTTTCTCGGTCAGGGCCGGTGCGGTCAGGCCGCCACCTTTACGGTTGATGCCTTTGTGGTCCGACAGCGGGCCACCGATGATCACCACGCAGTGCAGGGCATCTGCGGTGGCGGTCTCGACGCGCATCACCACGCGGCCATCGTCGAGCAGCAACTCGTCACCAACGCCGCAGTCCTTGACCAGGTCGGGGTAGTCGATACCGACGATGTCCTGGTTGCCTTCGGTCAGCGGGTGGGCGGTGGAGAAGGTGAACTTGTCACCGATCTTCAATTCGATGCGCTTGTTGGCGAACTTGGCGATGCGGATCTTCGGACCCTGCAGGTCGCCCAGCAGTGCAACATGGCGGCCGTTCTTGGCGGCGATGTCACGGATCAGGCGCGCGCGGGCCTTGTGCTCGTCCGGAGTGCCGTGGGAGAAGTTCAGGCGTGCCACGTCCAGGCCGGCGAGGATCAGCTGTTCGATCACTTCCGGCGAGTTGCTGGCGGGGCCAAGGGTGGCGACGATTTTGGTACGGCGGATGCTCATGCACAGACTCCTATAGTGAAGCGCAGCGAAAGGCTACTCCTGAATCTCGCTGTAGTCATTGTTCCGTTGCACTACCTGCGACCAAGGCAGGGTGGCATTTGAACGGGCAGGGTATCCTTGCAAAAGGGTGTGAAGATTTGCCGGCAAAGGCCGATACACTGGCATCAAAGGAGACCCCCATGCGAGCCCTGATCGTTTTAGCCCTGGCGGCCAGCGCCGTCGGCTGCACCCGCTGGTCCATGGACCACCACCTGAACAATGCCTACCGCGCCTACGACCGTGGCGATTGCGCACGGGTCATGCTCGAGCTGTCGCAGGTCGACCGCACCAGCCGTGCGCGACCGTTCATCCACCCCGAGGTGTCGCTGCTGCGCGGCCAGTGCCTGGAGCGCCAGGCCTTGTACGTGGATGCGGCGCAGACCTACCAGTACCTGATTCAGCAGTACCCGGGCAATGAATACGCCTATCGCGCCCAGGCACGCCTGCAGACCCTGGAGAAACTCGGCCATTTGCGCGGCGCCGAAGCCGCCGTGGCAAACCCGGTGACCGCCGCACCTTGGCGTTAACACCAAGGTGTGATTTATTTCACGGGATTTGCCGCGCGTGCTGCGCTAATCTGTAACTCAGCTGTTACAACAACCGCCAGTTCCACGTATTCCTGGCATCGGATACGGACTGCACTTGCGATCATGTTCAACAAGCGCCACATCGAACGCCATCAGCTGCCTTGTGTTCTCAAGGTGTTCAACCGCATTACCGGCCAGGCCATCGGCCAGCTGGGCAACGCCTCCGAAGACGGGCTGATGCTGATAAGCCAGCTACCTGTGCTGGTCGGGCCCGACTACGATCTGCAATTACGCCTGCCGCTGGTTGGTGGCGGGCATCAATTCGTCAACCTTACCGCCAGCTGCCTGTGGTGCCGCGAAGACCAGACGCCCGGGCACTACGATTCGGGCTTCATGCTGCTGCAGGCGCCCCGCGAGTACGACGAATTCGTCCGCTCGTTGCGCGACTATTTCAGTTTCCACCCCGCCAACGCCTCTGCCTGAGCCTCGGGCCCAGGCTCGCTGGAGTCGCGCCAGAATCGCGCTAGAATCGGGTCGACCTCGATACAGGACGACCCCGTGACCTCCAGCATTTTCTGGCACGACTACGAAACCACCGGCATCAACCCGCGCTGCGACCGGCCACTGCAGGTGGCCGGCGTGCGCACCGACTTCGACCTCAACGAAATCGACGAGCCGATCAGCCTTTATTGCCGGCCCTCCGACGATATCCTGCCGCACCCGGCCGCCTGCCTGGTGACCGGCATCACCCCGCAACTGCTGGCCGAGCAGGGCCTGTGCGAAGCCGAGTTCATGACCCGGGTGCATGCGCAGCTGGCGCACCCTGGTACCTGTGGCGCCGGCTACAACACCCTGCGCTTCGACGACGAAGTGACCCGCTACAGTCTGTACCGCAACTTTTTTGACCCTTATGCCCGAGAGTGGCAGGGTGGCAACAGCCGCTGGGACCTGATCGACATCGTACGCACGGCCTATGCATTGCGCCCGGACGGCATCGAGTGGCCGCAGCAGGACGGGCGCACCAGCCTGCGCCTGGAGCTGCTGAGCAAGGCCAATGGCATCGACCATGGGCATGCCCACGAAGCGCTTTCCGACGTGCGGGCAACCATCGCCCTGGCCCGCCTGATCCGGCAGAAACAACCCAAGTTGTATGACTGGCTGTTCCAGTTGCGCGGCAAGCATAAAGTGATGGAGCAGATCCGTTTGTTGCAGCCACTGGTGCATATATCCGGGCGCTTCTCGGCGGCACGCAATTACCTTGGTGTCGTATTGCCACTGGCCTGGCACCCGCGTAATCGCAATGCACTGATTGTGTGCGACCTGCATCAGGAAACCCTACCGTTACTACGGGAAAGTGCTGAAGTTCTACGCCAGCGTTTGTATACCCGCCATGAAGAACTGGCCGAAGGCGAATTACCCGTGCCGCTCAAACTGGTGCAGATCAATCGCTGCCCGGTACTGGCGCCACTTTCGGTATTGCGCCCGGCTGATCAACAACGGTTGGGCCTGGACTTGACGTTGTTACAATTGCGCGGCGAAGAATTGGCCAAGCAACAGGCGCAATGGCAAGACAAGCTGGAACACATCTACGGCAAGGAAGACTTCACCCCGAGTGAAGACCCGGAACAACAGTTGTATGACGGTTTTCTGGGGGACCGTGACCGCCGCTTATGTGAGCAAGTTCGTGCACTGGAACCGGCGCAGTTGGGCCTTGGGCAGTGGATGTTCGATGACTTGCGCCTGCCTGAACTGTTGTTCCGCTATCGGGCGCGCAACTTCCCCGAGACCCTGACCGGCGAAGAGCGGCAACGCTGGTTCAGCTTCTGCCAGCAGCGCCTGAGCGACCCGCATTGGGGCGCGCCGAATACGCTGGGCGACTTCGAACAGGCGCGGCAGCAGGCCTGGGAGGGCGCCGACGAGGCGGGGCGGCGTGTGCTGGACGCGTGGCAGGTACATGCCCGGCAATTGCAGGCACAGTTTGCAATTGGCTGAGCGCTGACACAAAACGCGGACAAACAAAAACGCCGGCAATATGCCGGCGTTCTTGTTGCGATAAGCAGCAGGCGTGTGCGGACAATCAGTCCAGCAGGGTCGCCCAGCTTTCAACCACATCGCCACCCCACTTGGCTTTCCATTCTTTCAGGGTCTTGTGGTTGCCGCCTTTGGTTTCGATCACTTCATTGTTGTGCGGGTTCTTGTATTGCTTGACCTTGCGCGCACGCTTGGTGGCGGTAGTCTTGACCGCACCACGAGGTGCCTTGCTCAGTTTCGACTCTGGGTCGAGCAGGGCAATCACGTCGCGCAGCGACTTGGAGTACTCGCCCATCAGTGTGCGCAGTTTGCCTTCGAACTCCAGTTCTTTCTTCAGCTTGTCATCCTGCGACAGGTTGGCCAGGCGGGCCTGAAGTTCCTTGATGGCTTCTTCGGTAGCGCGGTACTCGTTGATCAGGGACATGGAGTGTTCCTTAATGCGTGTTCAGAAATGTGTGGGGCAATAATAGACAGGCAATACTCGCAAGTAAACATATTGTTGGGCAATTAACTGTTAACTAAGCTGTGACAACCGTTTTCTATGTGAACAAAAATTTACAATTAACCCTGCATTTCGTCATGTCTGTCAGAGAATGCTGGCAGGGCATTTCGTCAGGAACACAGGCCACGGCCGCTGCGATCAATACTGCGTTTTTGCTGGCGGGCCGCTAGAATGAGCGCCTTTGCGAAGTTCTGGAGTCTCATTCATGCGCACCTATCGTCTGGTGATCGCCTGCCCCGACCGTGTTGGCATCGTGGCGAAAGTCAGTAATTTCCTGGCCTTGTACAATGGCTGGATCAACGAAGCCAGCCACCACTCCGATGAGCAGAGCGGTTGGTTCTTCATGCGCCATGAAATCCGCGCCGAATCGCTGCCATTCGGTATCGAAGCCTTCCGCGAGGCGTTTGCGCCGATCGCCGAAGAGTTCTCCATGACCTGGCGCATTACCGACTCGGCGCAGAAAAAGCGCGTGGTGCTGATGGCCAGCCGCGAGTCGCACTGCCTGGCCGACCTGCTGCACCGCTGGCACACCGATGAACTGGACTGCGAGATCCCTTGCGTGATCTCCAACCACAACGACCTGCGCAGCATGGTCGAGTGGCACGGTATTCCGTTCTTCCATGTACCGGTCGACCCCAAGGACAAGGCCCCGGCCTTTGCCGAAGTGTCGCGCCTGGTGCAGGAGCACGCCGCCGATGTGGTGGTGCTGGCCCGCTACATGCAGATCCTGCCGCCGCAACTGTGCCAGGACTATGCTGAAAAGGTGATCAACATCCACCACAGCTTCCTGCCGTCGTTCGTCGGCGCCAAGCCGTATCACCAGGCCGCCCTGCGTGGTGTGAAGCTGATCGGCGCGACCTGCCACTACGTCACCGAAGAACTGGACGCCGGCCCGATCATCGAGCAGGACGTGGTGCGTGTCAGCCATGCCGACAGCATCGACGACATGGTCCGTTTTGGCCGTGATGTGGAGAAGATGGTGCTGGCCCGTGGCCTGCGTTATCACCTGGAAGACCGGGTGCTGGTGCATGGCAACAAGACTGTGGTGTTTGACTGATACAGACTGGTTGCCTGTGAGGTTCTGGGGCTGCTTTGCAGCCCATCGCGACACAAGGCCGCTCCTACAAGGGATCGCGTACCGGCACTGCGTCGCGTAACTCCTGTAGGAGCGGCCTTGTGTCGCGAAAGGGGCGCGAAGCGCCCCCAGCAATCTGAGGGATAAGCCGATGGCCAAGCAGCGCAACCAACCCACCGCCTCACCCCCACCCACACTCGGTGAAGGCTGCCTGGCCCGCTACGACCCCGAAGCCCTGGCCGACACCGATGGCACCGATTTCCCCGGCGCCGCCGAACTTTGGCAGCAGCTCAACCCGCCTGACGCCGCCAACGCTCCAGCAGCGGGCGCGCCAGCAGGCACACAAACACCGGCCCACCCGCCAGCAGATAAAAGTAGTAAGTGACCGCCCGCCATATCAGGATCGCCGCAGCCGCGGTCGAACTGCCCACCAGTGGCGTTAGCAAGCTGGCCGAGGTCAGCTCGGCGGCACCTGCACCGCCAGGCAGCAGGCTGAACTGGCCGGCACTGAGCGAGAGCATCTGCACCAAAAAGCTGGGGATCCACGCCAGGTCTACCCCCAACCCCCTCAATACCAGATACAACACGCTGTAGCGCAGGCCCCAGTGGGCGCAGGTCAGGGTGAACACCAGGGTCAGCGTGCGCTTGGGCAGGCGCCAGGTCTGCGCCAGTGCATCGATGAAGCGCAGCAGCTTGCGCGCCCAGCGCCGCTTGCGCTGGCGGCTCATGCCCAGGCGGCGCAGCAACCTGCCGTTCACGCGCATCACCGTGCGCCGGTAGCGCAGCAGGCCGATCACCCCGGCCAGTGCCGTGCACAGCAGCAACGCGCTGCCCAGCAACATGCTTTCCTGGCTGCGGCCCAGGCTGTGGAACAGTGCATAGCCGGCAATCGCCAGCATCGCGCAGAAAAAGAACACCAGGTCGTTCAGCTGGTCCATGGCAAACACCGCGCCGCTGCGCGCCGGGCCGATCCGGTCGCGTGCCAGCAGGGCCATCAGAGTCAAGGGGCCGCCGCTGCCGCCGGGGGTGGTACAGATGGCGAACTCGGTAGCCATCACCACACCCAGGCTGCGCAGGCGCCCAAGCCTTGCTCCTTGCTGGCCGAGCAACAGGCGCAAGCGGATGGCGTTGATGACCCAGCACAGCAGGATCATGCCCAGCAGGGTCAGCATCAGGCTGGGGGCGAAGCGCTGCAGCCTCGGTAGCAGCTCGCTGCCACCGAGCAGGGCCGGCACCAGCACGGCACCGAGCAGTGCCAGGGCCAGCCAGGCCAGGCGGTTCATGCGTTGGCCTGGCGGTCGAGCCAGGTGGACTTGGTCAGGGGCTCGCGGCCCTGTGCCAGTAGCGTGTGCAAGGTGTTCAGCCAATAGTCGCGGGACGCGCGATGGCGCATGTCCACCGGGTGCAGGCCCAGGCGCAGGGTCTGGGCGTCACGCCAGCGCCGGCATTGCCAGTCGCACAGCACCCGTGACAGGCCGCGACGCCAGGCGCTGCGGGCACTCCAGACCAGCCCCGGAGCCTTGATCGCGGTGAAGTCTGGTAAATGGTACAAGTGCTGTGGCGTGCTGGTGTAGCGCAGCGGCAGGCGGCGCAGTGCCTGGCGGGTGCCTTCGCTCATCAACCAGGCAGGCGCGACGAAGCCGGCCACCGGCCAGCCCTGCTGGGCGAACAGGGCCAGGCCGTGCTCCAGGCGTTGCAGGGCCTGCTGCTGGTCCAGGGCGTAGAACTCGCCTTCGTGGGTATAGATGCGGCGCATGAAGTATTCGCCGGGCGTGCGTGGTGGCGGGCCGTTGTCGGCATGGTAGAAGCCGTGCAGGGCAAGCTCGTCGCCCTGGGCCAGGCGCCGTTCGAGCAAGCGGCAGAAGATGGGCGAGCGCTGCAGCGGGTTGCGGTGGTGAAAGTCCGGCACCACCAGCCAGGTCATGGGGATGCCGCCGATGGCGTCGACGGCCTGGACGAAGGGTTGATAGTCGGGCCAGGTCTCGGGCGCGACATCGTGCAGCACCAGCATCAGGCTGCGCGCAGTCGGCAGTGGCTCAGCCATGGGCACGGACCTGCGGCTGGTGGCCAAGCACGGCCTGGTAGTGCTGCAGCAGGCCGGCGACCACGTGGTCCCACGAATACTGCTGCTCGGCATGGCGACGGGCCTGAGCCCCGAGCTTGCGCACGCCGGCCTCGAACGCCTCCTGCACGGCGGTCGCCATGGCCTGGCTATCGTTGGGGCGGCACAGGCGCCCGCACTGTTCGTTGACGATTTCGCCGAAAGCACCGGCGCGCACGGCCACCACCGGCGTGGCGCTGGCCATCGCTTCGAGAATGACCAGGCCGAAGGTTTCCTGGTCGCCGGCGTGCACCAGCAGGTCGGCGCTGGCCATCAGCCGGGCGACTTCCGGAGCCGGGCAGAAGTGATCGATGACACTGACGTTCTGCGGCACGTTGGCCGGCATGTTCGAACCCACCAGCAGCAAGTGGTAGGGGTGGCCCAGGTGCTGCATGCACTCGAGCAGCACCGGCAGGTTCTTTTCCCGCGAGCCACGGCCGGCGTAGATCAGCAGGCGACTGGTGTCGGCAATGCCCAGTTCGGCACGCAGCTGCGGGTCGCGCTGGCTGGGGTGGAAGGTGGCCAGGTCGACGCCCAGGCGCTGCACGTGCACATCGCGCACCCCCAGGCGGCGCAACTTGTCGGCCATGACCTGGCTGGGGGCCAGGACCCGGTCGAAATTGCCGTACAGCTTGCTGACATAGGCCTCTACATTGGGGGTGAACCAGTTGCCCATGCGGTTGCTGACCAGCAGCGGCAGGTCGGAATGGTAGAAGCCGATCACCGGCACATCGAGCTTGCGCCGCGCTTCCAGCGCAGCCCAGGCGGTCAGGTAGGGGTCGCCGACTTCGATCAGATCGGGCTTGAGCCTGCGCAGTACATTGCACCAGGGGGCCAGGCGTACCGGGAAGCGGTAGCCATTGCCGAACGGCAGCGGCGGTGCGGGCACCTGGTAGATGCCATCGGCGTGCTGGGCGCTGGCACCGGGTATCAGCAAGCTGTGGCGGACGCCCTGGATGGCGTCGAGGCGGTGGTGTTTGGCATCAAGATAGGTACGTACGCCGCCGCTGGCGGGGGCGTAGAACATGGTGATGTCGGCGATGTGCACGATCAGCATCCCTCCGGGATCGTCTTCGGGTCTGTCATCCGGCGCTAACGGGCCGGCGATGACGCGCCTAAAGGTTGACCTATCAGAAGGATAGTTTGTTCGATCGGGGTTGGGCGGGGCGGGGGAAGGCGGGGGATCGGTGTGGGCTTCTTCGCGGGCTTGCCCGCTCCCACAGGGATCACCACGCATTCAAGAGCGGCGGAGATCCTGTGGGAGCGGGTTTACCCGCGAAGCAGGCGACGCGGTTTGCGATCAGATACGGAAGCTGCCCACCAGGTGCTTCAGGCGGCCGGCCTGCTGCTCCAGGTCAGAGCAGGCGCGCAGGGTGGCCTGCAGGTTTTCCACGCCTTCCTGGTTGAGCATGTTGATCTCGTTGATGTCCATGTTGATCGCCTCGACCACGGCGGTCTGCTCTTCGGTGGCGGTGGCCACCGACTGGTTCATGCCGTCGATCTCGCCGATGCGCACGGTAACGCTGTCCAGCCGCTCACCGGCCTGGTTGGCGATCTGCATGCTGTCCTGGCTGTGGCGCTGGCTCTGGTCCATGGTCTCGACCGATTCGCGCGCGCCGACCTGCAGTTCTTCGATCATGGTCTGCACCTGTTGCGCCGACTCCTGGGTGCGGTGCGCCAGGTTGCGTACTTCATCGGCGACAACCGCAAAACCACGCCCGGCTTCACCGGCGCGGGCCGCTTCGATGGCCGCGTTCAGCGCCAGCAGGTTGGTCTGCTGGGAAATGCTGGTGATCACCTCGAGGATCTGGCCGATGTTGACGGTCTTGCTGTTCAGCGTCTCGATGTGCGCGCTGGAAGTGACGATCAGGTCGGACAGGCGGTTCATTGCCGCAATGTTGCGTTCCACCACCTGCTGCCCTTCTTCGGCCAGCAACCGCGCCGAACTGGCGTGCTGCGAAGCCTGGGCGGCGTTGCCGGCGATTTCCTGGGCGGCGGCACCCAGTTCGTTGATGGCGGCGGCCACGCTGTTGGTGCGGTTGGACTGTTCGTCGGAGTTGGTCATCGACGAGTTCGAGGCACTGATGACCCGCAGGGCTACTTCGTTGACCTGCTCGGTGGCCGAGGACACTTCGCGGATCGAGCTGTGAATACGCTCGACGAAACGGTTGAAGGCGCTGCCCAGGATGCCGAATTCGTCGTGGTTGTGGATACGCAGGCGCTTGGTCAGGTCGCCTTCACCTTCGGCGATGTCTTCCATGGCGCGGGTCATGGTGTGCAGCGGCTGCATCAGCACACGGATCAGCAGGCCGAGCAGGCCGATGATGATCACCACCGCCACCAGCGTGGCGATCACCGCCGAGGTGCGGAAGGTGCTGAGCATCGAGAAGGCCTTGTCCTTGTCCACCGACAGGCCGATGTACCAGTTGGCCGAAGGCAGGCCGGTGATCGGGGTGAAGGTCAGCAGGCGGGCCTGGCCTTCGCTCTGCACTTCGGTCAGCTCACCGGTCAGTTTCGGCGTGTGCTGCGGGAACAGGTCCGACAGCGACTTCATCACCAGGTCTTTGTCCGGGTGCACCAGGATCTTGCCCTGGTCGTTGACCAGGAAGGCGTAGCCCATGCCGCCGAAGTTCAGTGAGTTGATGATCTGCACCAGGCCGTCCAGGGCCAGGTCGCCACCGACCACGCCGACACTGGCGGAAACCTTGCTGAGGATGCCGATGACCATCTTGTTGGTGGTCATGTCGATGTACGGCTCGGTCAGGGTCGCGCCGGCGGCATTCATGCCGTCCTTGTACCAGGGGCGGGTGCGTGGGTCGTAGCCGTCGGGCATTTTCGAATCAGGGCGCACGCTGAAGCCACCGTCGACCTTGCCCAGGTAGACGGTGAGGAAGCTGGAAACCAGCGCATTCTGGCCCATCAGGGTTTCGGCGTTGGTCGGGTCCTGGGCTATGTTCTGTGCCAGGTTTTCCACCAGCTTGATACGGCCTTCGAACAGGTTGCGGATATTGGTCGAAGTGGAAGCGCCCATTTCAGCCAGATAGTTTTCGAGGTCCTCGCGGATCGCATTACGCTGGAGGTAATCGTTGTAGAGCGTGAAAAGGCTGAAGGCGAGTATCACGATCAGTGACGCTGCCAAAAGAATCTTGTGGCTGAAACGAAGGCTTTTGTTCATGGCGTAATCGGTTCCGCTAAGGTTTCATATCAGGCGTTTGCACGCGTGGAGTCGCAAAGCAGTGCAACATCCCGAAAAAGTCCCTTTTCGGTTGTTCCTCTCTATTAAGGCGAATATCACCCACAGGTATCGGCCGAATTACGGTAAAGCTTGAGCAGAGGATTAAAGAGATGTCGGAAATTTCGACCATCGTTGTAGGTGCTGGCCCGGATGGCCAGCCAGTTGGGCAAGCGATGAGGCTGGCTAACCGCCATGGCCTGGTGGCGGGCGCGACGGGTACTGGCAAGACCGTCACCCTGCAGCATCTGGCGGAAGCGTTCAGTGACGCGGGGGTTGCGGTGTTCGCTGCCGATGTCAAAGGTGACCTGTGCGGCCTGGGCGCTGCTGGTGCACCGCAGGGCAAGGTGGCCGAGCGCATCGCCGGCATGCCCTGGCTGGGGCACAGGCCCCAGGCTTACCCGGTGACCCTGTGGGACATTGCCGGGCAGTCCGGCCACCCGCTGCGCACCACCCTCAGTGAAATGGGGCCGCTGCTGCTGGGCAACCTGCTGGAACTGACCGACAGCCAACAGGCGGCGCTGTACGCGGCGTTCAAGGTGGCCGACCGTGAAGGCCTGCTGCTGCTCGACCTCAAGGACCTCAAGGCGCTGCTCGCGCACCTGAAGGACAACCCGCAATTGCTGGGCGAAGACAGCGCGCTGATGACCACGGCCTCCACTCAGGCGCTGTTGCGCCGGTTGGCGACCCTGGAGCAGCAGGGCGCCGAAGCGTTGTTCGGTGAGCCGGGGCTGCAGCTCGAGGACCTCCTGCGGCCAGACCCGGATGGCCGTGGGCGTATCCACCTGCTGGACGCCAGCCGGTTGGTTCACGATGCCCCCAAGGTGTACGCGACCTTCCTGTTGTGGCTGCTGGCCGAGTTGTTCGAGCAGCTGCCCGAGCGCGGTGATGCCGACAAGCCGGTGCTGGCGTTGTTCTTCGATGAAGCACACTTGTTGTTCAACGATACGCCCAAGGCATTGCAGGATCGCCTGGAGCAGGTGGTGCGGCTGATTCGTTCCAAGGGTGTGGGGGTGTACTTCGTTACCCAGTCGCCGGGGGATTTGCCGGATGCGGTGCTGGCCCAGTTGGGCTTGCGCATTCAGCATGGCTTGCGGGCGTTTACCGCCAAGGAGCAGAAGTCGCTGCGGGCGGTGGCTGATGGCTTCCGCCCCAACCCGGCGTTCGACACCCTGGCGGTGCTGACTGAACTGGGCATTGGCGAGGCACTGGTGGGGACGTTGGAAGAGAAGGGCACGCCTGCGATGGTGCAACGGGTGCTGATTGCACCGCCGCAGTCGCGTATCGGGCCGTTGAGTGCGGCTGAGCGCAGTGCGCTGATTGCCGATTCGCCGCTGGCGGGGCGTTACGACAAGCCGGTGGACCGTGAGTCGGCGTATGAGATGCTGACGCAGCGCAAGGGTGAGCCGGTGGAGCCCGCGCCGCAACCCAAGGCAGATGAAGAAAGCTTTGCCGACAAGGCCGGTGAGTTCTTGCAGAGTGCGGCAGGGCAGGCCATCAAGTCGGCGGTGCGCCAGGCGGCCAACCAGTTGGGGCGGCAGTTGGTGCGTGGGTTGATGGGGTCGTTGCTGGGGGGCAAGAAAAGGTAGTTTGCCTGTACCGGCCCCTTCGCGGGTAAACCCGCTCCCACAGGTTCATCACAGATATCAAGAGCTGTGCATTACCTGTGGGAGCGGGTTTACCCGCGAAGAGGCCGGTACAGAAAAAAGGCGACCCGAAGGCCGCCTCTTTCAGAACCGTATCACTCAGCCAATGGCTTTGGACGCCAGCCAGAACAGGCCGGCCGCCAGACCCATCGACGCAGGCAGGGTCAGTACCCAGGCCAGCAGGATGGTCTTCACGGTGCCGCCTTGCAGGCCGCTCTTGTTGGCGACCATGGTGCCGGCCACACCGGACGACAGCACGTGGGTGGTCGATACCGGCAGGGCGAAGATGTTGGCCATGCCGATGGCGCAAGCCGCGGTGATCTGCGCCGACATGCCCTGGGCATAGGTCATGCCCTGCTTGCCGATCTTCTCGCCAACGGTCAGTACCACACGCTTCCAGCCGACCATGGTACCCAGGCCCAGGGCCAGGGCGACGGCCACGATCACCCAGAACGGGGCGTACTCGGTGGTGGCAGTCAGGTCTTTGCGCAGTTTTTCCAGGTCGGCCTTTTCACGGGCTTCCAGGCCTGGCAGCTTGCCGACCTTCTTCGCCGTGTCGTCCAGGCACAGCAGGTAGCGGCGCACTTCGACACGCTTGTCGGCACTCAGGCTGTGGTAGTCGGTCACGCCCTGCAGCGAGGACTGCAGCGCGGCAATGGTCGGCTCGGTCTGCTGCGGGTTGCAGCTGAACTGCTCCGGCAGGTCGCTGGCCTTGGCCTTGCCCAGTGCCAGGAACTCGCCCAGGGTGGCGGCGTTGCGCTGGTAGAACTGGCTCATGTGCAGGGTGGCGTCGCGGGTACGCTCGATCTGATAGGTGGTGCTGTTCAGGTCGAGGACGAACTTGGCCGGAACGATACCGATCAGCACCAGCATGATCAGGCCGATGCCTTTCTGGCCGTCGTTGGAGCCGTGCACGAAGCTTACGCCCATGGCCGAAACCACCAGTACCAGGCGGTTCCAGAACGGCGGGTGCTTCTTGTCGTCGAGCTTGCGGCGCTGCTCGGGGGTCTTGTGCATCTTCGACAGCGGGCGCCACCACTTCAGGCCGATCAGTACCAGAGCGGCAACGGCGAAGCCGGCCATCGGCGAGACCACCAGCGACATGGCGATGTCGATCGCCTTCTGCCAGTTGACGCCGTCTCCCAGCGGGATGTCGTTGATCAGGGCGTTGGCCAGGCCGACGCCGAGGATGGAGCCGATCAGCGTGTGCGAGCTGGAGGCGGGGATACCGAAGTACCAGGTGCCCAGGTTCCAGGTGATGGCCGCAGCCAGCAGCGAGAAGACCATGGCCAGGCCGTGTCCGGTGTTCACATTGATCAGCAGCTCTACCGGCAGCAGGTGCACGATGGCATAGGCCACCCCGACACCGCCGAGCAGAACGCCAAGGAAGTTGAACACGCCGGAGAAGAACACGGCGAGGTGCGGCGGCATGGCTTTGGTATAGATGACGGTAGCTACCGCGTTGGCGGTGTCATGAAAGCCATTGATGAACTCGAAGGCGAGCACGAAGGTCAAGGCGAGCAGCAGGCTCACCAACACCCAGGCATCCAGTCCGCTGAATAATTCGATCATGAAGGTTGTCTGGCGGTCTTAGGGGGGCGGGATTATGCCAGAAAACCTTGGCAATCGATGCATCCGCGACAGACCGACGGCAATCTTCCTGTCGGGAGCGTGATGTGCACGGAGGGGCGTGCAGGAAGGGAAATGTCCGCTAAAACGCGCAAAACCTGGCGAAAACCGGCAAAAAGCTGGAGAAAAAGCCGCTTCGCTTCTGTTCAAACGGCCGTATGAAATTTGTGTAATTCCATTTCACCTTCGGCCAGACAGTAAAGATCGACCGCGCCCGGGCTGGCCGGGCGACGACGCGCTGGCGTGGTCCCGGGGTCAGGGAGTGTCGCTGCGCAGTTCCTTTTCCATACGTTCCAGTTCCTGGCTGAAGGCCTGGTCGCGCACGCTTGCGCGCTTGCGCCAAGGTTTGCGTTCCGGATCCGGTTGTGCGGCGTAAGTGGTGACTTCGCCACCGTAAACATCCTTGTAACGTTCAGCCTGGCGCTCGAGTTCCGCGCGCAGTTCATCTTTCGTCACAGTAGTACCTGAATTAAGTTTGATGAGTGTTGTTATGCGCTGTGCAGCGTGCACATGCCTTGCTGGCCGCAACGGTTTGATACAGCGGAAGGTTCCATTGCCACGGCATCGTCGAGGCCCGCGCAATCGATTATAGCAACCGATATTTCGCCGAACATCGTTATTTACCCAACCCTGACATCACCAGACGCAAGTAACGCAATGCATCCGACAACAGTTTGGGCCTTTCGTACAAGTTTGAAAGGCAAGACGGACAAAAGTTCGTTGCAATGCAGCAGCGGGCCCGTCGACCGGGAGGGTAATGAAAAACGGCCTCGCCAAAAGGCGAGGCCGTTGCCTGGGGACTTCTACGGTGGGTACCTGACCAGTCTCTCCAAAGAAGCCACAAGTGGCATGAGAAAGGTATAAGTAAAAGTGTCAGCGGTCAATTGCGATTATCGGCCGTTTGTTCGATAATCGCACGAGTGGGCGTTTTTTTTGAGGTGTGCGATGAGTGACGAAACCCTGGCCAACGATTCCGTCAATCCAGAGTCGGGCAACCCGGAGCAGGGGCGATCTGCCTCGGCAGCCCTGGCACCGCCGATCGTGGCTTCCCCGGCAAAGCGCATCCAGGCCTTTACTGGCGACCCGGACTTCATGACCTCCCTGGCGCGAGGCCTGGCTGTGATCCAGGCTTTCCAGGAACGCAAGCGTCACCTGACCATCGCCCAGATCAGCCACCGCACCGAAATCCCCCGTGCGGCGGTACGCCGTTGCCTGCACACGTTGATCAAGCTGGGTTACGCCACCACCGACGGGCGCACCTATTCGCTGTTGCCCAAAGTGCTGACACTGGGGCATGCGTACCTGTCGTCGACGCCGCTGGCGATTTCCGCCCAGCCTTACCTGGACCGCATCAGCGACCAGCTGCACGAGGCGGCCAACATGGCCACGCTCGAAGGTGACGACATTCTTTATATAGCCCGTTCGGCCACCGTGGAGCGGCTGATTTCGGTCGACCTGTCGGTGGGCGGGCGCCTGCCGGCCTATTGCACATCGATGGGGCGTATTCTGTTGGCGGCCATGGACGACACCAGCCTGCGGGAATACCTGGAACGTGCCGACCTGAAGGCGCGTACCAGCCGTACCTTGCATGACCCCGAGTCGCTGTTTGCCTGTATCCAGCAGGTGCGCGCCCAGGGCTGGTGCGTGGTAGACCAGGAGCTGGAGCAGGGGCTGCGTTCGATTGCGGTGCCGGTGTATGACGCCTCGGGGCAGGTGTTGGCGGCGTTGAATGTGAGTACCCATGTCGGGCGGGTGACGCGCAGTGAACTGGAGCAGCGGTTCTTGCCGATCCTGCTGGCGGCCAGCCGGGACCTTTGCCATCAGTTGTTTGGCTGAGCCTGCAGGGGGCCGCTTTGCGGCCCAATCGCGACACAAGGCCGCTCCCACAAGGGCCTCGCATATATCAAATATTGTGCGATACCTGTGGGAGCGGCCTTGTGTCGCGATTGGGACGTACAGCGCCCCCGTTCAAATTTAGAACAGGCAAAACCGTTTCCTGTGCGATAAACGCACAGTGTCGTTCGCGGTCAATTGCGCCACCACCGCCCGCTGATTAATGTCTCTCGCACCGGTCGGCTGTGCCGACCGAACAAGAAAAACATAATAAGAGGCACTTACATGAATACTGTCCCCTCGCTGTCGCGGCCGCACCCGCGCGCAGTACCGTTATATCCAGGCTGACGCCGGCCGCATTCCCTCAAACTATTGTCCTCTGTACCGGTTTATCGCGTGCAGTGGCCTGGCTGTGCCCCTCATTCTGGATAACAACAATGAACCAAGCGCAAACCAACGTCGGCAAAAGCCTCGACGTCCAGTCGTTCATCAATCAGCAGCCGCTGTCCCGCTACCAATGGCGGGTGGTGTTGCTGTGCTTCCTGATCGTCTTCCTCGATGGCCTGGACACCGCCGCCATGGGCTTCATCGCCCCGGCCCTGTCACAGGAGTGGGGGATTGACCGCGCCAGCCTCGGCCCGGTCATGAGTGCTGCATTGATCGGCATGGTTTTCGGTGCCCTCGGCTCCGGCCCGCTGGCGGACCGGTTTGGCCGCAAGGGCGTGCTGGTGGGGGCGGTGCTGGTATTTGGCGGCTTCAGCCTGGCCTCGGCCTATGCCACCAACGTCGACCAGTTGCTGGTGTTGCGCTTCCTGACCGGCCTGGGCCTTGGCGCAGGCATGCCCAACGCCACCACGCTGTTGTCTGAATACACCCCCGAGCGCCTCAAGTCGCTGCTGGTGACCAGCATGTTCTGCGGCTTCAACCTGGGCATGGCCGGTGGTGGTTTCATTTCCGCCAAGATGATCCCGGCTTACGGCTGGCACAGCCTGCTGGTGATCGGTGGCGTGCTGCCGTTGCTGCTGGCGCTGGTGCTGATGGTATGGCTACCGGAGTCGGCGCGGTTCCTGGTGGTGCGCAATCGGGGCACCGACAAGGTGCGCCAGACCTTGTCGCCCATCGCGCCGCAGGTGGTAGCCGAGGCGGGCAGCTTCAGCGTGCCGGAGCAGAAGGCGGTGGCCGCGCGCAACGTGTTCGCGCTGATCTTCTCCGGTACCTACGGCATGGGCACCATGCTGTTGTGGCTGACCTACTTCATGGGCCTGGTGATCGTTTATCTGCTGACCAGCTGGCTGCCAACCTTGATGCGCGACAGCGGCGCGAGCATGGAGCAGGCTGCCTTCATCGGCGCGCTGTTCCAGTTCGGTGGCGTGCTGAGTGCCGTCGGTGTGGGCTGGGCCATGGACCGCTTCAATCCGCACAAGGTGATCGGCATTTTCTACCTGCTGGCCGGGGTGTTCGCCTACGCCGTGGGGCAGAGCCTGGGCAACATCACCGTATTGGCCACCCTGGTGCTGGTTGCCGGCATGTGCGTGAACGGCGCCCAGTCGGCGATGCCTTCGCTGGCGGCGCGCTTCTATCCGACACAGGGCCGCGCCACAGGGGTATCGTGGATGTTGGGTATCGGCCGCTTCGGGGCGATTCTCGGGGCATGGAGTGGCGCGACGCTGCTGGGGCTGGGCTGGAACTTCGAACAGGTGCTGACGGCGTTGCTGGTGCCGGCGGGGCTGGCGACCGTGGGTGTGATCGTGAAAGGGCTGGTGAGCCACGCTGACGCAACCTGAAGTTTGCGGCCCTTCGCAGCACAAGGCTGCTCCTACAGGGAAACGCGATCCCCTGTAGGAGCGGCCTTGTGTCGCGAAAGGGCTGCGCAGCAGCCCCAGAATCAAGATGAGTAGCAGGGCAACAAATGGTTCGATAATCGCACAAATAGTCGATTATCGGATTGTAAGCCACCCACCAGTCTCCTTAATCTGAGCTCACCGAAGCACCCTGACCAGGAGTCTCCAAATGGCTGCAATTCTCCCGCTTCACGAAGCCGTGAAGCAGTTCATCCAGGATGGCGATACCGTCGCCCTCGAAGGTTTCACCCACCTGATCCCGACTGCCGCCGGCCACGAGATCATCCGTCAGGGCAAGCGCGACCTGACCCTGGTGCGCATGACTCCGGACCTGATCTACGACCAGCTGATCGGCGCCGGTTGCGCCAGCAAGCTGATCTTCTCCTGGGGTGGTAACCCGGGTGTCGGTTCGCTGCACCGCCTGCGTGATGCCGTCGAGAAGCAGTGGCCACACGCCATCGAAATCGAAGAACACAGCCACGCCGACCTGGCCAACGCCTATGTCGCCGGTGCTTCTGGCCTGCCGTTCGCCGTGCTGCGTGCCTACGCCGGCTCCGACCTGCCGAAGGTCAACCCACTGATCAAGAGCGTCACCTGCCCGTTCACCGGAGAAGTGCTGGCAGCCGTGCCGTCGGTGCGCCCGGACGTGACCGTGATCCACGCGCAAAAGGCCGACCGTAAAGGCAACGTGCTGCTGTGGGGCATCCTCGGTGTGCAGAAGGAAGCCGCCCTGGCCGCCAAGCGCTGCATCGTCACCGTCGAGGAAATCGTCGACGACCTGCAGGCCCCGATGAACGCCTGCGTGCTGCCGACCTGGGCGCTGAGCGCGGTATGCCTGGTACCTGGTGGTGCGCACCCGTCCTATGCCCACGGCTACTACGAGCGTGACAACCGCTTCTACCAGGCCTGGGACCCGATCGCGCGTAGCCGCGAATCGTTCACCGCCTGGATCGACACCTACATCCGTGGCACTGCCGATTTCAACGAATTCAAGGCCAAGCTGGCCAGCACTGCGGAGGCCGCACAATGAGCTACTCCACTTCCGAAATGATGACCGTCGCCGCAGCCCGTCGCCTGCGCAACGGTGCTGTGTGCTTCGTCGGCATCGGCCTGCCATCCAAGGCTGCCAACCTGGCGCGCCTGACCTCGTCGCCAGACGTGGTGCTGATCTACGAATCCGGCCCGATCGGCGCCAAACCAAGCGTGCTGCCGCTGTCGATCGGCGACGGCGAGCTGGCCGAAACCGCTGACACCGTGGTGCCGACCGGCGAGATCTTCCGCTACTGGCTGCAAGGTGGGCGCATCGACGTCGGCTTCCTCGGCGCCGCCCAGGTCGACCGCTTCGGCAACATCAACACGACTGTGGTCGGTGACTACCACGCCCCGAAAACCCGCCTGCCGGGTGCCGGTGGCGCACCGGAAATCGCCGGTTCCGCCAAGCAGGTGCTGATCATCCTCAAGCAGTCGCCGCGTGCCTTCGTCGACAAGCTGGACTTCATCACCTCGGTTGGCCACGGTGAAGGCGGCGACTCGCGCAAACGCCTTGGCCTGCCAGGCGACGGCCCGGTCGGCATCATCACCGACCTGTGCATCATGGAGCCGGAAGCCGGCACCCATGAATTCGTCGTCACCGCGATCCACCCGGGTGTGACCCGTGAGCAGATCATCGCCGCCACTGGCTGGGCGATCCGCTTTGCCGACGATGTGCAGACCACTGCCGAACCTACCGAAGTCGAGCTGTCCGCCCTGCGTGACCTCGAAGCCCGTACCGCCGCGGCCCATGGCCAGGTGGCAGGAGAAGCCTGATGCGCGACGTATTCATCTGTGACGCCATCCGTACCCCGATCGGCCGCTTCGGCGGCGCCCTGGCCGGCGTGCGGGCCGACGACCTGGCCGCCGTGCCGCTGAAGGCGCTGATCGAGCGCAACCCGAGCGTGCAGTGGGATCAGGTTGACGAAGTGTTCTTCGGTTGCGCCAACCAGGCCGGTGAAGACAACCGCAACGTGGCGCGCATGGCGCTGCTGCTGGCCGGCCTGCCGCAGAGCATCCCGGGCGTTACCCTGAACCGCCTGTGCGCGTCGGGCATGGATGCCATCGGCACTGCCTTCCGCGCCATTGCCAGCGGCGAAATGGAGCTGGCGATTGCCGGCGGCGTCGAGTCGATGTCGCGTGCCCCGTTCGTCATGGGCAAGGCCGAAAGCGGCTATTCGCGCAACATGAAGCTCGAAGACACGACCATCGGCTGGCGTTTCATCAACCCACTGATGAAGAGCCAGTACGGTGTGGATTCCATGCCGGAAACCGCCGACAACGTGGCCGACGATTACCAGGTTTCGCGTGCTGACCAGGACGCCTTCGCCCTGCGCAGCCAGCAGAAGGCAGCTGCCGCCCAGGCCGCCGGTTTCTTCGCCGAAGAAATCGTGCCGGTGCGTATCGCGCACAAGAAGGGCGAGACCATCGTCGAGCATGACGAGCACCTGCGCCCGGAAACCACACTGGAAGCCCTGACCAAGCTCAAGCCGGTCAACGGCCCGGACAAGACCGTGACCGCCGGCAACGCCTCGGGCGTGAACGACGGTGCCGCGGCGTTGATCCTGGCCTCGGCCGAGGCGGTGAAGAAACACGGCCTGACCCCACGTGCCCGGGTACTGGGCATGGCCAGTGCCGGTGTTGCACCGCGGGTGATGGGCATTGGCCCGGTGCCGGCAGTGCGCAAGCTGACCGAGCGCCTGGGTGTGGCGGTGAATGATTTCGATGTGATCGAGCTCAACGAAGCCTTTGCCAGCCAAGGTCTGGCGGTGCTGCGTGAGCTGGGTGTGGCCGACGATGCACCGCAGGTGAACCCCAACGGCGGTGCCATCGCCCTGGGCCACCCGCTGGGCATGAGCGGTGCGCGCCTGGTGCTGACTGCGCTTCACCAGCTGGAGAAGAGCGGTGGGCGTAAAGGCCTGGCGACCATGTGTGTGGGCGTAGGCCAAGGTTTGGCGCTGGCCATCGAGCGGGTTTGACCTGTACCGGCCTCTTCGCGGGTAAACCCGCTCCCACAGGGAACCACGCATCCCCTGTGGGAGCGGGTTTACCCGCGAAGAGGCCGGCACATGCGACTCAAGGCTAATTGCCAGCCAGATAGCGGAACGAGTGTGTTACCAGGTGTGTCTAGAATTACCTGCGACCCTCCAGGAGTAAACTCACCATGACCTCAGCCTATTACACCGGCGAAGAACGCAGCAAACGCATCTTCGCTATCGTTGGTGCCTCTTCAGGCAACCTGGTGGAATGGTTCGACTTCTACGTCTATGCCTTCTGCGCGATCTACTTTGCCCCGGCTTTCTTCCCCTCCGACGACCCCACCGTGCAGTTGTTGAACACGGCAGGCGTGTTCGCCGCGGGCTTTCTGATGCGCCCCATCGGTGGCTGGATCTTCGGCCGCCTCGCTGACCGCCATGGTCGCAAGAATTCCCTGATGATCTCGGTGCTGATGATGTGCTTCGGCTCCCTGATGATCGCCTGCCTGCCCACCTATGCCAGCATCGGCACCTGGGCCCCGGCACTGCTGTTGCTGGCCCGGCTGATCCAGGGCCTGTCGGTAGGCGGCGAATACGGCACCACTGCCACCTACATGAGTGAAGTGGCCCTGCGCGGCCAGCGCGGCTTCTTCGCCTCGTTCCAGTACGTGACCCTGATCGGCGGCCAGTTGCTGGCGGTGCTGGTGGTGGTGATTCTGCAGCAGCTGCTCACTGAAGATGAACTGCGCGCCTGGGGCTGGCGCATTCCGTTCGTGGTCGGCGCCATTGCCGCGCTGATCTCGCTGATGCTGCGCCGCTCGCTGCATGAGACCAGCAGCGCCGAAACCCGCCAGGACAAGGACGCCGGCACCATCAAGGGCCTGTTCCGCAACCACGCGGCGGCTTTCATCACCGTGCTCGGCTATACCGCGGGCGGTTCGCTGATCTTCTACACCTTCACCACCTACATGCAGAAGTACCTGGTCAACACCGCCGGCATGACCGCAAAAAACGCCAGCTACGTGATGACCGGCGCGCTGTTCCTGTTCATGGTGCTGCAGCCGTTCTTCGGCATGCTCTCCGACCGCATCGGCCGGCGTAATTCGATGATGCTGTTCGGCGCCCTGGGTACGCTGTTCACCGTGCCACTGCTGATGGCGCTGAAAACCGTGAGCAGCCCGTTCATGGCCTTCGTGCTGATTACCCTGGCGTTGTGTATCGTCAGTTTCTACACCTCGATCAGCGGCCTGGTGAAGGCCGAGATGTTCCCGCCGCAGGTGCGTGCGCTGGGCGTGGGCCTGGCCTATGCAGTGGCCAACGCGGCGTTCGGCGGTTCGGCCGAATACGTTGCCCTGGGCCTGAAGACCTTGGGCATGGAAAACACTTTCTACTGGTACGTGACAGCGATGATGGCGATTGCCTTCCTGTTCAGCCTGCGCTTGCCGAAGCAGGCCGCGTACCTGCACCACGATGATTAAGGACGTGGCATGACCAACCAACTGTTCGACGCCTACTTCACCGCACCGGCCATGCGCGAGATCTTCTCCGACCGTGGCCGCCTGCAGGGCATGCTCGATTTCGAAGCGGCGCTGGCGCGGGCCGAGGCGGCTGCCGGGCTGGTCCCGCATAGCGCGGTAGCGGCCATCGAGGCGGCGTGCCACGCCGAGCGCTATGACGTTGGCGCGCTGGCCAATGCCATCGCCACTGCTGGCAACTCGGCGATCCCGCTGGTGAAGGCGTTGGGCAAGGTGATTGCCAGTGGCGTGCCCGAAGCCGAGCGCTATGTGCACCTGGGCGCCACCAGCCAGGACGCGATGGACACCGGGCTGGTCCTGCAGCTGCGCGCTGCCCTCGACCTGATCGAAGCCGACCTAGGCAAGCTGGCCGATACCTTGTCGCGCCAGGCCTTGCAGCACGCCGACACGCCGCTGGTGGGGCGCACCTGGCTGCAGCATGCCACCCCGGTGACCCTGGGCATGAAACTGGCCGGTGTGCTGGGCGCCTTGACCCGTCACCGCCAGCGCCTGCAGGAGCTGCGCCCACGCTTGCTGGTGCTGCAGTTCGGCGGCGCCTCGGGCAGCCTGGCGGCTTTGGGCAGCAAGGCGATGCCGGTGGCCGAAGCCCTGGCCGAGCAGCTCAAGCTGACCCTGCCCGAGCAGCCCTGGCACACCCAGCGCGACCGCCTGGTGGAATTTGCCTCGGTGCTGGGCCTGGTCGCCGGTAGCCTGGGCAAGTTCGGCCGTGATGTCAGCCTGCTGATGCAGACCGAGGCGGGGGAACTGTTCGAACCTTCCGCGCCGGGCAAGGGTGGGTCTTCGACCATGCCGCACAAGCGCAACCCTGTGGGCGCCGCGGTGCTGATCGGCGCCGCGACCCGCGTGCCGGGGCTGGTTTCGACGCTGTTCGCCGCCATGCCCCAGGAGCATGAGCGCAGCCTCGGCCTGTGGCATGCCGAATGGGAAACCCTGCCGGACATCTGCTGCCTGGTATCTGGTGCGCTGCGCCAGGCCCAGGTGATTGCCGAGGGCATGGAAGTGGATGCCGCGCGCATGCGCCGTAACCTCGACCTGACCCAGGGCCTGGTGCTGGCCGAAGCGGTGAGCATCGTCCTTGCCCAGCGCCTGGGCCGCGACCACGCCCACCACCTGCTGGAGCAGTGCTGCCAGCGCGCCGTGGCCGAACAGCGCCACCTGCGTACCGTGCTGGGTGAAGAGCCGCAGGTCAGCGCCGAACTGTCCGCCGAAGAACTCGATCGCTTGCTCGACCCTGCCCATTACCTGGGCCAGGCCCGCGTCTGGGTGGCGCGCGCCGTGTCCGAACATCAACGTTTCACTGCCTGAAGGAGACCGCTGTGGCGCACTTGCAACTGGCCGATGGCGTTTTGAATTACCAGATCGATGGCCCGGAAAACGCCCCGGTGCTGGTCCTGTCCAACTCGCTCGGTACCGACCTGGGCATGTGGGACACGCAGATTCCACTGTGGAGCCAGCACTTGCGCGTGCTGCGCTACGACACCCGTGGCCACGGTGGGTCGCTGGTCACTGAAGGCCCTTACAGCATCGAACAGCTGGGCCGTGACGTGCTGGCCCTGCTCGATGGGCTGGATATTGCCAAGGCGCACTTCGTCGGCCTGTCGATGGGTGGCCTGATCGGCCAGTGGCTGGGCATCAATGCCGGCGAGCGCCTGCACAGCCTGACCCTGTGCAATACCGCCGCCAAGATCGCCAACGACGAGGTGTGGAACACCCGTATCGACACCGTGCTCAAGGGCGGCCAGCAGGCCATGGTCGACCTGCGCGATGCCTCCATCGCCCGCTGGTTCACCCCGGGCTTCGCCCAGGCCCAGCCAGCGCAAGCCCAGCGTATCTGCCAGATGCTGGCGCAAACCAGCCCGCAAGGCTACGCCGGCAACTGCGCCGCGGTGCGCGATGCCGACTACCGCGAGCAGTTGGGCCGCATCCAGGTGCCGGCGCTGATCGTTGCCGGTACCGAGGACGTGGTGACCACTCCGGAGCACGGCCGCTTCATGCAGGCCGGTATCGCGGGTGCCGAGTACGTCGACTTCCCGGCGGCGCACCTGTCCAACGTCGAGATCGGCGAGGCGTTCAGCCGCCGCGTGCTCGACTTCCTGCTGGCTCACTGAGGGATACCGCCATGGACGAGAAACAACGTTACGACGCCGGCATGCAGGTACGCCGCGCAGTGCTTGGCGATGCCCACGTGGACCGCAGCCTGGAGAAGCTCAACGACTTCAACGGCGAGTTCCAGGAGATGATCACCCGCCACGCCTGGGGTGACATCTGGACTCGCCCGGGCCTGCCGCGCCATACCCGTAGCCTGATCACCATCGCCATGCTGATTGGCATGAACCGTAACGACGAGCTGAAGCTGCACCTGCGCGCGGCGGCCAACAACGGCGTGACCCGTGACGAGATCAAGGAAGTGCTGATGCAGAGCGCGATCTATTGCGGCATTCCGGCGGCCAATGCCACCTTCCACATGGCTGAGTCGGTGTGGGATGAGCTGGGCGTGGAGTCGCGTACCTGACCACTACGCGGTCCCTTGTAATCGATGGACTCGCCCCCGCCGAGGCATCACAGTGCCACGGTGGCGTTCTAAGAAGCCAACGGCAGCGAGGGC
>NZ_JBIGLU010000068.1:0-11760 GCF_043658375.1 Pseudomonas sp. PsB | reverse complement strand
CTGAAGTCGCGAAGATCAAGATCAAGATCAAGATCAAGATCAAGAGCAAGAGCAAGAGCAAGAGCAAGAGCAAGAGCAAGTGCGAGTGCAAGTACAAGTGCGAGAGCATAAATCGTCAGAAACCGCAGCCGTGTACCAGTAATCGGGATTGGCTCCTCATGATGGCTGTGCTTGGGGCACCTGCGGTGGCTCGCTTCACTACGACAGGAGACTTAAATGGGGCTCTGTGGGAGCGGGCGCGCCCGCGAACACCGGCGCAGCCGGTGCCAGCCACCGCGTTGGATTCTTCGCGGGCACGCCCGCTTCCACAGAAACCACGTCGTGCTTGCTAACGCGTTCCGGTCCCGGCCCGAGCCGAAGTTGCTTCAAGCCTGCTTGAGCAACAACGCTACCCCCGGGAAATACTGCCCCAGTTCGTTGTGCAACTTGCGATAGGCATACGGGAAGTACCAGGCGATGGCACAGGCGGTATGTTTCTGCAGATCGTCGACCAAGTCCTGCAGTTCCTCGGGGCTGGCATGCTGGCCAGCCTTCCACGGGCTGATGAACAGCGCACCAGCTTTCAACTGGCTGGGGTAGGCCACCTGGCGCGCGAGGGCAGCGGTCTGCTGCAGGGCGTCGGCCATGTCCAGCCGGGCAACTTTTGGCCAGCGCTGGTTGACACTGAGGTACAGCGCTTCATCGGCACTACTGATCGACAGGTCGCAGCGCCCTTCGTGTTCGCCTTCGTCGCGCTGCTTCTTGCCGGCAAACTGCTGCAGCGCCGCCATGCCAGTAAGGTGCTTCGGCATCGCCGGCAAACTGGTTGAAGCGGTCGATACAGTCGCCCCAGCGCTCCAGCACCGGGGCGAGAAACTCCAGGCGCGGGTTGTTGATGATCTGGCCTCGCATGCTGCGCTCTCCTGTTATCGTTGTGATCGCGTTCAGCTGAAAGTGATGGCTATGTGATATCACTGTATTCAGTGTGGCACAACCAGGTGAATTGGCCATTACCTGGGCGGTGCCTGTTCGACTGCAAAGCGGCCCGCTTCGATTGACGCTCCCGGTGCAACCCTCTAACCTTCGCGCGTGTTTCAGGTGCCCTGCCAGCCCCGACTGGGCAGGGTGAAACTGGGAAGCCGGTGGGTGCCAGCATGGCGCGATTCCGGCGCTGCCCCCGCAACGGTAGGTGAGTCGCGGCCGCGCAGGGCCACTGGGTGCCAGCACCCGGGAAGGCGCGCAGGCCTGGGCCAAGGCCCGCTCACAAGCCCGGAGACCGGCCTGATACTGCCAACGGCATCACGGAGGGTGATGCGCGGTGCACCGTGGCGTACGGCCACGGCCCCTGCGCGTTCTCCGTCTGCCCGCCTTTTACCTGTCGCCGCGCGTTGCCGTGGCGCCAGCCAGCGGAGAACCCTGATGAGCGAATCCACCGAACGCGACGAACGCCACCTGGCGCGCATGCAGCGCAAGAAGGCGATCATCGACGAACGCATCGCCAATTCCCCCAACGAATGCGGCCTGCTGCTGGTGCTGACCGGTAATGGCAAGGGCAAGAGCAGCTCGGCCTTCGGTATGCTCGCGCGCGCCCTGGGCCATGGCATGCAGTGCGGTGTGGTGCAGTTCATCAAGGGCCGTAACAGCACCGGCGAAGAGCTGTTCTTCCGCCGCTTCCCCGAGCAGGTGCGCTACCACGTGATGGGCGAGGGCTTTACCTGGGAAACCCAGGACCGCCAGCGCGACATTGCCGCCGCCGAAACGGCCTGGGCCGTGTCGCGCCAGTTGCTGCAAGACCCTAGCGTGCAGTTCGTGGTGCTCGATGAACTGAACATCGCCCTCAAGCACGGCTACCTCGACCTTGACCAGGTGCTGTCCGACATCCAGGCCCGCCCACCGATGCAGCATGTGATCGTCACTGGCCGTGCCGCGAAACCCGAGATGATCGAGCTGGCCGACACCGTGACCGAGATGGGCATGCTCAAGCACGCCTTCCAGGCCGGCATCCGTGCACAGAAGGGCGTGGAACTGTGAGCCAGCCGCGCCATTGCCCCGCCGTGCTGATCGCGGCACCGGCCTCTGGCCAGGGCAAGACCACCGTCACCGCCGCCCTGGCCCGCCTGCACCGCAACCTCGGGCGCAAGGTGCGGGTGTTCAAGTGCGGGCCCGACTTTCTCGACCCGATGATCCTCGAGCGGGCCAGCGGCGCGCCGGTGTACCAGCTCGACCTGTGGATGATCGGCGCCGAGGAAAGCCGCCGCCTGCTGTGGGAAGCCGCCGGCGAGGCCGACCTGATCCTGATCGAAGGGGTGATGGGGCTGTTCGACGGCACGCCGTCCAGCGCCGACCTGGCGCGCCACTTCGGCGTGCCGGTGCTGGCGGTGATCGACGGCACGGCCATGGCCCAGACCTTCGGCGCCCTGGCCCTGGGTCTGGCACGCTACCAGGCGGACCTGCCGTTTGCCGGTGTGTTGGCCAACCGGGTCGGCAGCCTGCGCCACGCGCAACTGCTGGAAGGTAGCCTGACCGAGGGCCTGCGCTGGTATGGTGGCTTGTCCCGCGAGCGCGGTATAGAGCTGCCCAGCCGCCACCTGGGGCTGGTCCAGGCCAGCGAACTGAACGACCTGGACGCGCGCCTGGATGCCGCTGCAGAGGCGCTTGGCGCCAGTTGCGATGCTGCCTTGCCGCCGCCAGTGACCTTTGCCGAACCCGAGCCGCAAACCAGTGCTGCCTCGTTGGCCGGTGTACGCATTGGCGTGGCGCGGGACGAGGCCTTCGCCTTCACCTATGGCGCCAACCTCGACCTGCTGCGCAACCTGGGCGCACAGCTGGAGTTCTTCTCGCCGCTGCATGACCGCGAACTGCCGGCAGTGGACAGCCTGTACCTGCCGGGCGGTTATCCCGAACTGCACCACCACGCCCTGGCCGGCAATGCGCCGATGAACGAGGCGATACGCGCCCATCACGCCCAGGGCAAACCGTTGCTGGCCGAGTGCGGCGGCATGCTGTATCTGCTCGATGCCCTGACCGATGTGGCCGGCGAGCGTGCCGAACTGCTCGGCCTGCTGCCGGGCGAAGCGACCATGCAGAAGCGCCTGGCTGCCTTGGCCTTGCAGGCGGTAGAACTGCCTGAAGGCACCTTGCGCGGTCACACCTATCACCATTCGTTGACCAGTACCGCACTGGAGCCGATCGCACGTGGCCTGAGCCCCAATGGCGGGCGCGGCAACGAAGCGGTGTACCGCCTGGGTCGGCTGACGGCTTCCTACGTGCACTTCTATTTCCCCTCCAACCCGGATGCGGCGGCGGCGCTGTTGCGACCATGAGCGAACACGCCTACAGCGACGCCGAGCGCGCCGCGATCTACCGGGCCATCGGCGAGCGCCGTGACATGCGCCATTTCGCCGGTGGCGAGGTAGCCCCGGAACTGCTGGGCCGCCTATTGGCTGCCGCGCACCAGGCGCCCAGCGTCGGGCTGATGCAGCCCTGGCGTTTCATCCGCATCACCCGGCGCGACCTGCGTGCGCGCATCCAGGCATTGGTGGAAGCAGAGCGGGTGCGTACCGCCGAAGCGTTGGGCGAACGCTCCGACGCCTTCATGAAACTGAAGGTAGAGGGCATCAATGACTGCGCCGAGTTGCTGGTGGCCGCCCTGATGGACAACCGCGAGCCGCATATCTTCGGCCGCCGCACCCTGCCGGAAATGGACCTGGCCTCGCTGGCCTGCGCCATCCAGAACCTGTGGCTGGCAGCCCGTGGCGAAGGCCTGGGCATGGGCTGGGTGTCGCTGTTCGACCCACAGGCGCTGGCGGCGCTGCTGGGCATGCCGGCCGGGGCCAAGCCGGTCGCGGTACTGTGCCTGGGGCCGGTGACCGAGTTTTACCCGGCACCGATGCTGGTGCTGGAAAACTGGGCCGAGGAACGGCCCTTGAGTGAAATGCTCTTTGAGAATCAATGGGGAGAGCGCCAATGAGCGTCGCCTTGCTGACTGTGGCCGGGGTGGCCCTGGATGCCTTGCTGGGCGAACCGCAGCGGCGCCATCCGCTGGTAGCCTTCGGCAACATGGCCAGTAACCTCGAGCGCCGCCTGAATGCCGGTGGGCGCGGCTGGCGCAGCCACGGGGTGAGCGCATGGTTCCTGGCCGTGGTGCCGCTTACCCTGGTGGCACTGATCCTCTCCTGGCTGCCGTACATCGGCTGGCTGGTCGACGTGCTGGCGCTGTACTGCGCCGTCGGGCTGCGCAGCCTGGGCGAACACGTGTTGCCGGTGGCCAGTGCCTTGCGCCAGGGTGACCTGCAAGAAGCGCGGCGCCGTGTGGGCTACCTGGTCAGCCGCGAAACCCGCGAACTGGACGAACCTGCGGTGGCCCGGGCGGCCACCGAATCGGTACTGGAGAATGGCAGCGATGCGGTATTCGCCGCGCTGTTCTGGTTCGTGGTCGCCGGCGCGCCGGGCGTGGTGCTGTACCGCCTGAGCAACACCCTGGACGCGATGTGGGGCTACCGCAACGAGCGCTTCGAACGCTTCGGCTGGTGCGCGGCGCGCGTCGACGATGTGCTCAACTATATTCCCGCCAGGCTGGTGGCGTTGACCTACGCGCTGCTGGGCAAGACCCGCCTGGCCCTGGCCTGCTGGCGCAAGCAGGGCCCGCTGTGGGACAGCCCCAATGCCGGGCCGGTGATGGCCGCCGGTGCTGGTGCGTTAGGTGTGGAACTCGGTGGCCCGGCGGTGTACCACGGCGAGCTGCATGAGCGGCCACGCCTGGGTGACGGGCCAATGGCCGACGCCGACGCCATCGAGCGCGGCTGGGGCCTGGTGCAGCGCGGCGTATGGCTGTGGCTGCTGGTGATCTGCCTGGGGGCCTATATCAATGCTTGAACACGGAGGCCGCCTGCTGCGGGCGGTACGGCAATACGGCATTGCTCGCGAGCAGTGGCTCGACTTGTCCAGCGGCATTGCGCCATGGCCTTTCCCGATTCCACCGATTCCCATGGAGGCCTGGGCCCGCCTGCCGGAGACCGAGGACGGCCTGGAGGACGCCGCACGTGCGTATTACGGCGCACGCCAATTGCTGGCAGTGGCCGGTTCCCAGGCCGCGATCCAGGCCTTGCCGCTGCTGCGCGCAGCCGGCCGGGTAGGGGTGTTGACGCCTTGCTATGCCGAGCACCCATACGCCTGGCAACGGGCGGGGCACCAGTTGCTGGAGCTGGACGAAGCGCAGGTCGAGGCGACGATCGACAACCTTGACGTACTGGTGCTGGTCAACCCCAACAACCCCACCGGCCGCCGGGTGCCGCGTGAACGCCTGCTGGATTGGCATGCGCGCCTGGCCGCCCGCGGTGGTTGGCTGCTGGTCGACGAAGCGTTCATGGACAACACCCCGGCGCAAAGCGTGGTCGATTGTGCCGAGCGCCCGGGGCTGATCGTGCTGCGCTCGTTCGGCAAGTTCTTCGGCCTGGCCGGCGTGCGCCTGGGATTCGTTGCCGCCGAACGCAGCCTGCTGCTGCGCCTGGCCGAGTTGCTTGGGCCGTGGACCGTCAATGGCCCGACCCGGGTGCTGGCCCAGGCCAGCCTGGCCGACCACGCCGCCCAGCGTGTGCAGGTCGAACGCTGCGCTGCCGCCAGCCAGCGGCTGGCTATGCTGCTGCGCAGCGCCGGCCTGGCACCCAGCGGTGGTTGCGACCTGTTCCAGTACGTACGCAGCGAGCACGCTGCGCAACTGCATGACTTTCTTGCCTGCCGCGGCATCCTGGTGCGGCTGTTCGAGCACCCGCCGGCGGTACGCCTTGGGCTGCCTGCCCATGCGGCGGACGAACAGCGCCTGGCCCAGGCCCTGGCGGCCTATCAGAAGGAAACGGCATGACCACCCTCATGGTGCAAGGCACCACCTCCGACGCCGGCAAGAGCACGCTGGTGACCGCACTGTGCCGCTGGCTGTTGCGCCAGGGCGTCGGTGTGGTGCCGTTCAAGCCACAGAACATGGCGCTGAACAGCGCGGTGACCGCCGACGGCGGTGAAATCGGCCGGGCCCAGGCGGTGCAGGCCCAGGCCTGCCGGCTGCAGCCGCATACCGACATGAACCCGGTGCTGCTCAAGCCCAACAGCGACACCGGCGCCCAGGTGATCATCCATGGCCGTGCCGTCACCAGCATGAACGCGGTGGCCTACCACGACTACAAGGCTATCGCCATGCAGGCGGTGCTGGCTTCGCACCAGCGCCTGAGTGCTGCCTGGCCGGTGGTCATGGTCGAAGGCGCGGGGTCGCCGGCGGAGATCAACCTGCGTGCCGGTGACATTGCCAACATGGGCTTTGCCGAAGCGGTGGACTGCCCGGTGATCCTGGTTGCCGACATCAATCGTGGTGGTGTGTTCGCCCATCTGGTCGGCACCCTGGAACTGCTGTCGCCCAGTGAGCAGGCGCGGGTAAAGGGCTTTGTCATCAACCGCTTCCGCGGTGACATCGCCTTGCTGCAGCCGGGGCTGGACTGGCTGGAGCAGCGCACCGGCAAGCCGGTACTGGGCGTGCTGCCGTATGTTAACGACCTGCATCTGGAAGCCGAAGACGGCATCGATATGCGCCAGGGGACGAAGACCGAGCGCGTGCTCAAGGTGATCGTCCCGGTGCTGCCGCGTATCAGCAACCACACAGACTTCGACCCACTGCGCCTGCACCCCCAGGTGGACCTGCAGTTCATCGGCCCGGGCCAGCCGATCCCGGCCGCCGACCTGATCATCCTGCCGGGCTCCAAGAGTGTGCGCGGCGACCTGGCGCAACTGCGTGAGCGCGGTTGGGACAAGGCCATCGACCGGCACCTGCGCTATGGCGGCAAGCTGATCGGGATCTGCGGTGGCCTGCAGATGCTGGGCCGCGAAGTGCATGACCCGCTTGGTCTCGAAGGGGCCGCCGGCTCCAGCCCGGGGCTTGGCCTGCTCGATTACGCCACGGTGCTCGAAGCCGAGAAGCAACTGCGCAACGTTGCCGGCACGCTGAACATGGAGGCAGTCCCGGTTGCCGGTTATGAAATTCATGCCGGCGTCACCACGGGGCCTGCCCTGGAGCAGCCAGCCGTGCAACTTGCCGATGGCCGTTGCGATGGTGCTGTCAGCGCTGATGGCCAGATACTTGCCACCTACCTGCACGGCCTGTTCGAAGGCAGCCAGTCGTGCGCGGCGCTGCTGCGCTGGGCTGGGCTGGATGATGTGCAGGCCGTCGATTACCAGGCCCTGCGCGAACGCGATATCGAGCGCCTGGCCGACCTGGTGGAAAAGCACCTGGACACCGCGCGCCTGCGCCAGCTCTGTGGGGTGGACTGACATGCTCAACCTGATCCTCGGTGGCGCCCGCTCGGGCAAGAGCCGCCTGGCCGAACAGCTGGCCAGCGCCAGTGGCCTGCCGGTGACCTATATCGCCACCAGCCAGCCGCTGGATGGTGAAATGAACGAACGCGTGCTGCTGCACCGCCAGCGTCGCCCTGATGACTGGGGGCTGATCGAAGAACCCCTGGCCCTGGCCGCGGTACTGCGCGCCGAAGCGGCCGAAGGGCGCTGCCTGCTGGTGGATTGCCTGACCCTGTGGCTGACCAACCTGCTGATGCTCGAAGACGACCAGCGCCTGGCCGAGGAGCGTGATGCGCTGCTGGTCTGCCTGGAACAGTTGCCGGGCACGGTCATCCTGGTCAGTAACGAAACCGGCCTGGGCGTCGTGCCCATGGGCGAGCTGACCCGGCGCTATGTCGACCTGGCCGGCTGGCTGCACCAGGCCGTGGCCGAACGCTGTCAGCGCGTGGTGCTGACCGTGGCCGGCCTGCCCCTAATGCTCAAAGGACCTGCACTATGACCCAAGCCTGGTGGCGTGACGCCTGCCAATCCCTCGACAACGCCGCCATGGACCAGGCCCGCGCCCGTCAGCAGCAGCTGACCAAACCTGCCGGTTCGCTGGGCCAACTGGAAGGATTGGCCATTCAGCTGGCCGGCCTGCAGGGGTGTGAACGGCCGACCTTGGATAACGCCGCAATCAGCATTTTTGCCGGTGACCACGGTGTGGTCGAGGAAGGCATCTCGGCCTACCCGCAAGCGGTGACCGGGCAGATGCTGCGCAACTTCGTCGGTGGTGGCGCGGCAATCAGCGTGCTGGCGCGCCAGCTGCAGGCGAGCCTGGAAGTGGTCGACCTGGGCACCATCGACCCGCACCTGGAACTGCCTGGCGTGCGCCATCTGCGCCTGGGCGCCGGTACCGCCAACTTCGCCCGCCAGCCAGCGATGACCGAGGGCCAGCTGCAGGCCGCCCTGCAGGCTGGCCGCGATAGTGCCCTGCGCGCCGCCGAACAGGGCGCGCAGCTGTTCATCGGTGGCGAGATGGGTATTGGCAACACCACGGCTGCCGCTGCCTTGGCCAGCGTCTTGCTGGGTTGCCCGCCGGCTGAGTTGAGTGGCCCGGGTACCGGCCTGGACCACGCCGGGGTGCGGCACAAGGCCGAGGTCATCGAACGGGCGCTGAGCCTGCATGGCCTGAGCGCCAACGATCCATTGCAGGCACTGGGTTGTGTCGGTGGTTTCGAGATCGCGGCCCTGGCCGGCGCCTACATCGGCTGTGCGCAGGCGGGTATCGCGGTGCTGGTGGACGGCTTCATCTGCAGCGTCGCCGCGCTGCTGGCGGTGCGCCTCAACCCGCAATGCCGGGCCTGGTTGCTGTTCGCCCACCAAGGCGCAGAGCCTGGGCACAAAGCCTTGCTCGACGCGTTGCAGGCCAAGCCGTTGCTGGCCCTGGGCCTGCGCCTGGGCGAGGGCAGTGGGGCTGCTCTGGTCGTACCGCTGTTGCGCCTGGCCTGTGCGTTGCACGGGCAGATGGCGACCTTCGCCGAGGCTGCGGTGGCGGACCGCCCGGCATGATCCTCGACCTGCTGCGCCATGGCGAAACGGAACAGGGCGGCCTGCGTGGCAGCCTTGATGATGCCTTGACCGACAAGGGCTGGGCGCAGATGCGTGGCGCCGTGGCCGAAGCCGGCCCGTGGGAGGTGCTGGTCAGTTCGCCGCTGCAGCGCTGCGCGCGTTTTGCCGAGGAACTGGGCGAGCGGCTGAACCTGCCGGTACAGCGCGAAGCGGCGTTGCAGGAACTGCATTTTGGCGACTGGGAAGGCCGTAGTGCGGCGCAGATCATGGAAGACCAGGCGGACGCGCTTGGGCGCTTCTGGGCGGACCCTTACGCGTTTACACCGCCCAATGGCGAGCCGGTCGAGGCGTTTGCCGAGCGTGTGCTGGCGGCTGTCGAGCGCCTGAGCCATCAGCATGCTGGCAAGCGTGTGCTGCTGGTCACCCATGGCGGCGTGATGCGGCTGCTGCTGGCCCGTGCCCGTGGTTTGCCGAGGGCGCAGTTGCTGCAGGTCGAAGTCGGCCACGCTGCGCTGATGCGATTGGTGCCGGGTGACGACGGCCAGTTGGTCGAGGGGCGCTGAAATGTTGCCGTTGTGGATTGCCTTGCAGTTTCTCAGCAGCCTGCCGGTGAGTCTGCCGGGCATGCCGGCGCCGCGCGAGGTGGGGCGCTCGCTGCTCTGCTACCCGCTGGTCGGGTTGCTGTTCGGCCTGTTGCTGTGGCTGGCCAGCCACCTGCTGGAGGGCACGCCGACACCGCTGCACGCGGCCCTGCTGCTGACGTTGTGGGTGTTGCTCAGTGGCGCCTTGCATCTGGATGGCCTGGCGGACAGCGCCGACGCTTGGCTGGGCGGCTTCGGTGACCGCGAACGCACCCTGCTGATCATGAAAGACCCGCGTAGCGGGCCGATTGCCGTGGTCACCCTGGTGCTGGTGCTGTTGTTGAAGTTCTGCGCCTTGTGGGTGCTGGTCGAGCAGGGCATTGGCGCGCAGTTGTTACTGGCACCATTGATCGGGCGGGCGGCGATGCTCGGGTTGTTCCTGAGTACGCCTTATGTACGGCAGGGCGGTTTGGGCCAAGCGCTGGCCGAGCACCTGCCCCGGCATGCGGCCGGCTGGGTGCTGCTGGGCTGTGTGCTTTTTTGCCTGGTCCTGGGCGGGTGGGTCGTGGTGCTGGCGTTGGCGGTGTTTGCCTGGTTGCGACAACTGATGTGCCGGCGCTTGGGCGGGACTACCGGCGATACCGCTGGTGCAATGCTCGAGTTGCTCGAACTGGCCGTGGTGCTGGGGTTGGCGCTGGGCCTCTGAGCCTTGCTCTGGACCCTGTAGGAGCGGCCTTGTGTCGCGAAAGGGCTGCAAAGCAGCCCCACGATTTCAGCGTTAATCCATAAATTGCCGGGGCTGCTTTGCAGCCCTTTCGCGACACAAGGCCGCTCCTACAAGTGACCGCGCAAGCAGGATGTTTCTGTAGGGTGTTTCTGAGCCAAACGTGTCGGTAAATTCCTGAAAAAACTCAGCAAGAACCGGCATCTTTTCACTGGCGTATGCTTGCCCCTCCCGCAAACTGTCGAGGAGTGTCGGCACCATGCGTCATGTCATTCTCGCTGCGTTTTTGTTGGCCATGGGGCCTGCTGCCATGGCAGCCGATCTCATGGCTTTCTGGAACACCCCCCGCCACGGTGGCAACAGCTTCAACCGGCTGCCGCCTGATCAAGCCTACTTCGACGCCTTGAGCGGTTATGACGCGACCTGGGTGCGGCTGTCCTACGACAAATGGCAGCCGGCGGAACGCGACTTCCTCCTCGGCGATGCCGATGCCTACCAAGGCCTGCCTGCGGCCGACCTGGCCACGCTGCGAGCCACCCTCGACCGCGCCCATAAGGCCGGCCTCAAGGTGGTCATCGCACCGCTCTCGCTACCCGGCATGCGCTGGTCGCAAAACAACCAGGGTCAGTTCGACGACCGTCTCTGGCAGGACAAACGCTACTGGTTGCAGGCTGCGGCCTTCTGGCGGGATCTGGCCCGCGAGCTGAAAGGTCACCCGGCCATCGCCGCTTACAACCTGGTCAACGAGCCCGCCCCGGAGAAGCAAGGTGGCCTGGCCGAGCATGCCGACCCTGGGCAAATGCAGCAGTGGTATGCACGGCAGCAGGGGAGTGCGCGTGATCTGCCGGCCCTGTATCGGCAGTTGATAGCGGCCATTCGCGAGGAGGACGCGGACACGCCGGTCATGCTCGATGCCGGCTGGTTCGCCGCCGCCGACGCCTTCGGTTACTGGCCGGCACCTCTGGAAGACCAGCGGGTGCTGTACAGCGTGCACATGTACGAGCCCTATCTGGTGACCAGTGCACCGAACATGACGCGCAAGCAACCCATCGCCTATCCCGGCCCGGCGCCGTTCGCGGGGCAGACGCAGCAGTGGGATGGCCAGCGTGTGGCGCAATACCTGCGCCAGCCGCTGGACTGGGCCGCGGCCATGAACGTGCCCCGCTCGCGGTTGGTGGTGGGCGAGTTCGGCTGCATGCGCAGGCTGCCGGGGTGCCGGCAATACCTGGAAGACGTGCTCAGCGTGCTGGATCGCCACCGGTTGCACTGGGCCTTCTACAGCTTCCGTGAAGATAACTGGGACGGCATGGACTACGAACTGGGCTCGGCCAAGGTGCCGTGGCGCTATTGGCAAGCAATCGAGCAGGGCGCTCCAGACCCGCTGGTGCGCAAGGCTACAGTAGAGTTCGAGCCGATTCGCCGGCGCTTGAGCCTGGTTAAGTAATTGGGGGCCGCTTTGCGGCCCATCGCCGGCAAGCCAGCTCCCACAGGTATGCGCAGAACTCAGGAATTGCGCAATCCCTGTAGGAGCGGCCTTGTGTCGCGAAAGGGCTGCAAAGCAGCCCCAGCAATTTCAACTGTTGCGCATCA
>NZ_JBIGLU010000067.1:0-12198 GCF_043658375.1 Pseudomonas sp. PsB | reverse complement strand
CTGCGCGCCCGATCGCGACACAAGGCCGCTCCTACAAAGGTCGCGCAGGCCCGCTGTTATGTTGCCTCCCACAATTCAGACGGTTAATGGCACTACGCCATACTCTCCGTATGGTACCTACGTGATATCGTTTCCCTCATCCCCAGCGCCAGCCAGAGACCTCCCGATGCCCAATACCACTCACCTCCAACCCGGCTTCATGATCGTTCACGGCAACCGCCTCGACGACCTGCGCAGCCTGGTGGTGAGCTGGATGCGTCGCTACCCCTTGGCACCTCTGGAAAACGAAATCGCCCTGGTGCAAAGCAATGGCATCGCCCAATGGCTCAAACTTGCCCTTGCCGAAGACCCTCAGGACGATGACCAGGGTGGTTGCGGTATCGCCGCCGCCATCGACGTGCAACTGCCAGGCAGCTTCATGTGGCAGCTGTACCGCAGCGTGCTGGGCCGTGACGAAATTCCCGAAGTCTCCCTGCTCGACAAGGCACCGCTGACCTGGCGTCTGATGCGTCTGCTCCCGGCCTTGATCGAACGCCCGCATTTCGAGCCGTTGCGACGCTTCCTCACCGACGACAGCGACCTGCGCAAGCGCTATCAGCTCGCCGAGCGCCTGGCCGACCTGTTCGACCAGTATCAGGTTTACCGCGCCGACTGGCTCAAGGACTGGGCCGCTGGCGAGCACATCCTCAACACCGCTCGCGGTGAGCGCAAGGCGCTGCCCCCGGGCAACCGCTGGCAGGCCGAGTTGTGGCGTGCATTGCTGGAGGATGTTGGCGAGCAGGGCATGGCGCAGAGCCGTGCCGGCGTACATCAACGCTTCATCGAACGTATCAACAGCCTGGAGCAGGCACCTGCCGGTCTGCCGGCCCGGGTGATCGTATTCGGTATCTCCTCGCTGCCAGCCCAGGCCCTCGAGGCACTGGCCGGCCTGGCACGCTTCAGCCAGGTGCTGCTGTGCGTGCACAACCCCTGCCGCCACCACTGGGCCGATATCGTTGCCGACAAGGACCTGCTGCGCCACCAGTACAAGCGCCAGCAACGCAAGCAGGGCATGCCCTTGCAACTGGACGACCAGTCGCTGCACCAGCATGCCCACCCTTTGCTGGCCGCCTGGGGCAAACAAGGCCGCGACTACATCAACCTGCTCGACAGCTACGATGACCCCGGCAGTTACCAGGGCGTGTTCAGCGACGGTCGCATCGACCTGTTCAGTGACGGCTCGCCCACCACGCTGCTCAACCAGTTGCAGGACGACATCCTCGAACTGCGTCCGCTCGCAGAAACCCGCGAGCAGTGGCATCCAGTCGACCCGGCGAAGGACCGCTCGATCCGCTTCCACATCGCCCACAGCCCGCAACGTGAAGTGGAGATCCTCCACGATCAGTTACTGGCCCGGTTCAGCGCCGACCCAACCCTGCGCCCACGTGACGTAATCGTCATGCTGCCGGCCATCGATACCTACGCGCCGCATATTCGCGCCGTTTTCGGCCAGTTGCAGCGCAACGATCCGCGCTACATCCCGTTCACCCTGACCGACCAGGGCCAGCGTGGCCGCGAACCCTTGCTGATTGCCCTCGAACACCTGCTCAAGCTACCGGACAGCCGCTTCGCGGTCAGCGAAGTGCTCGACCTGCTGGATGTGCCGGCAGTCCGCGCCCGTTTCGGCATACGCGAAAACGACCTGCCCACGCTGCACCGCTGGATCGAGGGGGCTGGCATCCGCTGGGGCCTCAATGCCGAGCAGCGGGCCAGCCTGGGCTTGCCCGCCGGGCTGGAACAGAACAGCTGGCGGTTCGGCCTGCGGCGCATGCTGCTGGGTTATGCCGTAGGCGTGGGTGAGGCCTGTGACGGCATCGAACCCTACGATGAAATCGGTGGCCTGGATGCGGCACTGATCGGCCCGCTGGTCGCCTTGCTGGACGCCCTCGAAGTGGCCGGCCAGACCCTGTCCGAGCCTGCCACTGTCAGCCAGTGGGGCGAGCGTCTGCATGCCTTGCTGCAAGTGTTTTTCCTGGCCGAGGGCGAGCACGACGAGTTCCTGCTGATGCAGTTGCAGGATCTGCGTGATAGCTGGCTTGAAGTGTGCGAGGCCGTCGGCCTGCAAGACCCATTGCCGCTGACCGTAGTGCGCGAAGCCTGGCTGTCGGGCCTCGACCAGGGCAAGTTGTCCCAGCGCTTCCTCGCCGGCTCGGTGAACTTCTGTACCCTCATGCCGATGCGCGCCATCCCGTTCCGGGTGGTCTGCCTGCTGGGCATGAACGATGGCGATTACCCCCGCGCTCAGCAGCCGCTGGACTTCGACCTGATGGCCAGCGACTACCGCCCCGGTGACCGCTCGCGCCGTGAGGATGACCGCTACCTGCTGCTCGAAGCATTGTTGTCGGCCCGCGACCAACTGTATGTCAGCTGGGTCGGGCGGAGCATCCGCGACAACAGCGAACGCCCGGCCTCGGTACTGATCGGCCAGTTGCGCGATCACCTTGCAGCCGGCTGGCAGCTGGCAGGCGCGGAGCAGGGGCAGCCAGCAGAACCGGGCGAGCAACTGCTGCACGCACTGACCCAGGAGCACCCGCTGCAACCGTTCAGCCCACGCTACTTCCAGAAGGGCAGCCCGCTGTTCAGCTTTGCCCACGAATGGCAGGTGTTGCACCAGCAGGGCCAGGAGGACCAGCAGTGCGACCCCGGCCTGCCGCCATACCATGACGATGAGGCCTTGAGCCTGACCCAGCTGAATGACTTCCTGCGCCACCCGGTGCGGCACTTCTTCAGCCAGCGTCTGAAAGTCTACTTCGAAGCGCTGGAAGCACCGACCCCGGACGAGGAACCCTTCGTCCTCGATACCCTGCAACGGTACGGCGCCAGTGAAAGCCTGCTGGGTGCAGCACTGGCCGAGCCGGACAATGCCGAACAGGCCCTGCAGGCCCAGGCCCGGCGCTTGCAGGCCTGTGGCGTGCTGCCACTGGCCGGCTTCGGCGAACTGCTGCAGCGCGAGCTGATCGAGCCCCTGCCAGACCTGCTGCAACGCCACCGCCAGCTATTGCAACGCTGGCCGCAGCTGGTCGAGGGGGCATTGCCAGTGCATTTCGAGCACGGCCAGCATCGTCTCGAAGGCTGGCTGGGGCGGCTGTTCCAGGCGGATGACCAGAGCCTGCTCAGCATCACCACCGTACCCAACACCATCAGTGCCGGGCGTAACGCCCTCAAGTGGCACCGCCTGATCGCGCCCTGGGTCACGCACCTGGCGGCCTGCGCGGCGGGCTACCCCTATAACAGCGCGCTGGTAGCCAGCGACCTGACCCTGCTGCTTGCGCCACTGCCGCAAGCGCAGGCGGCGCAATTGCTGGGCGACCTGCTGGTAGCCCGTCAGGCGGCGATGAATGCGCCGTTGCCGGTCGCTGCCAAGACCGCGTTCGCCTGGCTGGCCCAGGACGATAGCGACAAAGCCCTGGCTGCTGCTGCCCGCGCCTACGAAGGCGACGAGCGCACCAGCTTCGGCGAGCGCAGTGAAAGCATCGCCCTGGCCCGGCAGTTCCGCGACTTTGCCGCGCTCACCGCTGATGAAACCTTCGAAGGCTGGTGCGAAGCCTTGTACCGCCCATTGTTCAACGCCCCGTGGCAGACCCTGGGCAACCCGGAGAAAGGCGCATGACCCAGGACCGTCCCCTGGCACTGAGTTTCCCCCTGCACGGCAGCCAGCTGATCGAGGCCAGCGCCGGCACGGGCAAGACCTTCACCATTTCGGCGCTGTACCTGCGCCTGATCCTCGGTCACGGTGGCGAGCAGGGCTTCGACCGCGAGCTGCTACCACCGCAGATCCTCGTGGTGACCTTCACCGACGCCGCAACCAAAGAGCTGCGCGAACGTATCCGCGCCCGCCTGGCCGAAGCTGCGCGGTTCTTCCGTGGCGAGCTGGAGGCGGCCGACCCGCTGCTGCATCAGCTGCGTGACGATTACCCGGAAGAAACCTGGCCACGCTGTGCCGGGCGCCTGGAAATCGCCGTGCAGTGGATGGACGAGGCAGCGGTATCGACCATCCACGGCTGGTGCCAGCGCATGCTGCGCGAACATGCCTTCGACAGCGGCAGCCTGTTTACCCAGACCCTGGAAACCGACCACAGCGAACTGCTGGGCCAGGTCATGCGCGACTACTGGCGGCGCTTCTGCTACGGCATGCAAGGCGACGCGCTGGCCTGGGTGCGTGGCCACTGGGGCAGCCCCGACGCCTTGCTGCCGCGGATCCGCCCACTGTTCGGTCGCGTGCGCGCCCAGCACGACGGGCCCGAGCCGGCGGCACTGATCCAGGCATCGCTGCAGCAGCGTGGCGAGCAGTTGGCCCGGCTAAAGGCGCCTTGGGCGCAATGGGCCGAGGAGTTGCGCCAGATCTGCCGTGATGCACTGGCCGCCAAACAAGTCGATGGCCGCAAGATGCAGGCCCGTTACTTCGAGCCCTGGTTCGATAAGCTCTGCGCCTGGGCCGCAGCCGAACAACTGGTGGAGCTCGACCTGGGCACCGGCTTTACCCGCCTGACCCCGGCGGGCATGGCCGAAGCCTGGAAGGGCGAGCCACCCGAGCACCCGGCCCTCAATGCCATGCAGAGCTTGCAGCAACAGCTCCAAGCCCTGGACAGCCCGGATGCCCCATTGCTCGAGCATGCCGCCAACTGGGTATCGGCACGCTTCGAAGTGGAGAAGCGTCGGCGTGCGGAAATGGGCTTCGACGACATGCTCCTGCGCCTGCAGCACGCCCTTGCCAGCGAGGCCGGCGAGCGCTTGGCCAGCCTGATCCGCGAACAGTTCCCGGTGGCGTTGATCGACGAGTTCCAGGACACCGACCCGGTGCAGTACGGCATCTTCGAGCGCATCTACCAGATCAGCGAAAACCGCGCCGAAACCGGCCTGTTCATGATCGGCGACCCCAAGCAGGCGATCTATGCCTTCCGTGGCGCCGACATCTACACCTACCTCGCCGCCCGCCGTGCCACGAGTGGTCGCCTGCACAGCCTGGACACCAACTACCGCTCCAGCAAGGCTATGGTCGCGGCGGTCAACCAGGTGTTCCTGCAGGCCGAGGCGCGTGAGGCAGGGCGTGGCGCATTCCTGTTCCGCGAGGCCGATGACAACCCGCTGCCGTTCATCGAGGTCCGCGCCAAAGGCCGTGGCGAGCAGCTGTTGATCGACGGTGAAGCCTGCGCAGCCCTTCAATGCTGGCATCTGGAAAGCGAAGAGCCGGTCTCCGGCAGCGTTTACCGGCAGCAGCTGGCCGCCAGTTGCGCCAGCCATATCGTCGCCTTGCTCAATGGCGGCCAGCAAGGCACGGCTGGTTTCCAGAATGCCGAGGGCGAACTGCGCCCGTGCCTGCCATCGGACATCGCCATCCTGGTGCGCGATGGCCATGAAGCGCAGATGGTCCGCGCCGAGCTTGCCGCGCGCGAGGTGCGTAGTGTGTACCTGTCCGACAAGGACTCGGTATTCGCCGCCCAGGAAGCCCACGACCTGTTGGCCTGGCTAAAGGCCTGCGCCGAACCCGACTCGGAGCGCCTGCTCAAGGCCGCCCTGGCCAGCCTTACCCTCAATCTGTCGCTGGCTGCGCTGGACCGCCTGAACCAGGACGAGCGGGTCTGGGAAGACTGGGTCATGCGTTTTCGCCGTTACCGCGACACCTGGCAGCGCCAGGGCGTGTTGCCGATGCTGCGGCACCTGCTGCATGACTTCCAGCTGCCGCGCACGCTGATCCGCCGCAGCGATGGCGAGCGGGTGCTGACCAACCTGCTGCACCTGGCCGAGCTGTTGCAACAGGCCGCCGGCGAACTGGACGGCGAACAGGCGCTGATCCGCCACCTGGCCGAGCACCTGGCCAGTTCCGGCCAGGCTGGTGAAGAGCAGATCCTGCGCCTGGAGAGTGACGAGCAGCTGGTGAAAGTGGTGACCATCCACAAATCCAAGGGCCTGGAATACCCCTTGGTCTACCTGCCGTTCATCTGCACCAGCAAACCGGTGGACGGCAGCCGCCTGCCGCTGGCCTGGCATGATAGCCAGGGCAACGCCCATCTCACCCTCACACCAGACCAGGAACAGATCGACCGCGCCGACGACGAGCGCCTGGCCGAAGACCTGCGCCTGCTCTATGTGGCCCTGACCCGCGCCCAGCATGCCTGCTGGCTGGGTGTCGCCGACCTCAAGCGGGGCAACCAGAAGAGCTCGCAACTGCACCGCTCGGCGTTCGGCTACCTGCTGGGTGGCGGCCTCGCCCTGCCGGGCTCGCAGCAACTGACGGACTGGTTGCAGGCTTTGGCCAAGACCTGCCCGCACATCTCTTGCCCGAGCCTGCCGCCGGCAGATGAGCAGGTGTATTGCATGCCGCACGCCGAGCATGAGCTGCTACCTGCCCGCAAACCGCGCCGCGCAGCGGGCGCCGAGCATTGGTGGATTGCCTCGTACAGTGCCCTGCGCGTCGGCGACCAGACCCTCGGTGCCGACAGTTCGCAGGCCCAGCAGTTACTGGATGATGAAGTGGTCGATACCCAGGTGCTGCGCGAGGTCCCGGCCGACAGTGGCGATATTCACCGCTTCCCGCGCGGGCCCAACCCGGGCACCTTCCTGCATGGCTTGCTGGAATGGGTTGGCCGCGAGGGCTTCAGCCAAGTCAGCGGCAATGCACGGCTGATCGAGCGAACCGTTGGCCAGCGCTGCAACCGTCGTGACTGGACCGGCTGGATCCCCACCCTGACGCACTGGCTGCAGCGCCTGCTGGGCGAAGCGCTGCCGTTGCCGGGCAACGACCTCGGTGTGACGCTCGGGCAGCTGCGCCACTACCAGATCGAAATGGAGTTCTGGTTCGCCAGCCACCAGGTCGATGCCGAACAACTCGACCGCCTGGTGGCACGCCACACCCACCCCGGCCTGGCACGCCCGGCGGCGCAGCCGACCGTGCTCAATGGCATGTTCAAAGGTTTCATCGACCTGGCCTTCGAGCTGGACGGGCGTTACTACGTGACCGACTACAAGTCCAACTGGCTGGGCCCGGATATCCAGGCCTACGATGCCCAGGCCATGGAAAAGGCCATCCTCGAGCATCGCTACGACCTGCAGTACGTGCTGTACCTGCTGGCCCTGCATCGCCAGTTGCGCGCCCGCCTGCCTGACTACGACTACGACCGCCATGTCGGCGGCGCCCTGTTCATCTTCCTGCGAGGCGCCAGCAGCAGCGGCCACGGCGTTTACCACGCCAAGCCACCGCGTGAGCTGATCGAAAGCCTCGATGCGCTGTTCCGTGGTGAGCATCCGCCCGTACAGCAGGACCTGTTTGCCGGAGCCGTGATATGAGCCGAAGCCTAGTCGACCTGTTGCCCACCCCGCTGCACGCCGAGCACCTGCTCGCACTGGCGCCGCAGCATGACAGCGGTGACCTGCTGCAACTGCTCGACCGCTGGGTAGAGCGGGGATGGCTGCGCGCCCTGGACCGTGCGTTCGTATCGTTCCTGGAGGAGCGAGCACCCGGTAGCGACCCACTGCTGTTGCTGGCCGCCGCGCTGGCCAGCCACCAACTGGGCCACGGCCATGTCTGCCTCGACCTGCAGCAGACCCTGGCCGAGCCCGATTTCGCCCTGTCCTTGCCGCCTGAAGGCGACGCCTTGACCGGCCCCTTGCTGCTGCCCTCGCAGTTGCTGGCCAACCTCGACCTGCACGCCTGGCTCCAGCGCATTACCGCCAGCCCGCTGGTGGCCGCCGGGGATACCCCGGGCCAGCAAGCGCGGCCTCTGGTGCTCAGCGGCGAGCGTTTGTACCTGCGCCGTTACTGGAGTTACGAGCGGCGCATCGACCATACCCTTCGCCAGCGCCTGACCCAGGCCGAAGCGCCTCCGGCCGACCTGCCTGGCCGTCTGGCGCAACTGTTCGACGGTGGTGCGCCGGCAGGCCAGGTGGACTGGCAGAAGCTCGCCTGCGCCCTGGCCACCCGCGCAGGCTTCAGCATCATCACCGGCGGCCCCGGCACGGGTAAGACGACTACCGTGGTGCGCCTGCTGGCCTTGTTGCAGGCGCCGGCGGTAGAGCTAGGCAGGCCATTGCGCATTCGCCTGGCCGCGCCGACCGGCAAGGCGGCCGCGCGCCTGACCGAATCCATTGGCCAACAGGTCGAGCGCCTGCAGGTCAGCGCCGAGGTGCGCGGGCAGATCCCCACCGAGGTCAGCACCGTGCACCGCCTGCTCGGCAGCCGCCCCGGTTCGCGGCACTTCCGCCACCATGCCGGCAACCCGCTGCCGTTGGATGTGCTGGTGGTCGACGAAGCGTCGATGATCGACCTTGAGATGATGGCCAACCTGCTCGATGCCCTGCCGCCACGGGCACGTCTGGTACTGCTGGGCGACAAGGACCAGCTGGCCTCGGTCGAAGCCGGTGCGGTACTGGGTGACCTGTGCCGGGATGCCGAGGAGGGCTGTTACTCGCCGGCGACCGAGGCATGGCTGGAGCAGACCGGTGGCGAGTCGCTGGCGGGCAGCGGCCTCAAGGCCGGCGATGAGCAACGCAACCCGTTGGCCCAGCAGGTGGTGATGCTGCGCTTCTCGCGGCGTTTCGGCGAAGGTAGCGGCATTGGCCAGCTGGCCCGGCTGGTCAACCGCCAGGACGCCCATGCGGCGCGCAACCTGCTGGCCACGCCGCCGCCCGATGTGTACAGCCTGGCCCTGAAGCACGAACAGGACCGCGCCTTCGACCGCCTGCTGCTCGACGGCCTGAACCGCGGCAGCGACGGCCCGCAGGGTTATCGCAGCTACCTGCGCACCCTGGGCCGCTTCCGCCCGGCACTCGATACCGCCGTTGACGACCCCGCGTGGGAGCAATGGGCGGGCAAGGTGCTGCACAGCTTCGAGGACTTCCAGCTGCTGTGTGCGGTACGCCGCGGCGCCTGGGGTGTCGAAGGCCTCAACGAGCGGGTGGCACGGGTGCTGCACAATGCCGGGCTGATCGACAGCCAGCAGCCTTGGTACGAAGGGCGCCCGGTGCTGGTAACCCGCAACGATTACGGCCTGGGCCTGATGAACGGTGACATCGGCATCGCCCTGCGCCTGCCGGACGAGCGCGGCGAACCCCTGTTGCGCGTGGCCTTCCCGCGTAACGACGGCAGCGGCGGTGTGCGCTTCGTCCTGCCCAGCCGGCTGAACGAAGTGGAAACGGTATTCGCCATGACCGTGCACAAGTCCCAGGGCTCGGAGTTCAGCCACACCGCGCTGGTGCTACCGGATGCGCTCAACCCGGTGCTGACCAAGGAGCTGGTATACACCGGCATCACCCGCGCCAAGCACTGCTTCAGCCTGGTCGAGCCCCGCCAGGGTATTTTCGAAGAGGCGGTGACGCGCAAGGTACGGCGAATTTCCGGGTTGATGCTGGAGCAAGTCTGACACCGGACGCAGTCCTCTGTAGGAGCGGCCTTGTGTCGCGAAAGGGCCGCAAAGCGGCCCCCGGATCTCAGCAGCGCAGCAGATATCGAGGGGCTGCTATGCAGCCCTTTCGCGACACAAGGCCGCTCCTACAGGGAACGTAAATGCCTCCGCGCCTTTCATACAGGCATGCGGCCATGTGCTATCGTTGCGCCGATATTGGAAAGGACCTTAAGAGATTTCCCACATGAAAGTGGCCGCAAGGCGAGTGACGAGCTGTGCGCTTTCGCTATTGCTGGCCGCCCTGTTCCTTTCCGCAGGCCCGGCCCGGGCAGACCCCGCCATAACTGCCGCCCAGGCGCAGCAACGTGCCAAGGCCGTCACCCAGGTGGTGCTGGGCATCTTCAGCTACGCCCGCTGGCCCGTCGAACCCTCGCCCTTGCGCCTGTGCCTGGTCGGCCCGACCGAATACGCCGATGACCTGATCAAAGGCCATGTGCAGGAGTCCGGCCGACCGCTGCAAGTGCGGCGGCTACTGGCAGACGATAGCCAGGTCGCCCAGGCATGCGACGCCATCTACATCGGCAAACTCGACCAGGGCCAGCGCGACCGGCTGTTCGAGCGCGTCAGTGGCCACCCGGTGCTGAGCATCAGCGAGGCAGACGACCCGTGCACGGTCGGCAGCCTGTTCTGCTTGCGGATCAGCGACCAGCAGGTCGCCTTTGAAGTCAACCTGGACTCGGTGGCACGCTCCGGCGTGCGCATTCACCCCAGCGTGCTGCAATTGTCGCGGCGCCGGGCGGTGCAACCATGAAACCAACCCGCAAGCGCGGCGTGCGCCCGACCCTGCGCTCGGTGCTGGGCCGTGGCCATCTCAGCGTCGCCTTGCTCGCCGTGGGCCTGGCCGGCATATCCCTGACCCTGCTGGGCGTGCTCGCCCTGCGTGTTTACGCCAACGACAACCTGCACCTGATCGCCCGCTCGATCAGCTACACCGTGGAAGCGGCGGTGGTGTTTGACGACAGCGCAGCGGCCAATGAATCGCTGGCGCTGATTGCCAGTGCCGAGGAAGTGGCCGAAGCCAGGGTCTTCAACAACGAAGGCGAGCAGCTGGCGCATTGGCAGCGCAGCGATACCGGCGTGCTCGCGCGGCTGGAGGCGCAGGTGGCCACCGCCTTGCTGGATGAGCCAATCAACCTGCCGATCACGCACCAGCAGCAGCAGGTCGGGCGCATCGAGCTGGTTGGCCAGGGGCGTAGCCTGTTGCTGTTCCTGTTCAGCGGGCTGGCCGGCATCCTGTTCTGCACGGTGCTCAGCGCCCTGGCTGCCCAATACCTGTCGCGGCGTCTGCTCAGCGATATCGTCCGCCCGCTGCGTGGCCTGGCCAGTGTCGCCCACGCCGCCCGCCGCGAGCGCAGTTTCGACCGGCGCGTGCCGGAAGCGCCGATTGCCGAGCTCAACGAACTGGGCAATGACTTCAACGCCCTGCTGGACGAACTGGAGGTGTGGCAAAGCCACCTGCAGAGCGAAAACCAGACCCTGGCGCACCAGGCCAGCCACGACAGCCTGACCGGCCTGCCCAACCGCGCCTTCTTCGAGGGGCGCCTGAGCCGCAGTGTGCGCAATGCAGAACGGCAGCAAGATCACCTGGCGCTGCTGTTTCTCGACAGCGACCACTTCAAGCAGATCAACGACACCCTCGGCCATGCGGTGGGCGACGAAGTGCTGATCAGCGTGGCCGACCGCGTGCGTGCCCAACTGCGCGAGCACGACCTGGTGGCGCGTTTGGGTGGCGACGAGTTCGCCGTGCTGCTGACGCCTTTGCATTCGCGCCAGGACGCCGAGCACATTGCCGAGAAGATCGTTGCCAGCATGAAGTTGCCGGTGCAGTTGGACAGTGGCCGCAGTATCGCCACCTCGTTGAGTGTCGGTATTGCCTATTACCCGGATGACGGCGCTGACCCTGCCAGTCTTCTGAATGCCGCCGATGCGGCGATGTACCAGGCCAAGCGCAAACGCCGTGGCCATTGGCAAGTGGCGCAGACGGAACGGTCCGCCAGCGAAATCAAGAACAGGAGTTGAACCCGTGATACAGGCTTTGCGTTTCCCCCTTTGGGCCTTGTTGCTCGCCGTGCTGGCGCTGACCGGCTGCCAGAGCGCTCCGCCCAAAGGCCTGACCGCCGAGCAGATTGCCGTGCTCAAGCGTGAAGGCTTTACCCCGACCGACGAAGGCTGGGCCTACGATTTGTCCGGCAAGGTGCTGTTCGGCAGCGACCTGGACAGCCTCAACAGCCAGAGCCAGGCGATTGTCGAACGCATTGGCAAGGCGCTGCTCGGTGTTGGCATCCAGGGCGTGCGGGTGGATGGGCATGCCGACTCGTCCGGCAAGGCGGCGTATAACCAGCAGCTGTCCGAGCGCCGGGCGCAGAGCGTGGCCAGGGCGCTGGTCGGGGTAGGCATGCAGGCGCAGAACATCCAGTCCCGCGGGCTGGGCAGCAGCCAGCCGGTGGCGAACAACCGCACCAGCGCCGGGCGTACCGAGAACCGCCGTGTGTCCATTGTGGTGGCTTCCTACTGACCACAGCCTACGGGCTATCAGATATCCCTGTGGGAGCGGGTTCACCCGCGAACACCGGCGAAGCCGGTGCCATGCACCGAGTTGTCTGCTTCGCGGGTAAACCCGCTCCCACATTATCTGTGTTACCCCCGGGGTTTCAGCGCAGATGCACAAATTGCCGGGGCTGCTCTGCAGCCCTTTCGCGACACAAGGCCGCTCCTATGTATGGACTCGCCCACACTGTCTAGCTGCTTTTGAACATAGGAA